>CAZABS010000001.1:0-92034 GCA_964483635.1 uncultured Bdellovibrionales bacterium
GCTGACGATTTGATTCAATAACAGCCAATCCCCCCAAGCTTCTCTCGGCTTGCTTCGGACCCTTTTTCAGTGTAGAACTGAAAAGTATCCCCCCTGGAAAGGTGGCCGAGTGGTTGAAGGCACCGCTCTCGAAAAGCGGCATACCGGAAACGGTATCGAGAGTTCGAATCTCTCCCTTTCCGCAACGAATCCTGAGTATCTCAAGTCTTTGGATTATTTTTTTCAGCATACGCAGAAGAAATACGAGCATTCGCACTCGACGTTTTTTTTCTGGAGAATCTCAAAAATACCTTTCGTGTGTTTACATTTCTCTCATTAGATGCTACCGTGGCTTATACAAGCCCTATGCTTGAGAGCTCCACCTCATTATCCTCCATCCTGATCGGACTCAGCGTTGCAGGAATCACCCTGGTTTTTTTGGCAGGAATAAGCCTTATTCTTTTCCTGAAGGTTCGTCGACTCGAACAGAAGCTCGCTCTTTTCTTCTCTGGAAAATCAGCTGGCGACCTCGAGACCGTCCTTATCGAGACCAAGGATCGTACCCGAGCTATGGACGAGGAAATTCAAGAGTTGTTTGAGATTTCCAATCAAATTCATACCCTTTCAAAAAAGAGTCTACACAAGGTAGCCGTCATGCGTTTTAATCCCTTCAAGGAGGTGGGGAGTAATCAGAGTTTTGCGGTTGCACTTCTCGACGGAAAAAATAATGGTACAGTCATTTCTTCTCTCCATACACGTGAGGGAACTCGCGTCTACGCGAAACCCGTGAAAGGTGGCGAAGCCGAAGGATTTCCGCTCACCGATGAAGAAAAAACCGTCATCGAACAGGCCATTTCCCAAAACCGCGAGAAAAAAGTTTAATCAAGCGAGTTATTACCATGAGTACTGAACCAACGGAAGCACCGAAAACTGTCGCACTCCCCGAAACCATTACCGTCAAGAAATTGGCGGAGCTTCTTCGTGTACCGGTGGCTCAGATTATCATGGCGCTCATGAAAAACGGCATTATCGCTACCATCAATGAAGAAGTAGACTTTGATACCGCAGCCATTATTGCTTCTGACCTTGGGTTTGAAGCTACTCTTGATACCGGAGCCAAAGCTGGAACACTCACGCTTGAAGATCTTATCCATATCTGTGAGGCAGAAAAAACTGAAACTGAGCGAAAACTCTCTCTCCGCGCGCCAATTGTAACGATTCTCGGACATGTTGATCATGGTAAGACGACGCTGCTCGATACGATCCGTAAAGCCAATGTCGCTGCGGGTGAAGCGGGCGGTATTACCCAAAAAATTAGTGCCTATCAAGTCAAGAAACACGGGAAACTCGTAACGTTCATTGATACTCCAGGGCATGAAGCCTTCTCTGGCATGCGTCGACGCGGCGTCTCTATCGCCGATATCGCGATCCTCGTTGTTGCCGCAGATGATGGCGTTCGCCCTCAGACCAAAGAAGTCATCGAATTCATCAAGGAACGTAAGCTTCCGGTCATTGTCGCCATCAACAAAATCGATAAGCCTGAGGCAAAACCCGATCGTGTCAAACAAGAACTCGCGGAAAATGGCATTCTCTTCGAAGGTTGGGGGGGCGAGGTGATGTGTGTCGAAATTAGCGCGAAAAGCAATCTTAATATTGATAAGCTCCTCGATGCCATCCTGCTCGTTGCCGAAGTCGAGGAATTTAAAGCTGATGAGAAACGCGATGGTTTGGCGGTCGTTCTCGAATCTCACCTCGATCCTCAAAAAGGACCGGAGGCCACGGTTCTCGTCAAAACCGGCACGCTCAAAGTTGGTCAAGACATTGTGGCTGGAGGAGCTTTCGGACGTATACGTCGTATTGAAGATTACTTAGGAAAAAGTCGCGAATCCGCTACTCCCTCCCTCCCCGTCACCCTCTATGGATTCAATGAAACGCCCCAGGTAAATGACGTCATCCAGGTTGTCTCCGGAAAGGCCTTTGCTCGGCTCAAATCGCAAGAGGCACTACTCAAGGAGGGCGAAATCAAAAAAGTCGCAAAAAAGGAAGATGAGAATGTGAAGCACGTTCCAGTGATCATCAAAGCTGATGTACAGGGTTCACTTGAAGCAATCGAACAAATTCTCGGTGCTATTGATCATCCAGAAGTGGCTATCGAAGTAGTGGCCTCGGGTGTTGGAACAATCACCGAATCCGATGTAAAAATGGCAGCAAGCAGTCAGGCGCGTATTTATGGATTCAACGTTGAACCGACCTCGGTCGCCAAACGTATTGCCGAAAATGAAAAAGTTTCGATCAAGAGTTTCAATATTATCTATAAACTCGTTGAAGCAGTCAAAACAGAAATGGCAGCCCTGCTCCCCCCAGAAATTATTCGTACCGATCATGGACGACTTTCGGTTTTAGCTGTTTTCAAAACCGGCAAACACGATATGATCGTTGGTGGCCGAGTTTCAGAAGGAAAAATGGTGCGTGGATCACTCATCGAAGTCAAGCGCGGTGATGAAATTATTGGCTCCGGGAAAATGGGTAATCTTCAACGGAATAAAGAAAATGCCGATGAAGTTGGCCAAGGGAATGAGTGCGGTGTGGTATTCGATGGGAATGTGAAAATCGCTGTTGGTGATACACTCCTTTGCTACAAAATTGAAGAGAAATTACGTACGCTCTAAATTCTTTTTTCCATAAAACACGGCGTCCGATACGCTGTTTTTTATTGACCAAGCGACACTCTTCGCGTACCATCATTTCACTCTCCTCATGTTAAACTGGAACTATCATGCACGCTCCAATCCCCCAACCCGTACTCGATATTCTCGAACGTCTCTATCAGGCTGGTTTTGAAGCATCTCTGGTTGGAGGATCACTTCGAGATATCCTCATTGGACGCTCTCCGAAAGATTGGGACATTACGACGAATGCCCTGCCTGAAGACATTCAGAAAATTTTCCCAGAATCCGTCTATGAGAACGTGTATGGTACGGTTGGAGTCAAAGTGCCTCGTTTCCTCGAATCAACTCCAGAAGAGCGTACGTCTGACATCATCGAAGTGACAACCTATCGCATCGAATCTACCTATTCTGATGCACGGCATCCTGATAAAGTACAGTTTACGAATTCTCTCGAACAAGATCTCTCGCGGCGTGATTTTACGGTCAATGCTCTCGCGGCTACCGTCTCAGCAGGACAACTCACCATCACGGACCCGTTCAAAGGACAACGGGATCTCGACGAAAAATTGATTCGAGCGGTGGGTGTTCCTGAAGAGCGCTTCGCCGAAGATGCTCTCCGAATGCTTCGAGCAATTCGATTCCTTGTTGAGCTTGGCACGAAAAACTCTCAGGGAGCACTTGATTGGCGCATTGAACCAGCAACCTTGTCCGCCCTCAAAACGCTCGCGCCTTCTCTCCAGAAAATTGCCATCGAGCGTGTCCAGGACGAGTTTACAAAAATTATTCTTTCACCCCATCCAAGCATCGGGGTGCAGCTCCTTTCTGATACCGGACTGCTCAAGCATTTTCTCCCTGAGCTTGAGGAGGGTATTGGCGTCACTCAAAACCTCCACCATATATATACTGTTTGGGAACACAATCTCAGGGCACTGGAAACCTGTCCGTCGAAGAAACTCTCGGTACGTTTGGCAGCACTCCTTCATGATGTCGGGAAACCTCGCACGAAGAAGGGTGGCGGGTACCATGCAACGTTTTATAACCATGATCACGTTGGCGCCAGAATGACCAAAAAAATTCTTGAACGACTCAAATACTCCCGAGAGATCGTTGACCATGCAAGCCTCCTCGTTGACCAACACCTCTTCTATTACAATGTAGGTGAAGTGACTGAAGCAAGCGTCCGAAGACTCATCCGCCGAGTAGGACTTGAAAATATGGATGATCTCATGGCGGTTCGCATCGGTGATCGTCTCGGATCCGGTGTTCCCAAAGCAAAGCCCTACAAGCTACGTCACTTAGAATACATGATCGAGAAGGTATCACATGACCCCATTTCCGTAAAAATGCTCCCTATTTCAGGAAAAGATCTCATGGAAACTCTCGGGGAAAAGCCAGGTCCAAAAATTGGAGCACTCCTTGAGTGTCTCCTCGCCGAGGTCATCGAGGATCCAACAAAAAACGATCGAGGGTTTCTTCTTGACCGAGCCAGAAAACTCATGGATAATGACCTGCATGTACTCCAGACGATGGCAAAAGAGGTGATCCAGGAACGGCGCCAGGATGATGATACTCACATCAAAGGACGCCATCACGTACAGTAAAGGGGCAGCGTCTCGTAAGAGCGCCGGCATCGCTACGCAAAGTGGTTCGGGCGCCGTGTAGAGAATCCCCATACCAATGGGAATACGGAGTGTGGTATAACGGTATTACGCACGCTTCGGGTGCGTGTAATCCGGGTTCAATTCCCGGCACTCCGACATATATGGAACCGATGGTTCCTCAACGCTTAACGAGAGTGGATTCACGGCTTCACCGCGCAGTTTTCCATCAGTAAGCGTGTAGTTCAATCCAACAGCATCGGCGATTGCACGTTTGGTGTTGTTCGTCCCACGTTCGAACCAAGAAATCGCTTGCTGACGGAACGATGTGAGAAGTTCCGCGGGTTCAAACCATTCCTCCTTTCCCTCAAGATGCTTGATCCGATCACGCATCGAAGCGATAGCCAATGCGATCTCTTTCTGGCGTCGCAGGAACTCGTCGTCCGGAAGCAGCTCACGAATCCGCAGATCTCGGACTGTTTTCAGTTGCCTTTCTTGAGCCTGAAGCTCCTTGGTGAGCATCTGCTCTCCAGTGGGAGCACTGTCTGATACACCCCGCTTCTTTGCCTCTGCGATTTCATCGACGAAAGTACGGAGGGTTTCTTGGTCGAGGCAAAGACGATCGAGAAACAATCGGAACTGCTCCTCCAACTGCTTCCCTGGAACCGCTGGCTCGGCGCACCGACGATCCTTACGCTTCCTGGTGCACCGGTAGTAGGTGTAGTGACTTCCAAAGCGGTTGATGTGATGCTCGGCGGTAATCATGAGCGCACACCCACCGCATCGGATCATGCCAGTGAACGGAAAGGAGTGTTTCTGTGGCTTCTCTCTTCCCAGTCTCCCGATCATCTCCTGCGCCGCCTGGAATTCCTTCAGGGTGATCGCTGCGGGATGCTTGCCTGCATGGAGCGTCCCATGCCAATAGAAGTGACCGGTGTAGAACGGGTTACCGAGCATGGCGTAGAGAGTGCTCTTGGCCAGAGGTCGTCCGCCATAGCGGCGGGTGCTCGGCATCCGGTATCCATCCTCCGTCATCCGACGCAGCACTGAACGTACCGAGTAGCCCGTGAGGATCAGTCGGAAGATCCGCTGCACTGCTTCAAAGTGAGTGCCATCGGAGACGATGGTCCGTGTCTCTCGATCAGTGACATACCCAAGCGGGGTAATGCTCGGGCGCCAGCCCCGAGCCACCTTCATCTCGTTGCCACGCTTGACGTTCTTACTCAAGTTATCGACGTAATACTTGGAGTACCCGAAGAGGATTGAGAGGACGAACTTCCCCTCAGGATTGTTCTCGAAGGTGAACGTTGAGAACTTGAGATCCTTGAGTGACCCTCGATCCAGGAGGTAAATCAGCTTTCCGCCGTCAACAGAGTTTCGCGCCAGCCGGTCAGGGTGCCAGGCGATGATGCCTTCGGCTTCGCCCTTTTCGATACGGGCGAGCATCTCGTCGAAGATGGGACGGCCAGGAGCTTTGGCGCTGTAGGACTCCTCAAAGACACGAACGATCTCGAAATCAGGCTTGCTCCCGAAGCTGCGGTCGATTTCGCTTCGCTGCGAATCGATGGAGAGTACTTGTCGGTCTTCCGACTCGGTCGATTTGCGGCAGTAGACAAAATACTTCATAGGGTCAATTGATACTTCCAACCAGTCTAGCAAACCTCTCGAATCTGTCACGTCGCTGAGAAGGTGCGACCGATACACCTTCTCGCGTCTCGTGAGACGAAGGCGGTTCCTCTAGACTGAATGAATGAAGCCTAAGCGGAACCCAACCACTCTCCGAATCCCTACGGTCTCCCGCCGGCTTCCAAACGGTGAGCTCGTTGAACTCGTCTATGATCCCGACGCCAAACGCACTCAATTGGCGGTCGGACAAGGGGGCGCTGTGCGTCTCGTCGACGAGTTCGCGCTCCCCGACGGGTCCATCCTCATTCCCTACAGTGCCACCAACAACCTCATCAAGCATGAGGTGCTTCTCCTTGCCCAGAGGAGAGAAGAGTATGGAGTGGTAGAGAGCTTGGTCATGGACATCGACGCCCATCTCTCCAGGTATGTCGATCTCGATCCCGAGTTCCGTATCCTCGCCGTCTACTACATCCTCCTTACCTGGGTGTATGACGCCTTCAACGAACTGCCGTACCTCCGTTTCCGAGGTCAGTACGGCTCAGGGAAGACAAGGGCGCTCTTGGTCGTGGGCTCGCTCTGTAACCGTGCGTTCTTCGCTTCGGGTGCTTCCACCGTCTCACCCATCTTTCACACCCTCGATACCTTCCGTGGGACGCTCCTCTTTGATGAGGCCGACTTCCGCTTCAGCGACGAGAAGGCCGAGCTCGTAAAGATTCTCAACAACGGAAACGTCCGTGGCTTCCCGGTACTGCGTACCCAGATTTCGCAGAAGAAGGAGTTCGAGCCAAGAGCCTTCACCGTCTTCGGGCCGAAGCTCGTTGCTATGCGCCGCTCGTATGAGGACGACGCTTTGGAGAGTCGCTTCTTCACGGCCGAGATGGGGAGAGGAGCGCTCCGCTCCGATATCCCGATTAACCTCCCCGACGTTCAGAGGGAGGAAGCGCGTGAGCTGCGAAACAAGCTCCTTGGATACCGTTTTGCGATGCTCCCTGAGGTGAGTGCTGATCCTTCGTTGGTTGACCCAGCCTTGCCTCCACGACTCAATCAGATCCTCGTGCCACTTCTTTCGATCGTCGAGGCGGACGATATCCGGGAGAAGATCCGGGCAGCAGTATTAGCGCAGCACGACGCACGCCGAGTGAAGGACGGGGACCTTGTCGAACAGGCCGCCATCCGTGTCCTCTCACGACTGAGGAAGGAAGGTCAAGAGAAGGTCTCCGTCGGACGGATCACATCACTTCTCATCGACGACATCGGAAGCACCATCGATCGACCACTCACCACCCGCTACGTCGGCGAGATCCTGCGGGAGCGCCTGGATCTTCGCACCTACAAGAGCGGCGGGGTGTTCGTCGTGCCTCTCGGGCGGCCTTCTGAATTGGCAGAGGAAAAGCTCCCGTCCTCCGGTGTGGCTACCCCCGGAACAACATCCCTACCTCCCCAACATCCACCGTCCAAATGAGGAACATGCGGACACTGGGAACATTGCCGCGGGGACCCAACTCGACTTCGAAGATCGTATGGACTCCCCGCACACGACTATTCCTACGAAGCAATCCAGAATAGTCGAGAGCAAGATGTCCAGCGGAGAGAACGCTGATGAGTAAGGAGGCGGAGAATATGCGTAAGACTGGTATGTGCCGACATCAACTCAGCAATAACCGTTATGAGGAGGCTCTACGTGAGTGCTGTCACCGAGCGTGTCGTACTATCACTGGCGGACTACGTGAAGGAATGCAGCGATATCGAGCAAGCGTCAGTTCCGGGACGCTCAAACCTCTTTCGAGGCCAGCGGGATGGTTCAAAGCCGCTAGTACCAGCAATCTGGCGTTCCCCCTATATCGATACCGAGGTCAGCCGTGGCGAAATGGGCCTCGAGTCACTCGAAAGCATCATGCTACATCGATACTGTACCTACGCTGCAAGCCACTTCCCGCCCCTCATAAACGAAGGCCCGCGACACGAGATCCTATGGAGAAAGATCGTTGTCGCGCAACACCATGGTCTTCCAACTAGACTTCTCGACTGGACTTTGAGCCCACTCGTAGCATTGTTCTTCGCGGTGGAAGCAAAAGAATTGGCCGGCGTTGATTCAGCGGTCCTCGTAATGAAGGATATGGGAGGAGTTCCTGTGAGTACGTTTGCGTGCCGGAACGAGCATCCGCCGAAATTCACCATGAGTGATGACCCCTTAAGGGATTTCGGTGTCCTTCTTCCCCCCCTTATCAACCAGCGTATGACTGCGCAAGCTTCGGTTTTTACTGTATCTGCGAGCCCCCAGCCCCTTGTGCCGCACCTGCACATCAAGATCCCTTCCAGGGCCAGCGAACGCATATTTCGCGAGCTGCGCATGATCGGAGTTGACCACGGGTTTATTTTTCCGGATCTTGATGGAATTGCGAACAGAGTGCGAATTGAGGCGGCTCGGATTGGCGCGTTCTCTTAGGCATGTAAGTACATGTCACCCCCCGCGAACCAACATCCACGACTTTGACCATTGCCATCGATATAAACTATCTGTGTGAGCGGTCACACTGAATGATTCGGACTCATACTCGGTTTCGTTGCAACTGAGCCACTTGCCCTTTTTCGTGTTCGGGGGTATGTTCGTTCACATTCGGATCAAACCACACCCTGCTATATTTCTGATGCGGACTACTCGTAATTTTGGTCGTCGTACTCAACTGAAGATCCAGCCTTCATAGGCTTGCATCGAGGTGAGACAGTACGGCGGCCAGCCTTGATGCTGGCCGTTTTTTTGGTGCGTTCTTTAATATTCTAGAATGGGAAACATCGAGTCTCTGTACCGCATAGGACTCTCTTCAAGTTGCCAAAAAATTTGGGGGCACCGTTTCTGGTGCCCCCGTAGGTCGCATCGGGTATTTCTCGATGCTTGTTCGACGCGCAGTGCGCGTGCAACACTACCGGGGGTGGCACAGTCTTTGCCGGACAACCACCTCTGGTAGCTAACTCTATCAAACTCCTTTTTGGCCAGGAGGTCAACCCCGGTCTCAAAGGAGGGCGACCTCTGGCCGCACCGATGTTGCAGGATCGGCACAGAGCTACAAGAAGACGTTTCACGCGCCTCGCTCCTCGTGAGGCAATCATGAATCATGGTAATCCGGAAGTCTTGCTTCATCAGTCGGGTCACTTAGCACTGTACCGGTGCCTCTCGACGGGAACCTTTCTCGTCGAGGATCTGTATCTCGATCAATCGGCGGCGTATGTCAATCTCGCCGACGCTCAGGCACACATGGCGGCTGTCATGTGGCGCCGGAGCGAAGGCAAGCGCGCCCAAGTAGTGAAGACGGTCGAACGCGCATAGCCTCATAATCGGCGACGGGATACTTCCGTCGCCTTTTTTCGCCGTGAGCACATCAAAGCAGATCTCACTCTTTGCTTGCTCGCGGCACAGGCGCTTCTACGCCCCCGGATGAATGCCTTCCTGTCTCCAAGGTCTCCAGACGGGCGGTATGGCGACGTGGACTTGTGGATGTTGGAGACGTTGTTCCGGGGAGAGGGTCGGGACTCCTCGCCGTATCCGCGCAAGATATGCACAGCGTGTGCACCCGATATCAACGCCATCATTGCCAGATGTATCAGCCTGAGCACCTTCTCTCTCCTTTGTGAAAAGGAGAACGCGTATCAGAATGGAAAGACGTGGCAAAGCATTAAGCTCTGCCGATTAACAAACAAAGTATGAAAAGAAACACGCCGCTCTGCGGTGTGCGTACCCAGAGGAGACGCTGGGCGCTCACCCAGAGGGAGGTAGCAGTCCTCCTTGGTTTTGAAAGTCGTACATCGGTCTCCCGAATAGAACAGGGCAAGCACGTTCCCAACCTGGAGACCGCGCTCGCCCTTGAAGTGCTATTCGGTGTGGCCCCGCGTGAGATGTTCCCTCAAGTCTTTGGCGAGATCGAGGAACAGGTCATGCGCCAGTCATTGGTGCTCTACGAGGCCACTCTCCAGAGTAGCAAGCCTCGGGAAAGACGCAAGAGAGAGCTTCTCGAAGTCGCCTTGAAGCGAGCCACGAGTAGACGAGGAGTATGAAGGAGACTCACTTTGTCCTCGCCTTCTACCCGACCACGCACGGCTTCGCTTTCGTCCTCTTCGAAGGACCACTGGCTCCATTTGACTGGGGCGTGCGGGAACTCCGCGGTACCCGGAAGAACGCTCGGAGCCTCCTGGCTCTTAAGAAGCTCATCGATCGGTATCACCCCGAGACCCTCGTTATCGAGAACACCTCGCACCTCAAATCGCGAAGGGTCGAGCGGGTTCGCAGGCTCCATCGTCTGATCCGACATCTCGCCGATACCGAGGGCATTCCAACTCATCGGTATACCCGCTCCGATGTTCGCGCCTGCTTCTCGCTGGTAGGAGCGCTCCGGAAACAGGAGATCGCCGAGGCTGTCGCCTTGATGATCCCTGCCTTTGCCCATCGCTTACCGCGGAAGCGCAAGATCTGGATGAGCGAGGATCCTCGGCAAGGACTCTTCGATGCTGCCGCTCTTGGCCTAACCTACTACAACGAGAGCGACGCGCTCGATCCGGCGGAGGTTGCAATGTCACCTGAGACTTCTCTCAGGTGACACTCTGAGAGCTTCAGGCGACTATCGGGTTCAACCAATGTCAGGAGCCATGAGATGTCGACCGACGACCTCGCACATGTACTCGCCGCACTCTCTGCTCGGATGAGCGCCATCGAAATGGCGATTGGTGCACTCGCGCCGAAAGACGCGGGCGGAAATATGCGAGCGCTCCAGACGTATGATCAGGCTGCGACCGAACTCATTGATCAGTACCTTGGGCTGCCGGTCGATGAGGGATACTTGGAACTGCTGAGGCAGTCGATTGAGGACTTGCGGGCGATGATCTCCCCGGCCACGTCCCAATGATTTCGATTTGCGATCACAAATTGGTGCCACACCGGATGCCTGCGATTTCGCCCTTAGGATAATCCGAGTTCGTTATGCAGCCCCATCACCGTCGTCCGTACCAGATCCGCGCTGCTTGAGCGCTTGGGATCGACGCCAGATGCGACTGCGATGCTGCCCGAGGAGCTTTGCAATGGTTGGCGTGCTCTTTCCTGCGGCCAGAAGATCAAGCAATCGAGTATCGTCATCCGTGATGGTTGTATGAAGAGCCGCGCGCAGCGCGTGCCAATCGAATGGCAGCCTCCCACTCATATCAATACGCCCCCGCTCTAAGAGCGTCGTTACCATCGGATACCCCGATTCCCGCAGGGTGTGCAAATACCGATCGAGAGGTGTGAGATCCTTCGAAAGCGAAAAGTGCATGTCGACTCTCCGGCGCCAGCTCTATACCTCTATACACGGAGTCGGTAGTGCCCTAACACTTTGGGAACCAACATGCTCGACGCAATCGCAGCGTTGACGATTGCCAGACATACGTAAGCGGAAACGCGGAACGCGACGGTGTGCCGCAATCACCACTACCCTTGCGCACGTAAGACACGCTACTCCATGTCCGACATTGGCATCAGCGTCGCACGATGATCCCGCGGCTATTGCCGCCGCGTCGTTGATGACCGTGAAGCCATCCGTTCCCCCGGGGACCGGAGGGCCGCCGACTGTCGTAGCGTGATGCAAACGCGACGTGACATTTGTTTGGCAATGTCAAGCTGATACCATAGCGCATCGAACCGCCGGGTTTCCTTGGTCAGTCCGAACACCTGTTTCAGCGTCGCGTCGCAGCCGTGGATTGGAGCTTGATTTAGATCAACCTCCAGCGCGGTTTGGGTCAAACAGAATGTCAGCGTGTCGATCCATCGCATGAACAGGAATAGATGGCAGGAAGACATGAACAAGACACGATGGCTAACGGCGGTGGCGTTCGCCGGAATGCTGGCATTCGCGATCTCCACGCGTGCCGCCACTTGCAGAGTGTCGATCGATACCTCTGCGCTAACCGGCACCAACGTACAGCTAGCACTTGATTTCAGCGACGGCGGGCCGCCTGCTAACGGATTGTGGGTCACCAGCTTTACCAGCGACGGCAAGCTCGGTGTCCAGTCTGCAATCGGGGGAGTGTCCGGCAATCTGCCAGGCCTGGTGTCGTACAGCGATACCGATTTCTTCAGCGAGTTGCTGGTCTGCGCGGTGCTGGGCACCGCCTTCTCGTTCGATGTTGCGTTCACCCAGAATGCACCTGCCGCTGGGTCGCTTCCGGAGGCCTTCTAAATTCTGCTGCTTGATCCCGTCGGCGGATTGCTCCTCTTTCCAACCAACGATCCGACCGGTGCGGACACGCTGCTCTTGTATGAAGTCAATGGAAGCGTAGGGGGGACATTGCATACCTTTCAGGCTCGAGGGCAAGAAGCGGCGATCTCGGTGATTCTGCGCCACGGGCAGCCAGTTCCAGAGCTTGGCACGCTAGCGCTATTGGCGATCGGTTTGCTGGAGTTTCTTCGATTTCGGCGCCCGCGTTGCTGGATCCACGTGCGGGGCGAATCGGCAACCGCTCCATCGAACAAGAGGGCCGTGATCATTAGACAGATCTGGTCGAAACTCGCCAAACTCGTAGTGGCGGCTGTCGGAGTAGCTATCACCCTGGCTAGTGCGGCGCAGGCGGCTCGCGTCGATGTGAGCGGGCAGGTGACGGTAACCTTGTCGGGATATCTATTCAACCGAACAACTCAGACATTCGACACGACGGCAACCTTAACGAACTCGTTAATGCCGATTGCCGACCCCGTGGCACTGGAGGTTACCTCGATCAGCACCACTGCGGTGGCGCTGGCCAACGCATCCGGAACGACTGCCGATGGCAAGCCATACGTACTTGTCCCCTTGCAGGCAAGGCCACTGATGCCGGGACAGACCGTGCGTGGCACGGTGCTGAAGTTTCGCAACCCTAACCGCATTCCGTTCACATTCGCGACGCGAGTTGTCGCCGAGGTCAGTCCGGTGGTGACCGCAGATTCAATTGTGAGCGCGGTCGACAACACTGGGCAGACGATAGCCCTGGCGGGAGTCGGGACGCTCGTAATGCCCGCGGGGGCCGTGGAGTCCGCGGCGATCGAGATCTTACGAGCACCTATACAGCAGTTTGACGAAGCACTTGCTCGCAAGCCAGGCTACGTAGACCTTCAGCTGCCGCGGCTGAAGATCAAGTCCTCGGTTGCTCTCAAGGAAGGTGTCCTCTTGAAGGTCGTGCGACCGGTGGGCTCCGCTCTTGTGCCACCAGGGTTCGAGATAAAGGCCTTGTTGCTCTTTCAGGATGAGCACGGAGAGACCATCGTTAGCGCTATTCCCGCGCACCTGTGCAACGGTGGCTCGTTCGCCTGCGTGGAACTACTGCCAAGTGCTTTCAAACCAGTCCCGGACGATCCAGTAGACCCCGTCGTCGAAATCATGCTTGTCTCCGTTGCGCGGGCTGCTCAAGACTACGGACTGTGGCGGGTCGCGGGCGTTCGGCCAGCGAACTTGCCAGTACCGAACGGCTCCAATGTGTCATTGGAAGCAAATGTCTTTCTCAGTAAAACGTATCAGGGCAGTCCGAGTGAATTCGTTGTGTCGCCCCTTGCAGTTCCCAGAATTGGCGGAGGGTCGCCATACCTGTTGCTACGCGGGGGGGCAGGCCGGCCACACTTCGCCATCGACTTGACTGCCCAAACTGGAACACCTGTCACCAGTGCCCACAAAGGCCGGTATTACGTTACCCAACAGGCGGAGGGTAACCGCTGTATTGATAGTCCTGCGGCGTGTGGACTCCAAGCGACATCGAATCAGGCCACCGCAGTCCGAAGCTACGTGAACTCCAATGGCTTAGGAGCAGCGTGCGCTGCTCTTGCGAGTCCCAACTCCACCATGCCCGGTACTCTATTGGCTGCCGGGGTGACGCCAGAATTGCTGCGTGGTTTTCTGCTCTGCCTCGATGACCCCCCGGGCTGTCCCCGGTGGAAAGTGGCGCACGGTGTGGAAAGCGAGATCGCCGATGAGAACCTGAGTACTGTCTATAAGCATTTGCAGTCCCATGCTGAGGTAAATGGCGCAGAGATACCGGCGGGGCGGCCAATTGCGACGAGTGGTAATTCGGGGAATTCGTGTGCTCCTCACCTGCACTTTGCGGTTGAGTTGGATGGCAACCTGATTGATCCCCGACCACTTGTATTGGGGGCCATGAACAAATACTTGCTGCCTTCCGACCCGGGCGACCAGTTGCCTTTCGATGCACCAACCCTTCAGGCTCGCATAGTCGTCGATGAGACTGAAGATCCCGAACCCCTTGCCATCGACACAATGCGACTTCAGGGCCTTTTCAGTGTTGTGAATCCGAATCGGCAAGATGGAGGCGCCGTCGTTCCCTTGAATGGCACATTGCCCTCCCGCCTCGTAGTCCATCCAAACGGTGATGCGGAAGTTCGTTACAAGAGTCCCCCCATACCTCTTGCCGCACGCCTACAGGACGTGGTACAGCGCAAACGATTGGCGAGCGGGCAGCCGTACACCGTTGAGGACCTGCTCGAAGACCACGATGTACGCGTTCAACTCAGTCTGATGGGCGTAAGAATGGGCAGAGGCGTCCGTCATGTCTTGCACGAATGGCGTATTGGACAAGGCGGCACCCTAAACGATACAGGAGTCACCGCATGTGTCGACTGCCCCGCAGGCAACGACGCTCAGTATGGTCGCGACGCTTTGGCAGCCGCCGGAACACTCACCAAAGTCGGCGCGGGCAATGCGGCCTTCGACTTCACCGCTTTGGACGCGGTGGGCAATCCCACAAGCCCGTCGACGGGAGCTAACCCACACCCCTGCGTGCGCGACAACATCACCGGGCTGATATGGGAAGTGAAGACCGACGACAGAGGCCTACGCGCCCAGTACTGGAACTACTCCTGGTACAACAGCAATCCGGCCACCAACGGCGGCGGTGTCGGCTATGCTAATTGGGGCGTCTGCCTTAATAGCGGCCGCTGCGATACCGAGAAGTACGTCGCGGACGTAAATGCCAGCCAGCTCTGTGGCTACACCGATTGGCGTATGCCCACCAGAGGGGAATTACACTCCATTGTGAACTACGGGACGGATTCGCCTGCAATCGATACGACCCACTTCCCGAACACACCCGAACTCGGTTGCTTCTGGTCTTCGTCGCCTGCGGCCTATCCAGACCAAGCTTGGTATGTTTGTTCTCATGGAGGTGGCGTCGGTAACGTCTGGCGCGGGACGAAAGCAAAGGTCCGTCTCGTGCGCGGCGGACAATGAACCATTTGCTTATCTGGCGCTACATCAGCCCGTTGCTTGTGCCGATCGAAGCGGCGGAGCGTCGCTCCTCACATGCGGTCGAGCATACGCTTGCCTCGGAGTCGCTCACGGATGGACTGCTCGATCCTGCGCGCTTCAGCGCCCAAGACCAACGGGGGCGGCGACTGCAACGAATGAATGGGAGTTTCGACGAGCTTACGATCCAGAACTCTCTAAGGTGGGACTCGTTTGTTGGCATTGTGTCGTTTTAGCGAGCTGAAGTCCGGCACCAGGATGGCCAGGGAGAGCGACAAGAGAAGCGACACGTCTCGCGTGCGACTTGTCGCCTCCCGTCAAGCGTGCCGCTCGGGCAGCACCATTTAGTTATGCATTGCCGCATAATACGGAGCGTCCACTATGTCGATCCTTAAGCCGATTCGTACAGGGTGTCGCGCCGGCATTCTCGCGCTCAGCCTTGTCCTTCCGCCCTTTGCGACGGGACAACAAACGTGCAACCCAGCTGTTAGTAGCAGCACGCCGGACAGCGACTTCACGGTAAACAACGATGGCACGGTGACTCACCACAAGACGGGGCTTATGTGGTTGCGCGACCCGTTGAACGGTACCTACAGTTGGGAGCAGGCGCTAATGGAGGCGGAGGGCGCCAGCTTCGTCGGTTACACGGACTGGCGGCTTCCTAATGCCAAGGAGCTGGCGAGCATCGTCGAGACGCGCTGTTACGCGCCGAGTATTAATTTGGCGGTATTCCCGTCGACGCCGAGCATGGAGTTCTGGACGTCGACACCTTTTGTTGCTTCTCAACTTAGTCCCTCGGCGTGGGTCGTGTGGTTCCGCTATGGAAGCGTCGCCAGTGTCGAGCGCAACTACAGCGGCTACGTGCGCCTCGTGCGCGGCGGACAATGATTGCGGGCTTTGGAGCGCAGCCTGCGCTCCGTAATTTCCATCGCAACGAGTTCGAGTTCGATCTGAAACCTACGACTTCGTGAGTGTCGTAGGCAAGAAGCCCGATTGCCTAGGATCTGCAATTGGCTAGACCGCTGGACTTGGCGACGTAAGCTCCGGCACTGCTTCTTTTATCTCACGTGGGTTCCCTTGGCGAACATAACGGCGGTCCGCAAACGCTTCAGTCACTCGGACAATGATGCCGGCGAGGATATTGAGCGTCGATGTCTGCAGTTCGTCATAGACCCCCGCGCCAATACCGACTTTTGATTCACCATGAGCGATCTTGTTGCGAAGATTGAGGAGTTTGTCAATCCTGCCGTCATACTCTGCGAACTGATCATATGGCAATCCGAGTCGATAGAGGTTCTTTCTGAGAACAATTGGTTTGAGGTTCGACTCCGTGTCTACAACAGTGTCCGGAATGTGAACTTGTTCTTGCATAATTTCCCGAGATCGTTCAATGAACTCTTGATCGCGGGCAAATCGATGTAACTTTGAATCGTCGGGTAGTGAATTGCGGAACTCCACCACCTTCTTTGTTCCATCGCGAAACGCCGTTAGAACATCGTGCAATGTGGCCGCGACGATAGCCGAGTGTGCCTCTTCACACTTTATACATTCATCGTTGATTGCCGCCACGTACAGCAAGAGTGCGAACTTGCAAAATCCCTCGAAATGCGAATACAACAGTAGGACGATTGCTCTACGAAAGCGATCCTGATTGGCAGTGTCTGGAATTGCCTCACATTGATTGTGGAGGAACCGGAGCTCCTCAGTACGCCAGGCAAGTTCCTCTTCCAGTTGCGAGCGGAACTCGGAGAGTTTCATGCTCCAGGAAGGACCCGTTCACGAACAAATGCGATGCGCTCATTAAGTGGGCCAGGACTATTCTTCCCACCACCCGATGTCAGCTCGACAAAGGCAGCATCCATCTTCACTTCTTTCATGACCGTTTTGAGTTGTTCCAGCTGCGCCTCCGAATCGAGATCCACAGCATCGAGACCCCGCTGAATGCCGACGGTAAACGCTTCGAACTGATAGATTCCGAACCCACGAACGAGGCCAGTCCGCGTCTTGTTCGCTCGACTGAAAGCAGTGTCGCCGAGCGTTTTCGCGAGCACGTCAAACGTCTTTTGAAAGACCCGCTCCTCACGCTCGTAGTCGAACTCAATGGGAGCATCTGGATCGGAAATCGCCTCCATGTATTCCGTAAGGAAGTCCGTGACGTCGTGCCGGAAGCGGTGGCGCCAGTTCTTCAAAGCAAAGAACCGCAAAACCAGCTCTTTGTCGTAGGCCCCATAAAGCTGTTCTTCAGATATCGTTGAAATGCAGAGTTTGAATGACTCGGATGTATCGGCCAACCGGTTGATGAAGTCATTGAATCGCGGATCCAGCAATCGAATCGTGCAGTTTCTCAATTGCTGGGCGGTGAGCGGCTCACCACCAGTATTCAGTCGCTTGAACATGTGGTACTTGAACTTGGGATTGCTGCCCCGACGGATTACTTCGACACGCACAAACGACCGGCGCAGCTTTATCTGTAGCGCGGTACCAAGATCGTCATACGTCTTTCCATTGAGTCGTGGGAGGATATCGCAATCCTGCAATATAAGTTTGTCACCCCTTTGAACCGGTGGGCGAAGGTGAGCAGCGTCCAGCATCCCGCGGAAGTGGAGATAAGAAGAGAGTCGTTGTAGACCGTCGATGAGGAGCTTCTTGTTATCTTCCTCTTCGACCATGTAAATCGGAGGAACAGGCATTTCAAGAAGCAGTGATTCAATGAATCGGGATCGGGCACCCTCCGACCACTGAAAGAGCCGTTGATAGTCAGGGCGGATGTCCAATTCGCCAGTCTCGACCATATCCGCAAGTTCGTTGAATGAGATGTCGAGGCTTTGGGTGTGGACACTCTTGAGCTGGACATCGAGATCTCGGATGAGATCAACGACGCTTTCATCGTTCCCTGGAACCGGCATTGCTAACCTCGCTTGCAAGTGAGTGGTGTACCTCAAGGCAGTCCATAGCTTCGTCCAAATACCGATTGGCTATTCGAAGCGCGCTTCATACGCCTTGGCCAAGTTGCTGATGAACTCGTCCCAGCGCAATCCGCTTCCAACCGGAGGTACATCGCTCTCTATTTGTCCTGTATTTGGGTCATATGCGACGACTGAGATGCCTTCGAGCAGATGCGCAGCGTCGGCCTCAGTCTCTCGGCCACCTGCACGGATCAGTCGTTTTACGGCACGGTCGATGAGGTGACGGGTGGGTCGCTGGGACGGCAAGTGGGAAACGGGCGAGGGCTCGACTCCTGGTGGCACAGCTGAAATTGGCTCGCGATCCAGATCAGCAGCCAATTCGGACGAATCACCTTTTTCCGCAACCTCTGCTTCCGCCTGCTCCGCCTCTATCGCGTCTTTGCTTCCGACTTCTTCGTAGGTCGGAATCACCAGCACTCCCCCTACGACAGCGAAAGGGAATTTGAGGTGCAAGTTAACCGCAAAGGTCCGGAGATCGCCGAACCGGTTCCAGATTGCCCGCCCAACGGCGAGGTTCACGGGCTTGAGTTCAATGGCAAGGCGCAGGCCATCGAGTTCATTAGTCTCGGAGACGTCAGCATTGGTAGTGCGAAGCGCGCCGGCAACTTTGCGTTCCCCGACGATTGCGCCTGCGAGACTGGGGAGTTTGGCTTTGAGGTCATGCAAGAGTGCTCGGCCGAGTGCGTTCGATAGTCGAATCTGAGCCGCCTTCTTTGGCCCAGCGGCGAGCCCGCGTTGCTCGCGGACGTAGGCACTAACAGCGACAATGTAGTTTGATATGACACATGGATCGAGGGATGCGAGCCGATCGATTGGTTCGATGCCCGTAGGCTCCGGGTCTTTCTTCTTGCGCGGCGACTTCCTTCGCGTAGCCATTACCGCCCAATTGCTTGCGCCCTGGACGCAGGGGTCTGCGGTAGGGTGCGGACGATCTTTAGATCGACGGTCAAACTCCCAAGAGCAGCCAATCGCGCTTCGATCATCTGAACATAGGCCGGCTCGATCTCGACACCAATGCTGTTGCGTCCGGTCTCGACCGCCGCGAGTGTCGTGGTACCAGTACCGAGGAATGGATCTACGACGGTGTCACCCGCAAAGCTGAACATCCGAATGAGGCGGCGGGGAATCTCGATGGGATAGGGTGCTGGATGACCCTTGCGAAGCTGGCCGGTGACATCCGCCCAGACCGGCGCATACCATTTCATGTAGTCCTCGGTTTCGATGCGCGATCGACGCTCCATCTCTTGAGTGGGCTTGCGGTAGCCGCCTGGTTTCCGGAAGAAGAGAATATGCTCAATGTCGTTCTTGACGATTCCGTTCGGGAGATTGGGTTTGCCGAGGAAACGAGAAGACCTGGAAGCCTCAAGTTTGATGTTGGCAACCTTGAGCCATCGAATAGGGGTCAAGTTGTCAAAGCCCAGCTTGCGTGCCCGTACTTGAAGATCGCCGGAGAGTGGCAAGACGTAGTGACGCCCACCAGCACGGCGTGAGACACACACGTCACCGACAACACATGCGACGCGACCACCTGGCACGAGGATGCGCAGACATTCCGCCCACACCTTGTCGAGCTCGTCGAGAAAAACCTCATAGGAAGCGATATTCCCGAGCTGAGCGTCGTGATCGGGATAGGTCTTCAGTGAACCATACGGAGGACTGGTGCAAATGAGGTGGACACTCTCAGTAGTAATGGCCGCGAGCGAGCGAGCATCGCCCTCGTAGACCATGTGGTGGGTGAATCCAGCAGAGCGGCGTTTTCCCTGGTTTGGCATCAGGTTCTTCCTGGTGAATCAGACTCGGTTCTGTTGCTCCAAGAGCGGCCACTGATCGGCAACGTACCTCTCGGCAGCGTCCCGCACCACCCAGGCCACCGAGACCTTCTTCTGCCTAGCGATCTCTTCGAGGGTTCGATAGAGGTCGGGCGGGAAGGTAACTGACGCACGCGGTGCGCTCGTCGTTTTGGCTTCGGGATGCGGTTTCGTGACTCGACTCATCGGGTGCAGACCTCCAGACGCACCACTTTACACCGCCGTGGTGCACTCGTAAACTAAAAGCTCTTTCTTCGAGGACTGGTCATGGGCAAGACCGGTTCCACCAAGCGTGTCGGCATCTGGATTCGGGTCTCTACCGAGGATCAGGTGCGGGGTGAGAGCCCCGAGACCCACGAGCGTAGGGCTCGGGCGTACGCCGAAGCCAAGGAGTGGTCGGTCGCCCAGATCTACCGCCTGGATGCCGTTTCTGGGAAGACCGTCAAGGAACACCCCGAAGCCAAGCGGATGCTCCAAGACATCCGAGCAGGTCATATCACCGGTCTCATCTTCTCGAAGCTCGCCCGCCTCGCACGGAACACCAAGGAACTCCTGGAGTTCGCCGAGTTCTTCCGGGAAGAGGAAGCCGACCTCGTGTCTCTCGCGGAATCGATCGATACGTCGACTCCGGCCGGTCGGCTCTTCTACACCATGATCGCTGCCATGGCTCAGTGGGAGAGAGAGGAGATCGCCGAGCGGGTCGCCGCCTCCGTTCCGGTACGCGCCAAGATGGGGAAGCCCTTGGGCGGAGCCGCTCCCTTCGGGTACCAGTGGCTGGATGGCAAGCTCCTCCCGGATCCCAAGGAGGCTCCGGTTCGGAAGCTTCTCTACGAACTCTTCCGAGAGCATCAGCGGAAGAAGACGGTCGCAAGGCTCTTGAGTGAGAAGGGTTACCGCACCCGGAACGGCTCAGCCTTCTCCGATACCACGGTCGCCCGGCTTGTCCGTGATCCAACCGCCAAGGGAGTCCGCCGCGCCAACTACACCAAGACCACGAACAGTAAGAAAGCCTGGGAGCGGAAGCCCGAGAGCGACTGGGTACTCCACGAGATTCCCGCGATTGTCCCCGAGGATCTCTGGAACGAGTGCAATGCCATCTTGGATGCCCGGAAGGACACCGGGAAGCGTCCGGCCAAGAAGGTGACCCACCTCTTCTCGGGAGTGACCTATTGCCAATGCGGTAGCAAGATGTATGTACCCTCGAATACCCCGAAGTACGTCTGCACCCAGTGCCGGAACAAGATCCCAATCATTGATCTCGACGCCGTCTTTCATGAGCAGCTGAGGGGGTTCCTCTTCTCTCCCGAGGAACTGGCTGTTCATCTGCGGGCAGCCGACGGTGCGCTCCGGGAGAAGGAGGAACTCCTCCAGGTACTCTCCCTGGAACGCGGGAAGCTCACCGGAAAGATCGAGCGGCTCCACGAACTCTACGAAGTCGGCTCCATCGACAAGCACGGCTTCGGGCTGAAGTACCGCCCGATGGCCGAGCGCCTGGCGCAGCTCGACGACGAGATCCCGAAGACCCATGCCGAAGTGGACGTCATGAAGATCGCCCACCTCTCCCAAGAAGAGATCCTGGCCGAAGCAAGGGATCTCTTCACTCGTTGGCCAACCCTCCCGGGAGACGAGAAGCGCCGCATTGTCGAAACCATTACCGAACGGATCACTATCGGTAAGGATGACATTGAGATCGACCTCTACTACGTCCCGCCGGGACTCGGTGAAACCAAAGCCCGTCCCATTTCTACTCCTTCTTTCAATTGATGGTGAATACGCGATGAATCCTCATGGCCGCGTTGCCTTTTTGCCATTCGTCCTGATCAAGCTTAAGTGCCAGAAACCAAAGGGTTATTCCGAGAACCCTAAGACTATCGGCGAGCACGTGAGGAAACGCCGGATGGAGCTTGGGCTGACGCTTCGGGAAGCCGGGAGGCTTATGGGGGTGACTGAGTACACAGTCATCAATTGGGAAGGCGGCCACTGTGAGCCCTCCGTCAAGAGCTCTCGGGCGATCCGATCCTTCCTGTACTATGACCCATTGCCGGAGCCGGACACCCTCGGCGTCGACCGGACAACCTGACGGGTCTGGGAAGGAGGCCGATTAGTCCGGTTCTGTCGCCACCGCGTCGCCGTGGCGAAGCTTCTCGGCCTGGATCCGGCGTTCCTGACTGTGGAGTTGCGAAGCCGCCGGAACAGTAAGCTCCCGTTCCACGTTCCGACGTCTCCAGCGTCACCCGCACACGTACGCGTACGGACTCCCTCCGCCCATGCAGTGGCCAGGACATTGATTGAGGCGAACTGCACCACTTGCGCAACGCGGCTCCGGAGCACTGACTGGCGGGTTGAAGCCCCAGCAACCGCACGCTTGCATTCCGTAGCCAGGAGGATATCCAGACTGCGCCGGCGTGAAGCCGTCTCGAATTGACACCCACGATCCCTGATTCAAGAACTGCGCGATCCGAGGACTAACCTGGCTTTCGAAATCGTAGGCCTCCCGCTCGAAACGGTTCCGCCGATCCTGGCAGCCGCCGCACTCTACGTACTGTCGGCTGTAATCACACTTGAACCGATCGGTTCCGCTTGCCCGGTACTGGCGAATATGAACGACCTCATGAGCAAGCGTTGAGGCTGTCGCCAAGGTATCCCCTTTGAGGGAGACATCAAGGTAGATCCGTCCGCGATCGGGAGCCATGCCGTGCGCTCCTTGGAGCGGGCACCACCGTGTCTGGACGCCGTTGAGCTCCCCAAGCTGGATGATGCCGGCCGAGGTCAGTGTGTTGATAGCCTGCACGATGAGGTGCTGATCATCGAGCCGTCCGTCCCAGTTCGAGCATCGGGCAATGACGATCCCCGTGACGGTTTGATACGGTCCGGTACAGGCCTGGGTGCCGTACGTCTCGATCTGCTCCCGTGGTGTCAAGGGGATGTTGGGAACATTGGATCGGGTGACACAGGCGAGTTTCTTGGCAGCCTCACACTTGGCGTGACAGGTCGGCTCGATGAACTCGACCGGCGGGAAGTCGGTGCGTATCCGGCACTGTCGGTGACAGTCGGTATCGCAGGATTCAGCCTGTGCCACCGTAACAGCGCCCGCAAAGAGCAGAGCGAGAGCAATTCGACGAAGCATGAGTTCCTCCAGTCGTGCGTTGCCGCCTGAAGCACCCTCTGCTGCCCTGACTCCGAGCAGTGTCACTGGCAAATCTAATGCATTACCTCACGTGCTGTCTGCAGAAAACATGTGTCTGAACCCGGATCGCATCGCCGCGCTCGCCGCCATGCGACGCCTCCCTTGCGAAATGCACTCGATGCGATCCCCGGACTGAGAGTAGAGAGGCAGGGTTCTGAACTATTCGCGCCTGACCCGTCAAGAAACTGCGGCGACCTGACCAAGTTGCTCGTGAAACAGCGAACAGTTCTTGAATATCGCGTAAAGGCCAAAGTATCCGAAATTGTAAGCCTCCTTATCGTCCACCATCGTCTTCGCGAGCTTAGAGATCATGAAAGGATGCAGCTCGAATGATGTTTGACGATCAAGCTGCGTATTCAACAGCAGAAGTCTCGCAATCCGAACCGTGGGAAGGTATCGACCGGGGCGGTTAGACTCGCATTGCACAAAGTCTGCAAAAGCCCACCCGAATCCATAGGCGTACTTAAACAGATCTGGCTCTTTAGGCGTTATTTCGTACTCAAGGATGTAAGTCTTCACCCACATATTAACGCGCTTCCAGAACTGTGGCGGCTCTTCCTTCACTGAAACCGAAATTGCTACAAAGCGGTCAAGCATGACCATTAGTTCGTCAACCAGCACACGCACATCATCTCGTTCCAATAGGATGTATGCGTCACGTGGGGAATACACGGATCCCGTTGATCGGCCGGCCGCGAGATCCTCCCCAATCTGCGTCGCAAGCGATGCTGCATCTGCTAGGGTGTCGGCAAAACCAGTAAACATGGCTTGCCATCGAATCTTTTCTTTTTCGGGTGTCATAAATAAAAAGGGCACAGGTTCGTCTGCGCCCCTTAAGTTAGTTGGCGTTGTGCGAACTACGGTTGTTCGGGAGTCTTGCTCTCCGGTAGTCGCGCATACTTACTGCAAAGATCCATTGGGCCAAGCACCGCATCCTTTAGTGGCTGAGGATTATGATTGGTGATTGGTGAACATTCACCCGCGCCGCCAGGCGGATGATGCGCCCACTTCCCCAATGCGTTCACGGCTTTTTCACCAAATGCTGCGGCTCGCGCGCGATGCGCTTCTCGCCATGCAGTGGAGTCTAGTCGATCTGTCATATTGATCCTTGGAAAGAGCGTACGTGTTAGAACGCTGCATGCACTACGGAAAAATCCTCAGGAACGAGATTTCTCAGGACAACGAACTTTGTGCAATGTTGGAGTAGGGAAAGCAACACATCACCCACCCTTGAGGCGCCGATAGCCTCAAGCAATAAGAGCGACTAAGCGCACCGCACGCTGCCGATCAAGCGCTCGACGATCGAATCCGATTCGTTCGCCCCGATCGGTTGAATGCCATTTCCACCCGTCGGCACGACAGTCTTTTCAAAGTGCTATGTGTCTTCATTATGGGGGCATCATAAAAAAAGTCAATGCCATCAACAACATAGACCCGTGCACGGCGCGGTGAATGCGTCATTGCAGCACACCACTGGAGCATTGAAGAAAAACGAGGTAACGAAATTCATTTGATTTCATCAGCATAGTTGACAGACTGGCAATCTTGACGAGATTGCGAAGCTGTTGCGGCTGAGCGACACAACGTAACCACCAACTCCCTTTCTGAACAATCGTTCGAGCTAATGCGCATATGCGCACTGACCTTTTTTTGTGATAAAGTGTGACTCCTCGCAGTGGAGGCACCGGTGCCGCGTCTGAACGTTTTCGTGTCGGAAGAGCTGCACGATCTGATCGACAAGTGGCGCGGGCGCTTCAATTTGTCCGAGATATGTGCACGCGCACTGGAAGCAGAGCTTCGTGCCGTCGATATTGGAAAGGCAACCGACACACTCTTGAGTCGCGAAGGGCCGCGTTCTGAGTTCAGCAAACAGCTTCGGTCCCGACTTGGGTTGAGAGATGTCCTCATTGCCGAAACGGAACTAGTTGGCGAGCGGCTTCGGGAGCAATTGGGCAAACTGGCTGCAGCGTATGTAGACCAGTTCATCTCTGAGGGTGCGACGTTAGCTCTTGCAGGAGGAAAGCAGATTTGGGCGGTGGTGAACCAGCTACAACCGCGCAACGTTCTTGTTGCTCTCGCTGGAGTCGGATTCGCGAATGATTCGGAAGTTTTTGAAGCACACCCGAATACGAGTGTCACCATTGCGTGGCTCCGCTACCGCTCTGGATCTAAGGCGTATCGCGTGGGAGCAGCCGAGTTTTCCCAGTTGCTGTTTCCAATGGAAAATACGAAACAGAAGGTACGAATTGTTGTTGCGTCCTGTGCGCCGTTTGACACGAATTCGCCGTTCAGCGAACTACTCGGAACGGCAGCAGTCCGTTCGTTGGTAGAGGCGGGAGCAGTGGGTGACTTCTGTTACAACTTCTTTGATGCCGCTGGCGAATCCTTATTGCCGCCAATTGTCCCAGGGCTCGCGCGGTCACTAATCGACACAGAACACCTCCGCTCATTGGTCAATGATGACTCCGCGCATGTCTTACTTGTCGCCGGTGGTCGCGAGAAACATGACACGATTGCACACACCATTCGGGCTCGACTGTGCAACGTACTTGTGACTAATAGAGAAACCGGAGAGTTCTTAATGTGCCTCGATCCTGATAAAGGTGTCGCACTAGCTTGACAGTCGGAAGCCCATACGATATATGCAATCTTATGACTCGTCCTGCCGCCGCCGTCTATCGAGAAGTCGTCCACTCGCCGCCATGGTGTTCGGAGGCCTTGCCATAACCGGCAAGCAGGATCAAAGGAACAAGGGGCGGCGCAGATACAATAGCCGCCCTTAGTTTTTCTTGGTACGTAGACAACGACAACTCGTCAATACAAAAGGAAAGCCGCCGATCGGGATTTACCCAACCAGCGGCTTGTTACTACGAAGAGGAGGATCCAATCATGTAATCAGATCACCCTGCAACGCTCCGTTTGAACCACACCGATTGCCACCAGGCCTGAGAAACCAGAGCAATCGGGAGATGGGAGGAGCAGCCCACCCACGTGCGCGGATACAACAATCGGGAATTCTACCCCGATTCATGCTGTGCCAAGGAACCGCCTTAACTATTGCATGACGTTGGCATAGCCGTCAAGCGCGCGTGACCCCGTTCCGTTGCTCGCTGGAAAGGTGTCACGATGACCAAGAATGCTCTTCTCGTTGCTGCCCTTGGTGCGCTTACCGCACTCGGGATTCCGGCAAGTTCCGAAGCCAAAGCGAAGCGCTCGAAGCATCAAATTGCGCGCACCCTGAGGTTGCCCGGTCCACTCCTGGATCGAATCATCCGACGGTTGCCGCAGGAGTGCTTTGTCGTAAGCAATTGCCGCGATCGATCGAATCGTCGCGTCGCGTAGCCATCCCCTCACTGTAGCGCCAGTCGAGGGGGAAACCCCTCGACTCATCGAGGAGGTAATCATGAAGTGTTCAAGAGACCTGAACGGAGTCGTCGATATACCGCGCCGCCGCCTCATTCGCGCTATCGCTGCATCAGGTGCTGTTCGATACGGAGGGCGCGTCGCATTAACGGGAGTTGCCACTATCACAGCGAATGGCATTGCAATACATCCGGCAACTGCCGCTGCACCGATGGCCATAGTCTTTCTGACCGGCTTGCTTGGTGCACTTGGTCAGCTCGTTGCCGAGCTTCTCGGCGAAGTCTTGGGGCGAAGTGTGACATCGCACGACATCAGGACTCACGTAAACGAAAGCCCCGGACTCGACTCTCGACATCGCGCTTACCGCGACCCTGAGCGTGTTGTACGTATGCCGCGTTCGGACTGGTTTTCCACTTGCGCTGCCGACGCGCTCCAAGAACGCGCCGATGATGGGCAATTGGATGACGATCGGAACGACATCAATCGATTGGAACTCGTTGCATTGACGAAGGCTCGGCGGTCGTCCGGAGCTCTCTACACCCCCACGAGTGAACGTCTCGGTCTCTCGCGAGAAACTGCGACCGGCCTCTTGCAACGGATGGTCGGTCGCCCATGGGTAAGGGAGGGTGACACCTTCTATGCGCAATACGGACGGCACTTCACCGGGCGATATGGTTCAGCTGGGCTCTTTGTCCTCCAGAAGGAAGGTGAGGCTCGTTTGCGCGCTACCATGGTTGATGCACGTACCGGATACGTACTTGCTGAAGTTTAGGCCATGTCCTTAGTCAAGCCGTGCAGGGCGGCTTGATCAAGTCGATCGAAAGAAGAAATCCGTGACTCATCGCCACGGATCAAAATACTTCAGAGCAATCCTCGCTCCGCAAAGCTCACGCATGAGGGTCCAGCGACCACGAAGTGATCGAGCACCCGGATGTCGACGAGGGCGAGGGCTTGCTTGAGAGATTGAGTGAGAAGTTCGTCGGCTCGGCTCGGTTCAGCCACGCCGCTCGGATGATTGTGAGCGAAGACGACCGCTCCGGCATTGCGCTTGAGCGAGTGCTTCACCACTTCTCTTGGGTAGACGCTTGTCTGAGCGAGGGTTCCGCGGAAGAGTTCTTCCGAAGCGATGAGCCGGTTCTGTGAATCAAGGAAGAGGGCATGGAAGGCTTCATGCTCCATCCCGGCGAATACCGAGACGAGGTAGGAGCGCACCGCCACGGGTGAGGTGAGGATCTCCCTCCCCGAGAGCGCTTCGGCGTAGTAGCGCTTCATGAGCTCCCGGGCGGCGAGGAGCTTCCTCTGTGAAGGCGAAGCTTCGCCTCCGGCTTCGAAGAGATCTCCAAGGGAACGGGTAAGGAGGATACGTGCCCTCTCCATGCCTACGAGCTGTCCCAAGAGTTCGACGTTACTCATGCGTTCAAGATCCATGTCGGTCTCCTTCTCAGTGATGAAAGTACCGACTTCATCTTGGAACGCAGTGCGCTTCTTGCCATGACGCGGAAAGGTGCTCGGGGTGCACCTCTCCCACGGCTATCTCACTCTCGTGAGATTCCCTAGTCTGAGTGAATGCCTCCCTCTGACATTTCTTTCTTCGCCAGGACCAACGCTCGATCGTCATCGCAGCCATTCGGCCTGAGACAACCCGACCGACTGCTGCATGTCTACGTGATCGGAAAGACCGGCACGGGGAAGTCAACCCTCTTGGAAACCCTCGCTCGTAGCGACATCTTGGCTGGCCGAGGTTGTGCTGTCCTCGATCCACATGGAGACCTGGTGGATCGCCTCATGAATGCTGTACCCGCAGGGCAGCGAGAGCGGATCGTCTTCTTCGATGTCACCGATCTCAAAGAGCCCTACGGCTACAACCCGCTTCGGAGAGTCAGACCGGACAAGATCCCACTGGCGGCTTCTGGTCTCATGGAAGCCTTGAAGAAGCTGTGGAGCGAAGCTTGGGGCGTACGGATGGAACACATTCTCCGGAACGCTCTCTATACTCTCCTCGAATACGAGGGTGCGCGGCTTCCCGACATCCTGCGGCTCATCTCGGACGCAAGCTTCCGAGCGATGGTGGTGAAGTCGATCACCAACGAGCAGGTGAAGCGCTTCTGGCTTACCGAGTTTCCGCACTACAACCCGCGCTATCGCCAAGAGACGATTGCTCCCATCCAGAACAAGGTGGGCGCCTTCCTCGCTGACCCACGGCTTTACCGAATCTTCACCGGAGGAGAGGAGCTGCGTTTCCGGCGGATCATGGACGAAGGCCGGGTGCTCCTCGTCAACCTCTCCCGGGGTGAGCTCGGTGAGGACAGCTCGAATCTCCTGGGGAGCCTTCTCGTAACGACTCTTTCTCTCGCGGCGTATTCACGTGGAGAGTGTCCCCGAGAAGAGCGCACCCCGTTCTTCATCTACCTCGATGAATTTCAACTCTTCACCACGCTCTCGACTGCCAACATGATCTCCGAGATGCGAAAGTTCGGGATCGGACTGATCCTCGCACATCAACACTTAGGGCAGCTTGCTCCAGAGGTGCGACATGCTGTCCTGGGGAACATGGGGACATTGGTGACGTTCAGGATGGGCGGAGAGGATGCTGAGTTCTTTGCTCGTGAGTTCTCGCCCGAGTTCACGGCTTACGATCTGCTCTCCCTTCCCAACTATGACTGCTATGTCCGCCTCATGATCGGCGGTAGCCCCACTCGTCCCTTCAGTGCGACGACCCTTAACCCAGATCAAAACTTGCTGCCCTGAGTTGTGGAAGCGTCACGGGAAACAAGAGAGGGAGGAGTGAACCATGGGATACGTTGCAGCGACCACCGTCTTGTCGCATTGGAACCATCGCATCGACGGAATGCAGCAATCCGCCAATGAGTTCTACACCGAGGTCGAGAGGGTGCTCGCGGTCCAGAACGTCGACAAGATCAAAGCCGAGCGGGTCAATCTCTCAGAAGGTGGCATCTTCACCGGGAAGCGCGAGTATCTCCAGATTAGAAGAGGTGAGCAGCTCTTCCATGTGTGCGCCGCTCCCTTTGGGAACGGTTTCTTCATCTCCTCCTGGCTCGGCGTGAAGGAGTCCGGCTTCTGGGCCTGGCTTGCCATGCTGCCCGGTATCGGCTTCTTCGTGCAGCGCTTCCTCAAGCCCCTCACGTACTACAAGATCGATACCTCGCTCATGTTTCAGTCGATCACCCATGGCGCCATCATGGAAGTAGTGGACGCTCTCACTAAAGCCAAGGGACTGCGCTCCCTCACCGAGAATGAACGCAAGCCCGTGATGCGCGACTTCTTCGCCAATATCGGCGGGTAGAAGGCTCCCATGATTCCGACCCTGGCTGAAGCCGTTACGGCGAGCTTCTACGCTTGGGAGATTCGGGGGAGAGGCTGGTGGCTCTCGGACTATCCGGTGGTCCTGGAGCCACCCTTTCGCCACTGCTTCATGCTGCCGTCTCTCGCCTCACCCCGCCACATCATTGACGACGGGAAGCGCCCAACCTTCCTGAGTTCGCTGGTCGAAGGAGTCAAGGACACCCTGGTCGGGAAGTCTGCGATCTCACAAACGAATGAGGAGCCATTCGAGGAGCCCGAACCAGCAAGGGCCGAGAGGGCGAACTCGCGCGTGTCGCTCCGGCTCACAGTTCCGGTCGATTTCCGGCTGCGGCCTGAGGCCATCGCGCAGTTTCTCCGATCGCTTTCGACCACACTCTCACCTGTTGCCTTCGAGATCGTTGGACGCGCTGGAAAGGTCGCGATCCAAGTCACCTGTGCCGAGGTTGATGCCGCCCTCGTCGGAAGCCAGCTTGAAGCCTCAATCCCCGAAGCAGTGGTGCTTCATGATGATGATCTTCTTTCTGAAGCATGGGACGAGGAGGCGAAACATCTCGTGGTCGATTTCGGACTCTCGCATGAGTTCTTCCTCCCGCTCGGATCAGTGAGCGTTGGACTCGATCCGTTCGTCACTCTCATCCCAGCCCTGGCGGCGTCTAAAGAAGGCGAGATCCTTGTCTACCAGGTGCTCTTCGAGGGTGTACGCAATCCGTGGTCCTCGGCGATTAGGGAGGCGCTCGATGACGGAACAGGCGGCTCCATCATGGCGGATGCACCTGAGTTCCTGCCGCTCTCTCGGGAGAAGCTCCGTACTCCGCTTCATGCCGTCTCGCTGCGCGTCGCCGCTCAAGCAAGGTCGACGTCACGAGCCTGGGACTTGGTACGTTTGACCGGAGCGTTCATCAGGCAGTGCGGACGACCGGGATCGAATGAACTCCTCCCCTTGGAGAACACGGACTTTCCGGATGAACTGCATGCAAGCTCCGTCTTGTGGCGCGAGACCTATCGCTCAGGGATGCTCCTCTCAGGAGAAGAGCTCGGTCTCTTCGTCCATCTCCCTGACGCGTCGGTGAAGCATCCGGGACTCATCCGGAGTATCGAGCGTACCAAAGCTCTTCCCAATGAAGCTCGGGGAAGGGAGTTCGTCCTCGGCGAAAACGTCCACCGCGGAGAGCGGATGGCCGCGACCATCGGCGAAGCCGAGCGGCTTTCGCACACCTGGATCATCGGCGCTTCGGGAGCCGGGAAGTCAACCCTGCTTCAGAGTCTCATCCTTCAGGATCTCGAACGAGGAAATGGGATTGTGGTGCTTGATCCGCATGGCGATCTCATCGACGACGTTCTCGCGCGGATGCCGAAGGAGCGCATTGACGACGTCATCCTCTTCGATCCGAGTGATACCGAACATCCGATCGGCTTCAATGTCCTCTCTGCGGGAAGCGAAATCGAACGCACTCTCTTAGCTTCCGATCTGGTCGGAGTGTTTCGACGGCTCTCGACGTCCTGGGGCGATCAGATGTCGTCGGTCTTGGGAAATGCGGTCCTCGCCATCCTTGAAAGTGAGCGAGGCGGGACACTGCTCGATCTACGTCACTTTCTCGTTGACGATCGATTCCGGAGAGAGTTTCTCGGGACAGTCGACGACGATGAGATCCGCTTCTTCTGGGAACGTGAGTACCCACTCATTGGTTCACGCTCGATCGGACCGATCCTCACGAGGCTTGATACCTTTCTCCGGCCCAAGGTGATCCGGCATATCGTGGGACAACGGGATGGAAAGCTCGATCTCGGAAGAGTCCTCTCGAAGCGCCAGGTGCTCCTCGCCAAGCTCTCGCATGGAGCGATCGGCGAGGAGAACAGTTACCTCATGGGAAGTCTCATCGTCGGGAAGCTCCTGGAGCTTGCCCTCGCGCGCCAGCAGCTCGCCAAGGAAGAACGCGCCCCATTCTTCCTCTATGCCGACGAATTCCAGCATTTCCTGACGCCTACGGTCGAGACGCTTCTTTCCGGAGCAAGGAAGTACGCTCTCGGCGTGACCCTGGCTCATCAGACCCTTGGTCAGCTCGCCCAAGCGCCGAAAGTTCTCTCAGCTCTCTCAGGGAATGCCTACACCCGCATTGCATTCCGGACGAGTGAGGAAGATGCGCGGAGAGTAGCTGAAGGGTTCTCCTTCTTCGAAGCTTCGGACCTCGTCAGACTCCGGCGAGGCGAAGCCATTGTCCGTATGGGTTCGTCGGAGAACGACTTCAACCTGAAGACACTACCGCCGAAGCTGATTGCGTCCAATGAACGAGGTAACCGGCTAGCGCGTCTCTCGCGCGAGCGCTATGGAATACCGGTAGCCGAAGTACGCGAGGCGCTCGCCAATGCTCGTGAGCCGATTCGTTCGTCCGAGGACGCGGTTCCGCAAGCCACAGCAGAGGAAACGCCGCCTGCTCCGACACCGATGAGCATCGAGCGGAAGCCGCTCGCACGACGCAAGGTGCTCGCTGACACTCCGCCGGAACCTCTCGGCCACGGAGGTCAGGAACACAAGTATCTCCAGCATCTCGTGAAGCGCCTGGCTGAGGAGCGAGGCTTTCGAGCCATCATCGAAGACGACGCTGGCGAAGGAAAAACCGATGTCGTCTTGAAGAAAGACACGCTCACTATCGGTTGTGAGATCTCGGTGACGACCGATGTCGAGCATGAACTCGGGAACCTCCGGAAGTGCCTTTCGGCTGGATTCGGGGGGATTGTCGCGATCGTCCCAGACAAGCGGCGCCGCGAGAAGTTGGCGAAGCGAGCTGCCGAGGAAGCGATTGCCGCTCGGGTTATCTCACCCGAGGAGATCGTGAGCTTCCTCGATGAAGTGGCGGTCGGCTCCGCGACTGCCGAATCAACCGTACGCGGCTACAAGGTCAAGGTGAAGCGGCAGGCGATGAGTCAGGGTGACCTCGCCGGCAGGCGCTCGGCTGTGGCCGAGGTGATCGCGCGGTCAATCGGGCGGAGCGAGGGTTGATAGACGGCGGATAGAGCTATTCAGCAAATGAGAGCACCTACACGCCTTCAAGCCCGGTGCGTCAGACGCGGGTTCCTGTGCCTCATACACCCCTCCTACTATTGAACGTACGTACGAAGGAAGTATCCGTAACCCGCGTTATGCCATGTCCCCGCAGGTGGAAGTCGTTCGAAGCGCGTAAGGTATGTGCCCCCCTGTGGTCCAACGCCACCCGCCAGCCCGGGTTGGGTGGCCACATTCGTCTCATCTGCTCGGAACCCAACGAGGAGGTGCTGACCAGCAGTTACCGCCAATCCATCACCCGGCAAGTGAATGGTCGTCCATGGAACATTCATGAAGCCGGATGGGCTGATGTATTGCGACGTATTAGGCGGGAAACTGAGGAACGGAGTCGATGTCGTTACGAGCGACGATGTGGCTGGCACGTCGAATCCTGGGCCCGGAATGCCGTAGAAACTGACGGTCACGCTTCCAGTCGACGAGACCGTCGAACCCGTCAATATTTTCACGTCGATCTGCTTGAGCTGCCCGCTATGACCAACCTGGAACGCCTGTGCGATCTCTGTACCGTCAAACTTGTATGTCCCCGTCGTCACGTCAAAACCAACATTGAAGCCCTGCGCTATATAGGCGGTTTCAGAGGGTGATGGTGAGTAGTTGAAATCCACCGCAAGAGGCGCAGGTGATCCACTGAGCGTCACGATCCAAGCTTCCGTCTGTCCGCTTGGATTCAATCCCCAACCGACGATAGTCCGGCCGTCATCTGAAATACCCGTCGCCGCCGCCAGGAACCACCCCGCGAGACTGACGCCGTGATCGACTTCCAGAACGTCTTTCAGACGACGTACGCCAATGCCCTCGATCCACATGAAGGCTTCGATACCAGCCGGCGTGCCCGGAGCACTTCCCTCTCCGACGACGACCTTGCCGTCGGCGGAAACGCCGTAGGCGATGCTTTGAGTATGTCCACTGGCGAGTCCCAATCCTTGCATCCCGCCCGCTGCAGTCCAGCGGAAGGCTTCGATCGAACTCAGCCCGCTTCTGCTCCATCCAACGACGGTGTTGCCGTCAGCAGAGACGCCGTATGCCGTTGCATCATAGCCGCCGCCGGGGAGTTCGCCTAGAGATTGCATACCGCCAGCCAGAGTCCAGCGAAACGCCTCGCTTCCCAGCGCAGTAAGCCCCGCGCCAACCACAATCCTCCCGTCTCTCGATACGGCACGGGCCTTACTAGAGAAACCTCCACCACTGAGATCGCCCAAGCCTTGCATGCCAGCGTCCTCAGTCCAACGGAAAGCCTCACTGATGCCCGTGTATCCCACCACGGCTTTGCCGTCGGCGGATACGCCATACGCCTCGCTATATGGATCGCCTCCGACAACGAGATAACCCAGGCCCTGCATGCCACCGCTCTCGGTCCAACGGAAAGCTTCAAGCCCTGAGCCTCTGTTTCCTCGTCCTACGACGGTCTTTCCATCCGACGATACGGCGTATGCCACTGTGTCGAAATACGCGCCACTGAGTTGCCCTAGTCCTTGCATGCCACCGCTTTTCGTCCAACGAAAGGCTTCGTTCCTTCGGCCATCGATTTCGCTTTCGCCCACGACCGTTTGACCGTCGCTTGAAACCCCGAAAGCCCGGCTAAACACATTCCCTCCGGGCAAGTCGCCGAGTCCCGTGAATACTGCGATCTTCGGTATGCCAACTCCTGGCGGAGTCAACATAAATCCGCGCGCCTGCCCATTGAGGCGACCGACTCCCACGATGTGGCCGACATTGTTGATCGCAGCCGCGCTATCGAGCAGCCATCCACTGCCTACGTCGATCCGCGTGTTGAGCTCGATCATCGTGCCGTCTTGCCAAACGAAGGCGCCGCCACGTACCGCATTCCCATCAACGATCCCCGTGTATCCAACTACCTGACCGACGTTGTTGATCCCGTAGGCATAGCTTCCATAGCGAGTCGCACCAGCGAGCGAATTGATATCGCGCGTGACGCCGTTCTCCCAAAGGAAGGCGTGCTGGTAGTCGCAGCCGGTGGCCGCGTCCGTCGTCGATCGCGCATACCCCACTACTTGGCCGCGCTCGTTGATGGCGGTCGGGACGATGTCGGCACCGGCTACCAATGGGGTGAGCTTGCTTACCACTCCGTTGCGGAAGATAAAGCCGGTGATTCCGTCGAATCCATAGACACATCCGAATGGAATGAACTGCGAGCCGAATCCGACCACGTTGCCCCCGCTGTTGACGGCGGTCGCGCTTCCAACTGGAATGAGGGGCGAGAGGTCGCTGAGGTCGGTGACGCTCCCACCATGAAAAACGAAAGCGTGGTCGCGACCCGTCGTCGTTGACGTAAGGGAGCCAGCGATATGACCAGCGTTGCTGATGCTCGCAGCTTCCGCGTGACCATCTGGATTGATGCGTAGGTCTGACATCGCACCGTTAACGTACAAGAACGGGCGCCACGCCTGATACACCGGTGTTGTTGTCATGACGTGCGATGACCCGACAACCTGACCACTGTTGTTGATGCTCGTTGCCATGGTTCCACTATTCGGGGATTCGAACCCAAGCTCTCCGAGGTCGAGGAGTATTCCTCCGCTCCAGAGAAAGGCTCTGCTTCCTCCGTTCAATATGTAACTGCCAACGACTTGCCCTCCGTCGTTGATTGAAGCCGGAGTGACGTCGCCCAAATCGGTGACGGTATAGCGCGACGGGATCACAAGAGGAGGTGGTACGACCGCATCGACCGTGACCGACCGTGTCGTCGTTCGCGCGCTGCCGCTGTTGTCGGTGACGGTGAGCGTTATGGTGTAGGTTCCAGGGCTCCCGTAGTACACGTCATGCGATGGCAGTGCGGTGTAAGTACCCTCGCCCTTTCCGGCATCCCAGACGTAGCTGACGATGGATCCATCAGGATCAGTGCTCCCGCTTGCATCGAGGTGTACTGCCTGATTTGCACTGATGGTCGACGGGATAGCCGTAAACGATGCGACAGGTGGGTGGTTGACGGTGATCGTTCGCGTGAACGGATACGAAGTGGCACCACGGTCGTCGGTGACCCGCAGGGTGACCGCCTTGAGACCGGGGGACGTGTATGCGAACGCGATCGGCGCCGAGGAGGTGGTGCTGAACGGACCACCTTCACCGAGATCCCATCCATAGCTCTTGATGGTCCCGTTTCCGTCTGGGTCGGAACTTCCCGACGGGTCGAAACTCACCTCCTCGCCGACGTTCACCGTAAACGTGTTTGCGGATCCTGCACTCACCGAGAAGGAGGCGATGGGGGGTAGATTTGCGTGGCTACACCGAGCGTTGGTCAGAGCAAGAATGGATGAAGCGATGTTCTCGTAGACACGTTGCTCCACTACGCTCGGGTTGAGATACTCGTCTCCCGGAAACAGGTACGCCTCTAAGAACCCATGCCGCCAAGAGTCTGCCACCTTGAGTCCGTAAAAGTCCAGCCATGGATCGGTGTAAGGATCCTCTGTGTTTGCTCGCAAGGAAGGAGCTAGGAATTTGATTACCCGCTTGAGTGAGGCGTTGAAGATCACTTGGTCATCCGGGGTTCCGAGGGGCATACCGTCACCAATGCGAAGGTGAGGCACGACCGACCTCGAGATCCGCCAGTCAGGACTGGCAACAGCAACGATTGCAATCGCCGACTTGTCTGATCCGGGGATGCGATCGACAGCTGGATTCACAAAGTAGTTTCCTTGTGAGTGCGCCACCACAACAACAGTGCGTCCGGCGTTGATGAGCTCGATGTACTTGGTCTTATGATCATTAATAACTTGTGCGGTTTCTATTGGTGGAACTGCCAAGGCGTCCGTGATGAGATCAAGAACCTCGCTCAGTCGCCCGGATTGGATTGCCTGCAGCGATCGAATGATTCCCCATGGAGACGCCAGGCTGAAACCTTCCTGCTTCCCTACCTCCTGAATGTCAGAAATCAGATTATCTTTGGGGTTGTAAGCGATAACGGAGAAGTCAAGTCGGCTGGAATCCACTCCGAGATCGGCACGTTCGTCTACCCACGCCTTGAACCGCGCTTCGAGCTCGTCTCGTGTTTTCTCGGCATCGTGTCTTCTGTTAGCCACACCATTGCCGAACACAACATTCGTCACACCGCATCCGGCAGGGACCACCTGAGCCGAGACCGAACCCAAGAGCGTTGTGAGGACAACCAACAGCACCAGTCGTAGCATCTGACCAACCCCCGCGGTTTTCTACGGCAAATCGGGATCAAAACCAACACAGTTTTGTTTGCTTTCTGACGGAGGCAGGCCGGCAGGGTCGCCAATCACCTGGCCAGCGAACAGATCGTCGAAGCGCTGGGATGCGTCAATGCGATTGGATGTGTTGAAGAAGATTGATTCCATCCAGTCATCTACCCCTATCCACCGCGGACCACTGACAACGTAGCGCAAACACCGGCGGGCCATTGCGGTCAAACGCCTCGCGGACACAACAGCGGGATCAGTGACTGCCGTAGCGCCGTCAACCATAAGAATGCTCTGGTCCGCCTTGCTTGATTGCATGAGGGCGGACCTGAGCTTGGGAGTATCCGGGTAAGTAAGAGCGATCAGTCTCTCCACATCGTCCCGCACCCCGTTCCCGTTCGAGTCAATCCCTGCGACCGTTGCTTTACCTGCCTCACCTGGATCAGGCGGGAGTCCGACCGCTGCCTCGGGAATGTCGGCGCTAACAGCGATTGCCGGTGTGAGCGACACCCGCGAAGGATTCGCAAATTTGAGCACGATCGGCGTGACGATCTGTCCGGCGATGATCGTATTGCCCGGTACTGACACATTGACGTAGGGCTTGCCTTGACTGGTCGTTCCCGCAGCGTTGGCCAGGGTCACTCCATTGGGGAGCCCGCTCACCGCAAGCTGCACCGGTGCGTTCACGGTGAGGGGTGAGGTGTTCTTGAGCGTGACCGTCGTATCGTAGGTATTGGTCGTCCGATTGAGGACGAAACCAGTCTTGGTGATCGCGAAGAGATTGGTCGCATCGGAGACGACGGCTAAGGCTGGTGAGCCGATCGCCAACCCGGCCAACGCTAGTACCAAGGTGAGGAAGCGACGAGAGGTCATAGGCGTTATCAGACAGGGTTAAGCGAGGTGGGCTTGCGGAACCGCCGGAGCCCAATGAGCACAACGCTCAAGATGAAGAGACTCGTGACAATGAGAATGAGCGTGTTCGGCTCCGGGACAGCGTTTGAGCCTCCACCCAAGCGGACGGTATCCGAATAGATCGAGAGGGGATCTGTCTCGCCCACGTTGTAGAGGAGAAGCGCATTGGCTCCCGTTGGATCACTGGTTGTTGGTACCGGCATCCCGCTGCTGTCGAGGAGGAAGAACGAGAAGGCATCAGGAAAGGAGGTCGGATCAGCCGGGCTCCCTGTGGTATCGAAGGTGAAGGAGAGCGAGCCGCCAAAGGTGAAGCCTTGGAGGTACTCGTTGAAGAACTCACTGTCACCGAGCGTGACGGTCCCGGGGAGCGCCCCGCTCACATCTCCGGTTGGAGTCGATGTTCCGAGGGTTCCATCACTCGTGAAATCGGAGAGCGTTACCGTATTGGCCGGCGTCCCTCCATCGAGAAAATCGAAAGCCAGGCTCCCCGTCGTACCCGAAAGTGCCGAGGTGTCGACGGTGACGTGAGTCGGGGCAGCGTACGAAGTGGTTGGCAGAGTAGCGACGAGGAAGGCGATCACACGGATCATCCTTCCCAAGGTATGGGTATACATGATTTCTCCCTCGCGGCCGCCTGAGTGTCTGCGGTGCTTCAATGACTTACCGGTATCCGTCAGCTTTCAAAAGAAAGCAACGAATGTACCTAGATAAAATATAGAAAGAAAACAAGAAACTGTCGAGAGAGGACTTAGTGACGTGTCAAGTATCTCGACACTTCTTCTTTGATAGTTGAGGCTGACAGTGGGAGATTGATGGCGACTGATGCGACGAGGCGCCACAGCGGACAGGGCGTCGACTCTAGGCTTCTCGCTCCTCAGATGAATAGCCGCACTGTCGGGCACATCGCTTCGCCGTTAGACTCATCGCGGAGTTCACCAAGAACGAGGAGGAGCCCATGCAACATGCCCTGAGTGCGCGCAGTACGTTTCATCCGATTCGCATCGAGGATACCGGCCACGATCTTTCCGTCATTCGAGAGGCACTCGCCGAGCACTCCTTCGACCGCCTCGTACTGGCCGAAGGCGATTCCTGGTTCGATCTCTTTACGCCTCTCTTTGCCCGTTATCAACCGAACCTCCTCTCTGCTCTGCGGGTGCCGCGGCCCACGGTACTCGTCGATCTTTCGCGCATCGGCGACACCGCCAAGGACATGACGTCGGGTTGGCAAGCGCTCCGCACGGCAGAGATACTTGACGAGATTCCCTTTAACGCGTGGCTCGTAAGTGCCGGTGGGAATGATCTCATTGACGTCTTCGGAGGTCTCTTTGCTAAAGCCGCGCTCAGCAAACGCTCCGGATTCGCCAGGCTGACTTCACAGGAGGAAGGCATTCTCAAGGCACCCGCCAGCGCTCATGACGTGTACGACGAGATCATCGCGAACATCTTGAAGCTCGTCGCGATGCGCGATGCAAGTAGGAGTAATCAGAAGACACCGATGATTCTTCACGGCTACGACTATCTGCAGCCGCGTCCCGCACCGGCGGTCGTTGTCCCTGGTATTGCCGAAGGGCCTTGGATTCACCCCGTCCTCAAGGCGCATGGTCTCAGTGCGGCTGAGATGCGCCAGATTGCGCATGACGTGATCAACACGTTCAATGATCGCCTCGGTAAGGCGCTTCATGGAAAGCCAAACGTGTATTTCCTGGATCAACGCGGCAAGCTTACCCTGGCTGCTCCGGAGACGACTGCCGCGTCCAATGATTGGGCAGATGAAATCCATCCGCTGCCGGGAGGGTTCGACAAGTTGGCCAAGCTGTTCTGGAATCCGCTCTTGGCACAGTTGCTTGCATGAGCACGACGGTGTGGCAGTTGAGGAGCACCCAACGCTTGCGAACTTCGGTTCAACGGGGAGCTGTGATTCTCACGACGCTCCTCGTCGGCTGTGCGGCGCCGCCCTATCGCTGCGTCGACCGCTCATCGATTCCCGAGGTACCGACCGAGATCAGTGTTGGCGACGAAAGAACCTTCTTTGTCGACGCCAAGCTTCCCTGGAATCGGAGCGGTGTACGAGTGAGCGCCGGACAGATGTACCAGATATCGGTCGGCGCATCGGATCCACCCTGGATGGATTGGTTTATTCCCGCTACACCAGAGTCCGGTTGGTCACCGTGGTGGCAGCCACTCGGCGAGGTTCTCCGCTCTGCGGCTCGGGTACCAACCGCCAAGATGTCCGCGCTCGTTTGCAGCGCCGGTCAGGAAGATGGGAATGCTCTTCCCGTTGGAGAGATCGACGGCCGCCCGTTCCCATCAAGTGGCGAGCTCCTCTGCTTTGCCAATGACTGGGCGGGGCACTATGACAATAACCGGGGGTGTGTTCCCGTGACCATGCGCCGATTGGAACCGTGAAGCGCGAACACTACGGGAGTTCTTCCTTGTGGGTGTACCGAACGTCGGGGGCTCTCCCGAGGTTGATGCTCACCCCGCGTAGATAGGCGGACTTCGACGAGCGCCGTTCGCCGGCTGCGTCAGTCCATGCGTATTCGATCCGATCGAGTGCTGCATCGGTTGATTGTCCGGTGCTGATCGAAAAGCCACATTGTCCTTCAGCACAAAGCTCCAGCTCGTTCCGCTGACCATCCTCTTCGAGATCAATGGCTTCGAGGACGAGACGAAACTGGACGGCCAGCATGTCGTGATTTTCTGTAATGAAGGGGGAGATCTCAGATTCAACGAGGCGTCCGAGCCGCATAGCATAGCGTGCAGCATCAGTCGCAACCTCCGCTTGAACGGCTGCATAGGCGGCTTCGGCGATCTGATGACGATCGATGTCTGGCATATCGGCGCGCAGCGCATCAAGGAGCGGTTTGAGATCGGAGTAGATATGGAGGGACACCTTCCGCGCGACGCAATCTTGTTCCAGATTGACGGCCAGGCGGGTCTTCTCCTTGTCTCTATAGAACCCGCCGTCTTTCGTTACGAAATGAATGTCATAGCGGCTCCCGAGATCGAGGACTGCTTCCCAGATGAGGGAGTCCTTGAACTGCTGATTCTTCAGACTGTTCGGCGGAGTCTCGTCGTTGACACGCCCGAGCGCAGACTGAGCGTGCGCCAGCGTCATCGGCACGCGAACGAAAAGTGGAGCGAGCTCCTTAAGCCGCGTTCCGATGGCTTTCGTGATTCCGTCCTCGAAGGGTGCCTCGTACGGCCGATGGGCTCCCAGAATGAGACGCAGTTCGCGAAACCGGCGCCGGATTTCGTCAGCCGCTTCAAGCCCGGCTTTGAGGATCTGCTTTTCGATCTCTCCTTCAACCACTTCCGGCAGGCCAATCCGTCCCTGGTGTCGATGGATGACATGGAGAAGTGCTGGCCCGAGCCCGCCACGGAGAAGCAGGGTCTCGCGCCAAATATTCGTGTCCAGGACGACGCAGGGTTTTCGATCAATCGATTCCATACGGTATCGCAGCCGCCTTCCGTAGACCAATCGCCATCTCTACCCCATTTGTTCCAATCGCGCTAGGCTATGAACGTGGAGATCGAAAAATGCCATCGATACATTGTTGGAAGCGTCTCGACGAAGCGTTAGGTGATCTGGTCATCCTTGGCGAAGCGCGCTAGCCGTTGGAAGACCCAGTCGATCTCCCAACCTTGCTGTCGCGACCAACGCCCCACAGCATGTCCCGCGATACGGAGCGCCACTTTGAGAATCAATGTGCGTCACCGTCCTTGAGGGAATCGATAACTCCAAGCCTCTCATCGTCAAAGTGATTTGCGCCAACACCTATGCACGGTAAAGATCCTCACCAAGCGCTCAAGACGACCGTCCTCGCGAAAGCCCAATCTGCTCATGCCGATCTGGTACTCGTGAAACAGCAGTGGGGCAGGGAGGACGTTGCTTTCAGTGTCCACGCGCATCCAAACTCCTTTAGTAGCTCGGGCATTCAACCTACCGATTTTCTCGAAGTGCTCGGCTTCGAGAGGAGTCCCTGTGTTCACCTTGGCGAGTGCTTTGTACGATGGGTAGCCGAGGGCTTTGATCTGACTTCATTTGCCCAGAACTTCGATCAGGCGCTCGCCGAACTGCGGGAGGCGGAACGTCATCTTGAGCCGTGCGGTATTGTTCTCAGGCAGTCAGAGGGGTGGGGTTTCTACTTCGGGAAGCCTTCCCAAGAAGTGCATCGTTACTACGGCATGTGTGGGGATGGGCACACGGGATCCAAAGTTACTTCGCTCAAACAAACTGAAGACGAGAGCTTTCTCTTCCGATTCTCCTGGCTCGACACCGGGCACGAGAAGGGGTGGATCACCCACTATCGTCCGAAGCATCCACCTTTGTCATCGGAGATGCGAGGTGTCTTTTCATTCCTGGGCTTCGCAGAGTTCGACGGGTGCCCAGAGTTTGAGTTCGAACCATGCTATTGGCGATCGATCGAGAAGCGCGGTGACGGCATCATGTTTGATCCCGCCACGGATTATGCCCACCGCTCCTTCGATGCCCACGCGCAGGAGTTTTCACAGGGCGTGGAGAAGCTTTTGGCAGCCAGTACGACGGTCAAAGCGTCTGGTCTCTCTTTCCTGGGAGCGTCATCGACGTTCGTCGCGATCGAACCGACCGCCGTGAGCGTGGTTTCATCGAGCGTACGGGATGCCCGCGTCGATTCCGATTTCGATGTGGCCATCTCCTTTGCCGGAACAGAGCGAAAGTATGCCGAGGCACTTGCCAAGTTTGTGCGAGACGCTGGTTTCGAGGTCTTCTACGATAACTTCTACCCGGAGCAGCTCTGGGGCAAGAACTTGATTGACTTGTTCGACCAAATCTACCGAAAGCAATCCCGCTACTGCGTCATCTTCGTCTCAAACGAATACAACGACCGGATCTGGACCAACCACGAGCGTAAGAGCGCCCAGGCGCGAGCCATCAAGGAGAAGGGGGACGAATACATCCTTCCGATCAAAGTAGACGAAGCGGAGCTTACAGGCATGCCTCCGACTGTCGGATATCTGCCGATCGCTCTTGGCATCAAGAAGATTGCGGAACTGCTCGTGAAGAAACTGAGTACAACGTCGAGGCGATAGGCGCTTTTCCTTTGGCGGCGACAATATACCGGTGGACGTGTGTTGCAGGGTAGTCGCTGCTCGGCCGTTGTGGCACCGCGAGCTGCGTATGGTCGTGCGCAATCAACTCTCTCCACCCCCAACCGCCTGTTCTCGTCTTTGGCGCAGCATTTCAGCCTCGCGCGCGCGATCCTCTGCGTTGAACACGTCGACGCTGAGTCTCCGAAAACCCGTACTGAACGAATGAACGTCCACCTGCAACTTCTCCAGGCTCTGTGCGATCGCGTACAAATGCGGTTTACCGAGCTGATAGTCTCGCTTCTGCTCGGTCATATCAACGGTTGCCGGGTGCCGGTATACCTCCCCGGACGCGCTGCGGTAGCTCAGGTCGATCGAAAGTACCGCATCGAGCTTCCCCTCGCCGTCCTTTGCCATGTCGGTGTAGAGCGAGAAGCGCTCCTCACCCGGACCGAGATATCCGAGTCCGGTCGTGAAGAACGATGAAGCTGTGAAATCCTTGAGGAGCGATTCCGCCGGAGCGCCACCCTTCACGACCTGAGGGGTGAATGCTACATCGAAGGCTGGACCGAGGCCGATATTGCGAATCCGGAGGCGAACAATATTTATCGCTATGTCCAGCGACTGAGCCGTAATTTCCACACGCGGTTCTGTCTGTACCCTCCGCAGCTCTCTCGTTTCGGACACCAGCCGCGCCGTGAGCGCAGCATAGATGATGGTTGCAAGCGTAACGGCGCCAGTGAAGACGACGTTGAGGCTGCCGGAGTTCGTATTGAGAAACGTCAAGAGATCACTCATTTGTCAGTCCTCAAGTTGTGCCAAGTCTGTGGACGCATGCGATGTCTCCACCGAGTACTGTGCGCACTTGGGACCTCTTCGCGTCATGCACGCAGCCCGTGAACACGCGAGCATGAATGCATGGATATTAGCCAAGACAAGGTGGAACGATTTCGCGAGCGCTTGAAGCACGAGTTCGGCGAGGAGCTATCGTTCGAGGAGGCGAGCAAGCGCTACATGAAGTTCCTTCATCTCTTCTGGATACTTTCTTACCGGCCACCGAAGTCGGGGGATGCTCCCTCCGAGCCTCCTCCTCCACCATGGCTTTGACGGCTCGCACCTTATCCAGTAACTTGAGAAGAGCAGGATCCTGACGCTCATACCTGGTTCGAACATCGTTGAGGAATGCCGACACGAACAAGAATAGATTGGGAACGCGTTTTGATTCCATCATGAAATTTCAACTCGAAAAAATACAAGAATCACCCGCTAGTCTCTTGAGACGTGCTGGCTACGTATTTCAGCATGACCGAGATGGAGAAATGAGTTTTGTGCGAGTACTCGCTCGAGCTGGATATCCACGATTTCATATCTACCTCCACCTCAAGGGAACAACGCTCATGGGAAGTATCCATCTCGACCAAAAAAAGGAAACCTATGGGAGGGATACTCGACATCATGGTGAATATGCTGACGAGGGCGCACTCAAAGATGAAATCACTCGTATTCAAGAGATCGTTCCCACTATTCGTTTCTTTGCATAATCAGGCTGTGGTGGCGGAATTGGTATACGCGCTAGCCTTAGGAGCTAGTACCCGCAAGGGTTTGAGAGTTCGAGTCTCTCCCACAGCACACGAAAGCACCCTGATACTCCGAATAGCAAGGAGAGAGCAGGCAAGAATCTAGTTTCGGAAACTCTTTCCCCGTGAGAAGATCCGAGTGGATGGTTGGGTATTTGGAAGCCAAGCCATGACGAGACCAGCCACAAAGAGAATAAAAGCAACACTAAGAAGCATCCTGAGACCAAAGAGTACGGATGCCGGGAGATAATTCGAAAGTAAAGCAAGATATTTTTTTGTCCCTTGTTGTTGATCCAAAAGATCCTCTGAAGGATGCTCGAGCTGAATACTTGCACCAAAATACTGTTCACTCGCATCAAACACTGAAATTCCCCAAATATCAGCAAGCGCCTTCCGACTCGCATCGGTCGGTCGATATACGGCATTCAAAACCACATTATATACGGAGCCTGCAGGTTTCTGCGTATCAAAAATAATTTCTTTGGTTCCACTTCCACCAAGCTCCGTATCATCTACTTTCCAAGAGAGCTCAACCTTTGGCCAACGAGCATCTGTTGGCACGTCCAAATTCCCGAGAAAGTCAGGAATAAACTTCGCTCGAAGTTTCACTGAGGAGTCGGGAAGTGCCTGAAATGTATCTTTGCTCTCATCAAGAAAGGCATTTCCATCCGCATCGCGATACTGTCCAAGTACTTTCGGCCAAACAAGAGTTTCATCACCCGAAATAATTTCCACTGATGGATCCGTGATTCGGAACAGTCGAGAAAGTGAGATGCTTTCATTGGTCGAGGTACGCGCAGCAATCTTATTGGCCGTCACACTAATCGTTAGTGAATCACCCACCTCTCCCATAACTGGAAAGAAGGCGATATTCCCCTGACGATCATCAAAACACTGTGGAGAGACTTTCACATTACAGATGAGTGGTTTTCCATTAACGGTCCAGCTAAAGTTAGAATAGGTCTCCTTTCCGGTTGCCGCGTCAATTGGGTTATCGAGTTCAACAGCAATAATTTCATTCTTGAGCACTCGACACACTTTCGCTTCAAGTTTATCCAGTGCTTGTTTTGCGGCTGCTTCAGGATCTGCAGCTGGTGGAGCCGCCACATTACCACCGAGACAAATTTCTGTATCACTTCGACCCAAACGTGCCACACTCCCGGTGCCCGAAGGAATCTTCTCTACATCCACCAAATACGCATGAATTTTTTCTGTCGAAGACGAAAAACGAATAATCACCGAGCTTCTCCCCTTGCGCGTAACTCCAGAGGCTTCAAAGTTTTCTGCTGCATCAAGTCGAAAACGGAGATATCCGTTCTTATTGCCATCCAGGTACGTTGCAAGAGCTCGGCCAGCAAAGAGATCTCCGTCCCGAAGGTTCAGCTTCAATCGCACTGTATTTACCCCATTTCCACGTACCAGCGAGAGCAGTTTTCGATCATCAGAGAGTGCGTTGAGAGAAGAGGTAATGTTCACCCAGCCCGTCGTTGGATTTGCTGTTCCATTAGAAGAAAGTTCAACCCGCCAATCGAAGAACGTTTCGGTTAAATTCTTGGCGAGATTATCAATCGTTGCCGTGACTTCTACTGTATCGCCATCATCTCGTCCCGTGCCATCATTTTGTGGAAGATCAGGCGTTGAAGCCAGATGAAGTTCAAGATTGGTCGCCTGACCACCAACGGTCGGATCGATCAAATTTCGCTCGAGACATTTATTTAAATCGATATTGATGGTGGGAAACGTGACATCATACCCCTTGATTTTTTGACGATACTCACCTGTCCCCGATGCTTCACTCATGGGACAATTTTTCTTTGAGAAAGCCCACATAATCATTCCGGAAGCATCAGCATGTTTCGTTGGATTCATTGATATTCCCTCAACTACCACCCCGACCATGTCTCCCGCGGCATAATTCCACCGGAAACGCGATTGCCCGAGTCCAGCAACATTCGCTTCATCCTTATTCCCATTACTCGCCGTACTTGGATCATTAGGGTCTGTCTGCCAAAAATTCTCCTCCTGGAGATTGAAAGATCCATTACCCGTCACCGCCCCAGGAGCATTTGGAAACAAGTGTTTGCACATTGGCTCCGCATCAGAACGATTTGATGCCTCACAGGAAGTCAAAACTGGCCCGCCACCTGAAACATTGAGGGTATCCGTCACACAAGCAGGCGTTCCAACATAACAGCTGGGGGTACCACCCGAACACGTTGGAAAACCAGCCAGCGCGTTATCAGCCGATCCAGTCACAAAAGTATCTCCACTTACTGAAGCATCCCCACCAGTGCCGCCGCTCCCACCCGTACCACTTCCTCCACCGCTACCCCCATCGCCGCCAGTAGCTTCAGCATCAATCGTCCCAGGACTCACGGTCACATTCGTAATGAGACAAACCGGCTTTGCCGTACAGTCCACAGGGTTCCCACCGCTTGTATATCGAAAAGTAATATCTCCTCCTTCTGCGATTTCATAGAACGTCCCGTTCACAGAATCCTGGTAGTAGCAGTAATCTGTTTTGGAACGCAAATTATCACCACTCCCATAGGGCGCTCGAAAACCATCGTTATCATTATCAACCAGTCCATTGGCCGCATAATCAACTGGACCATCAAAATCATTGGAGGAAATGCTTCGCATCGCCTCGATTTTCCAGTCCTCCACAGTAATCTTGCTATCATTATCCCGATCGCACTGCTCAATAACGGCAGCTGCTGGACTATTACTCAGATTACAACCCGAGCGCTTGATATACCACGTGTAATACAACATGTCCTCAGAAGTGGTAAAAAAGGTGGGGAGTGCAATCGCGGTAATCTTTTCCCCCACAACAGGATCTGTCGGTGTAAACTGGATTGTGACTTCTGGCGCATTCTTCTTGAGATTCATCACATTGAATTGCTGCCCTTGTTCACGAACCGCTTCTGTATTGACGTTGTAGCGCTGTTCAATATCTCCCGCCACACTCGAAGCTGATGGCATCTTGAGCCCTCCTCCAAACAAACTGAAAGCAGAGGCTGGCAGTACTCCCTGAAGAAAAAAGATACAACTGACGACACCACTGAGGATTCGCCACGTCATTTTGTGATGTGCTTGATGCATCATACTAGGTACCAACAATGAGAATAAGAGCGTCCGCCAAAAACACAAAAAACCAGGAAGCTCCCCAAGATGCGAGGAGCGAGCGCGATTGATAGGCAATCAGCCCCGCCAAGGGAGAAAACAGGAGGAGCGGGATCATCGCTGGAGTCATATCATCCGTGAGAAAGAGAAACCCAGCGAAGAGCGCCGCCTGAATGAACACTGAAAAAAATCCAAACCTGCGGAGCCAAACAAACATGACCAACCCTCGAAAGAACACCTCAATAAGCAAGGTAACCCATCCATTGAGCACCACTTCGTAGAGAAGAAAGAGGAAAAAATTTTCCTCAATTGACCGTGGCAAGTGTACCTCGTGAAACAACGGGGTAAAGTGCATCAGCCCAAATAAGAAGATGAGTCCCGAAACCAGTGCTATGATCGATCCGCCAAGCCCAGCCCAGATGGATCCCTTCTGCAACCCAAGAACTGACCATGGTTGCTTTAGTATTATTTTACAATAAAGTAAGGGGAGTACCAAGAAGAGGACAGCACTTGCGATGAGACTTTGAAAGACGGGATTGATGGTCGAGTGCTGCTCCAAGGATGGCAAGAACACCAACGTCGTCAAGACAACTCCACCGGTCACAAGAAATTCTTTACGCTCCCCGAGCCACTGTACCATATTCATACCTTTCTATTATAGCGCATCTCTCGGACTGCTGTCTGCGTCCAATATCCTTTTATAAACCCTACTCTTCAATATTCTCTCGAAATATCTCCAACATTTTTTCTTTCATCTTTCTTCTTTTTTCTATCCTCTCACCAAGAACACGCTTACATTCCTCAACTGTTTGTTGGTTGTTAAAAAGCTTCTCCGCATGGTTGATTGCCCCCTCTTTTACCCCCTTCTCTCTCATTTGCGCTATAAACATTTCCTTGGAACTATCAATTAGTCCCTGTTTCTCAATGAAGTTCCACATTCCATTGTCCATGGATGTCTGTTTCTCATCAACGAGATCAAGAAGCTCGCTCGCTCGATTCGCTATTCGAGAGTTTTTCTCAGGATCTCCCCCTTGTTGTGATTCTGCCATTTCGATTGTACGTATTTTTTCCCTTATTTCCTTTTTTATCCCTTCATCACGAGCATATTGCATTAACATTTGTGCATCTTTAATTTTCTGTTGAGCAGCCATGACTGGTTTTTCGCGCATAATTGAAGCTACATCCACGGGAGATAGGTTTTCATCCAGGAGATCAATCGCTTGACCATTATGTGTAATAAGATAGGCAGGGACTCCGTATTTTTCTGATATTTCCAAAGTACCCTTCATGTTTTTGAGTGTTTTTTTCATTTCCCAATCAAGATATTCATTGTAGCCTCCTCCATTGGTCATTGTGACATTCCCTTCTTTCTTGAGAGACGATATATAAGCGTATGCCCCAGAAACTTCTGGTTGCTCTACCACAATCTCATTGGTTCCTCCATAAACTGCCGGATTGTCCTTCTTTCGTTCAATGGCCATGGACATATTCTCTTCAATACCGCCCTGGATAGTTGACTGAAGTGCTTTGTCATACTTTGAATATTTTTGACGCATCCCTTGGGTAATTGTCCCAGCATCCCCCCCATAAGCTGAAAGTACTCGGCCGCCACCCAGAATTACACCAACGGGATAAAAGCTTTCCTCCGCATGTAAAGGTTCTTTCTCTCCCATTTTTCTCGTAAAGACTGATATTGTAGGCTGCACAGCCATAACCCCGCCAGCTCTTTCCAAATGACCCATTTTTTCAGATTCAAAAAGCGGGTTATTCATAGAGGTATTTCGACCGGGAACAGTTGTCCCATCGTTGTACCGCGTCAATATAGGGACACCGTGTAAGAAGAGTGCCTTATGTTTATCAGACAACTGTTCTATATCTCGCTTTCCCGCAGCGATATCTTTCTGAAACTCATTTGCTATACCTCGTTGGGTTGCATAAAATCCGCTAGCTATGGCTTGTTGCGATTCACGCGAACCGCCAGCCTTCCGTTCGATTCTCATCTGTTCTGCAGTATCGCGTCGCCATTTTTGAGAGTAATCTTTAGAAAACTGGTAGCCCTCATTTTGAGCACCCCGAGACTTGCCGAGATCTCCTTTCCTTGCATTTATGAGAGACTCCTTCTGTAGATTTTCGAAGAATTGATACTCTGTATTTCCCATGGGTTCAATACCAACAATATATTGGATAGGAAGACCATCAGGAACCTCAATGAGTTCCTCACCTTTCTCTCCTCTGCTCGTCGCTGATCTGTGCTTATATCTCTCAAACGCCTCTTTCGAGATACCAATCACCACACCGCCGTTCTTCGAAGATTTTGTTATTTTTCTTGCTTTTTCAATTTCAGCTACTGTTACTTGGCGACCTACCCTATTAAGCTCGCTTATAATTTGTTCATTTTCCATATCTGGAACAATGCGTGCCATAGTCTCCGCATTTGCATGAGGGTCGAGTCCCAAGGATCGGGAAAATGTAACTATCTCTGCGGATGCCCCTGCATAGCTCGATGCTCCCTCAAGAGCAGTATCTCCACCAAAGCCAACACGCGCTTCATAATCTGTTGTAGCAGAAATCGGAAATACCGAAATTTCTGGGTTTCCTTCTTTTGTCGTAGCAAGTCTGTTTCGCGTTGCGCCAGGCATCTTTCCGTGTTCAAGAAGATATTGAATAGTATCTAATGTGCATCCGTGGTAAGCAATAATATTCGGATCATTCAAACCCTGAGAAAAACCGTTTGAAAGAAACTGCATACGCTTGTTTTTTTCAGATGTGTTGGTAGAACTTTCATCTGTTAATGGCGCGTTGGGAGTTGCAGAATATGAAGGGTTTGATACTCCATTGGTCTGATCTCGGGATGTACCTACGTCTTGTGAGAATTGCGAAGACGCCAAACTTCCTGACTGCATAGCCACTGGAGGACTTACCATTGAAGACTTCGCTTGATCTTGATTTGATTCAAGAGTCTGAGATGACTGTGGAACAGGATGGGCAGGAGCAGCGCTAGAAGTGATTGTGCTACCAGAAAGGGCTGTGTTACTCGACCGAAAAGCAGATTGCGTAGAAGGACGAGCTATCACGATATCACTCCCACTTACCACACGCTCACGTGGCTGCTGTGGCGCATCGAATCGAGCGTCGTTGGCAGCTTGACCACGCATTTGAATCGATGCGTTTTGGGGCGCAGCTGGTACACCGGCTACCCCATCCATCGCCTTCGATTGCGGTGACATTCCTTGCCCGGGAAACGCTCGGGTGGGAGACGAGAGAGAAGCAGCCATCATGGCGTTCCCTAGTGCCATTCCCCCACGATTCATCTCCGGCGCAGATCCTCCTTGGGTCACTTTAGCCTCAGCTCGCATCGCCGTCTCTTGCTCGGCTTCCATCCGAGCCCGTTGAAGCTCGATTTGTTCTTTCCGAGAGAGTCCTCGCATGGTAGCATCGAGCTTGGCAAGTTCATCTCGGGCTACATCAGCCGCCTCTTTGGCCAAGTGACGAGCATAGAGAACGCACACCGTCGTAAATGGAATCAGATCAATAATAGGAACGATATCTAATAGACTGACGAAAAAGAAAAGCACTCGCATCTTCCATTTTCCTCGACCCCACATGAAGATAAAAAGGTAGACGGCAATTGGAAAGCTTAAGAGAATATCAAGGACTTGTCCGACAATGGGAATATCCGAGATCGGATCCACCAATCCATCTTTTACAATCGCAACAATGAGAGGGAGCAAAAAAACTGAGAGGTCACCCTCTTTGACCCGTCTTCGAGCATCAAAAGCAAGCTTCGTAGCAAGCTTCAATCGCTCGGTTTGACTTCCTCTCACAAACTTCGTCACCTGCTCAAGCTCCATAGAGTTCCTTATGCGTGGCTCGCGTCAAACTCCTTTTTGGCATCTTCGATTTCGAGAAGCTGACGTGGATCAGAGGTGATAATCTGATCCTCGCTATAAGAAGCAATCACTTTGATGGCCGCATGCTTGGTTCCAGCGAAGAATATCCCCTCTCCGACATTTGACTCCAGAAGAAGAAATTTCTCGTGATCAGTAAGATAGAACGTCTCCGTCACATAATCAATTGATGAGGGTGACTGCCGCAGGAGAAGCTGCATCGAAGAGTTCGTGATAATTGGTTTCCCAAAACGGGACGACATAAAATCACTAATATCTTGGGTAATGGTGGTCAGCCCAGTATAGTATTTCCGGCAACGCTTCGCGATGCCAAAGAGGAAGGTAGCTGCCTCTTCGTTTTGCATCATTACCCACGCCTCATCCACTACAATAATGCGCTTCTTCATTTCAGAGCGGATGGTGTTCCAGATGTACTGGAGGACTATATACATAGCAATTGGACGCAGCTCTTCCTCAAGATCACGGATATTAAAAACAACGAGCTGATTTTTTGTTTCAACATTCGTCTGATGATTGAGAAATCCCGAAAATATACCAGTTGTGTAACGCTCCAATCGAGCCGCTAATGATTCTGCCCCTTCCATATTCTTCAGTACCGCGTAGAGATCAGACATGGTTGGAAACGAACTCGCAGTAAGATTGACGAAATTTCCGTCTTCCTGAATATCTCTTACGGCATACGTCTCACGGATTGCCTGATCGAGAATCGAATCTTCCTCGGGAGTCACTGCGCCGAGCATAATATGCAAAAGCCCAATCAGGTTGGCCACCGAATTCCGATAGATTCCTTCGTCATCATCCTCACCACTCATGTTGGGCAAATCAAATGGGTTGAGGTGAACATCTGAATTCAGCGAGATCTTCATGAATGACCCCCCCACGGTTTCACAGAGATGTTTGTACTCGTTTTCTGGATCGATAATAATTACATCTGTCCCCATCATGAGCGAACGGAGAACCTCGAGCTTTACCGTATAACTTTTTCCGGCACCGGACTTCGCGAAGACCACCATGTTGGCGTTTTCCATTTTGAACCGATCAAACAACACCAGTGAGTTATTGTGACGGTTAATCCCATATAAAATCCCCTCATTTGAAGAGAGATCCGAAGAAACAAACGGAAAGGTTGTCGAGAGTGGTTCCGTATTGAGATTGTTGGCAACATCAAGCGTATCAGTCGCGAGAGGGCGAGTCGCTTGGAATCCAGCATCCATCCGCAGTACCGCTGGCTTCGTATAGACGAGTTGAGCCTCGAGAAGTGCCGAAACCGATTGCGTTTTTTGATTTAAATCCCGTTCATCCGAACCATAGATCATCATATAAATTCCGAAGCGAAAGAACTTTTCGGTTCCTTGTTGGAGCTTGTCGCGTAAACCTTCTATATCCTGGATGGCTGTTTCAAGAACCGGATCACGGATTTTCCCCTCCTCAGCTTCAATAGTCATTTGAGACTGAACTTGTGTAGCCGATTTTCGTAAATTCTTGAGAATTTCTCCGGTCTCGATAGGATGGATGAAGAGAGCCGTGTCCATCGGAAAATCCAGATTGATGATGGGAGAAAACCAGTTGGTCGAAAGATACCGAGGGTACGCAATGATAAAGAGACAGCGAGCCAAAACTTCACCAACCTGAATATTGGTTGGAGATAACCGAATGGCCGGTGGAGCGATAAGATCCTTGATGGTAGCCAATCCTTTCTGATATAGCGCATCGCTATTATTGGCACCTGAGCGTTCCTCAGTTTCATGATGGAGAATACGATCCATCAACCCCGTTGAAACTTTCTTGGGATCCTCTGGTTTTTTGGCCGCGCGTGACACCACCGACTCAACCGCTCGAGCCTTTTCCTCGTCATCGTTAAAAATAACTAGTTTTTCTTTCATACATTCGATTGAAGCTCTATGGATGAGATGTTTTTCACTATCGAGGTTGTAAAGAGCGAAGGATTGTAACTATTATAGAGGAGCTCAATCACTTCTTCGGTACCGAGTAGCGTTGCTCTGATTCCAGTGGGAGTCAGCGCCGCCATAACATGTTCGACACGCTGGAGGAGCTGTGTTCGATAGGTGTCAAATTGTTCTTCCTGAAGACCTACCGTTTGTTTTTGATGAAAGATGTCTGTGATTTTCTGAAAAAATCCGCCTTGTTCATTTTCTACCGGAGAGAACGGTACGACAACATAAAAAAACTTTGACATAATATTTGAAACTTCGGTAAGATTTTTTATAAAATCGCGATACTCACCGATTTGGAATCGCAAGAGTTCGTTGGTTTGTTGCGCTTCACGATTCTTCAAGAGTGAGAGATATGGATCAATATTGAAACGTCTGGATTGAACAACAATCTGAACTGGAAAATCCAAAGAGTTCAAAAAGTTTTGGTACTGAGCAATAATCGCATCTTGTTCCTCGCTTGATTTCAAATCAAAGTTAATCGACGAGACCAAAAGTACTGAGCGGAGCGCGCCACTTTTGAGAACAATTACGCCCTCGCGGATTTCTTCAACGTCCACATACCGCTGAGTACTTGCCGCGCCGGTCTTCTTTTTTGGAGTGAGGAGTTCTGTCAGCATATTTATATTCGTCCGTGTTGATCAACGATATTCGCCAAACGCCGGAGCTCTTCTAGAGTAACACGTTTCTCTTTTGGTTGGATATCGGCTTTGACTATCGGCTCAACGACTTTTTTCGGTAACTTGCTCACCGGACGTTCCCACAGTGCCAGTTTTGGTCGAAAAAGGAACAGAAATGCATAAGCTACGTAGACGATAAGCGGCTGATTGTGTGGTCGATAAAACGCAAGGGCAACAAAGAGAAGAATTACTGGAACAGCGATCACCATAAAAAGGCTCTTCTCTACCACATTGAAGAGTACAAGCAGTACTGCCCCTAATCCGATCATCCACAGCAGTTGGCGCCAAGTCAGCGGGCCTGCGATCTTGTCCTCGACATCGATAAATTGTGGGACATTGAACATCATAGCAAGAGAAATACTTTGAAATGAAACTCGCACGCGTTCTCCATCAAACCACACTGAGCCGACTTGCCCTACGGCTTATCGCTCCGTGATCGAAATGGACGGATTGAATATGGAGAGCGACTTTGATTGGCAGGATTCGTAATTCGTTGTCCAGTCCCAAAACGAGTTGCTCCGGTGCTGGCAGCGACTGGGACACTTGCGACTGGTGGTACTACTTGAGTCTCCTGACTCGCCTTTTCCGCCGGTAACACATGACCAGTTGAAAATTGGACGGTATGATTGGCAATATTTTCAATCGGCTTCATATTTCCTACCAAAGACGGTACAGCTGATGCCGAAGACGTAGACACAGGACGAGATGCTCCTCCAAAGCTCGCCTTTGACTGAGCTGCGATGGGTGGCCGCGAGGCTAAAGAGGTAGGTGGCTGGATAACCCAAGGATTGACTCCGCGAGACGAGACTCCTGAAGGCTGATTCATCCCCCCTTGAAATATCGGAGCAGAAAACGCCTGAGCCTCCGGTTTTGATGCGCTAGACGAAGCCTGGGGTGTCGGAAAAGATACCGCTCCCCTCAAAGGAGCTCCTCCGCCCTGATTGGATTGAGGAATGGTGACATCTGGAAAAACGATTTCTTGACGCGCCGTATCAATATCTAATGGAAACTCTTCTTCAATCGACTTCAGAATAAGATTGAGTCGCTCGCGTTCCTCCCCTGATAGACGCTTTCCATTTTCGGACTGAAAGAGAAATTTTCCACGCAAAACCTGATCATGAAACCCAATCCCAAGTTCATCGCGATAATAGTGAATCCAATTGGTAAGCGATCCCCTAACTGGTTCCGACGATTGCTTCGTCTTGATCCGATTCGCGGTAATATTTTGCTCTCCCAATCGCGGATACTCACTCAACGCCTTGAGAAGTGGCTTCTTAATCACTCCAATCACCTTGGGTTGCTCAACAGATTCCACCTCTTCATTCACCGGCTTTGGAATAAGATGCAGTATCTCTCGATCAATAAACGAAACGATATCTTTGGCCCGGTTTGGATCACCACCCGGTGTCTGCGTAAGTAGAGATACGATCTTCGCCTCAGCCCCAGGTAAATCTATCTCCTGAAAAATTATCTCTCTGACGAGTAGACTCACTTTTGCAGTGATGTCTCTGCTAAGATTAAATTTATCTTGTAAGATCTTCAATTTCAGGGGGAGTTCATTTGCTGTCAGAATATCTTGAGCCTTATGATCAAGAGTATCAAACTTCTGCCACGCCAAAAACAGCTCGTCTTGAGAGCCACCATCACTTCGTACCAACATTGGCAAGTATATGGGATCCATTATTGAATAAGTGCCTTAGGAGCGTTTTGAATAATTCCCCTGGGGAATAATTATTCCTGCAGGCGTGACCTGTTCACCAGACTTTTCTGTTACCCGACTTTTTCCACCAATCCAGACTTCACGATCCTTGAGTGACATTTTTTTAAGCATTTCCTGCATATATTGAGAGTCCTCATTGAAGCGACCTTCAAGATACGCCCGGAGCGCCTTACTGTCTTCCCCTCCTCCGAGTGTCGATTGGTGCATATTGGACTGAGCAGCCAAATCATCAGCTTTAAGGCCCTTCAGTAAACTGTCGTACGCTTTATTCCTTGCGGCGTCTTTTCCGAGTGTTGGGGTAAATTGATCTATCTCATAGGCTATTCGAGCATCCAACTTACCCTCTTTTTTCATCTTATCATTCAATGCCTTATAAACATCACTCTCAGCATCAACCGCTGGTTTCCCATTCACCATGACAATCTTGTTATCTTGATCGCGTTTTGTCAAAGCTGGACTTGCGAGAATTGCAGCATAGATATCTTTGTTCATCCCATCAAATGCCTCCGATCTTGCCCCATCCAAAACCTTATCAGCAAGATCCAGATTATCTCCGGCTGCCGCCATTGCCTGCTGGAGCACTTCCGCGCTTTTAATTTCTTTTGCTTCTGCGAGAGAGAGGGCATTTGCAGCTCGAGTAATTTCATCATTCTTCGTTGGGTCAAGCCCGGCAATAAGAGCTGATCGATTTACTCGATTCTCCTTATTTTCCTTAGCTTTCTCATTAATTTCTTTCCACTTCAATTTCTGAAGTTCTGTTTTCGCTCCCGCTAATCCCTTACCGGTACGGACTGTTGCTTTAGAAAAATACCCCTTGAGAGCCGCCTCGCTCTTACTCGGGGATGTTATAAACTTCCCCATCCAGGTATTAGACAATCGCTTCTTGACACCACCGCCGACACCACGTGCAATTGGATTCTTATATCCTACCCATTTACCACCACGCAGAGCTTGATTTCCACCCCACTTGGCAAATTTCTCGCCCATGCCGGTCACTGCTCCTGCGCCAGCAATACTAAATTTATTTGCAGAACCAATAGCCATCCAAATCAAAATAATCGGCAAGAGAAACATCACCATAGCCGTCATAATACCAGCACCACTTGAATCTGTAGCAATGTTCACAGCGGTCTTTTGAAGTTCGGCGCTCATTGTTCCAGATATTTTCACCGCTGACATAAATTTTACAGCAACCAAGAGCATAAGTGCCGCTGAAGGTCCAAACAAAGCATAACTCCAAAACTTTTCCCACCATTGGCTACTGTATTTACTCAAGCCTGGCATAAAACTTGCAGCAAAACCGACTGGAGAAAAAATTAGTAAAAGTACCAATCCAATCACTCGGATAAAAAGCATTACAGATAGTACAACTACTGAGATGGCAAAAATAAACATGAATACAATCCCGAGGAGTAATGCTTTAAATGAAGTGTCTCTCGCTTTTTGATCATCAGGAATAATAATTTTGGTCAATTGTGAAGCACTCAGAACCTCTCCAAGTGCTGTTTTCGATGCTCCATCAACGCTTCCATTAGGACTGAGGGTGTTGACAAAGTAATACATCGGAACATTGGTCATATCCACGAGAAATCTCGTGATGGGGAAACTGAAATTGACGAGGAGAGCCCCGAGCAAAATACTGAGAAATAACTTTTTTAAGCTATACTGCTCTACCTGAAAAATTGTAGCAAAGGCAGAGAAAAGAAGTATAAGAATAAAGAAAAGGTTGAAAAAATCCCGAATAAACTGCCAAAGTTCAAGAGTTGCTTGAATGTTTAATAGCCCTCCAGGACCAGATATGTTACTCGGTTGTATAACAAATTGAAACAGTACAAGTGCTGCGCTCGCAATAACCTGCATGACAATAAGAACAGCATAGAGAATCCACTTCGCTCCAATACAAAAAATATTGACAACACTACATTTGTCATCATCGCCAGCTGACGATTCTGCGACTTCCTGAGCAAACACATCAAACGAATAAAATGGGGAAAAAGAAATCCCCTGTGAAAGCACTATCACCAAAAACAGACTTACAAGAAGTTTTTTTATATTTTGTTTTTTCAGCCAACGCATAGAAATTCACTTTCCGATATGGAAATGGAAGATGCATTTAGTATATCATAAGTATCAACCAATCAAGTACTGTTTCACGAAAAGAAAAGCGAGTCATGAAACCTCTTTTCTCTCCATTAAAAAACGGGGGCTTCCCCCCATCAGAGTCAACTAGCATTTCTACTGATCGTGGTTTTTTTAGTTGTTTTGATTCCAAATGGAAGGGAACGTCGAAATGTAGAGTGGCATCAGTAAATGTACCCCTTAATCACTCGACTCGTGCGAGCGAGTTGACGAGTGCTCTTCTTCCCCCAACCAACATAATTCATTTCAGAAACCGTAATCGTTGAGGCAGAAACCTTTTCGACGTACGCAACGTGGCCATAGTAACGATTTTCGGTCGTCACCACAATTGATCCAACCGTGGGCGTCTTCCCGGTCTTATACCCAAGGGCGCGCGCATTAAAAAGCCACGTTCCAGCATTCCCACCCCAAGGAACAAAACGTTTTTGGGCGACATACCAGGTACAGTACCCGTATGGAAAACGGTGCCCGGCTCCAACTTTCCCTTCCTTGGGACGTGAAAAGTCTGGGGTTATATCCGTCGCTGCCCCCCCGCCAGCCGTTGCATATTGACGGCGTGCCAAACCTGATGCATCCGGAGTACTCGATGGTGGAAGCGCTTTCTGCCCATCAGGAATCACGATCGTCTCCCCAACCGAAAGTTCCCCATTCGCTGGAAGACCATTAAAAGCGATGATTTTCCCTTTATTCGAATGATATTTTGCTGAAATTGAATCAATAGTATCTCCTGCTGCCACGGTATAGGTAAATCCTGCCACTGGTAGGATGAAAATCTGATCACCTGGCTTTATCGAATCAACATTATCGAGATCATTCGCCCAGAGGATAGTATTAACACTAATCCCATTCTTGGCAGCAATCCCTGAAACCGTATCTCCGGCCAAAACAGTATATATCCGCACCCCCCCATCTTCCTCAGGATCTCGAGCAATATTACTCGAAACAGCTGCTGCTAAGAACATCTGATTTTCTGGGCTGAGAGCCGTTTCTTCAAAGACACTCGCATCTGACTTTTGATTTGGATCAATACTATTCGGGGCGCTCGCAAGAGAAACCAAGCTCAAATTCTCCTGTTTGCTTTCTTGAGCAGCCAAACGTGGGGCTCGATGCTGCCCGGCTGCCACTACTACCCCAGAAAGAAAGCCTGGTGTGCCTCGTCCATGGGTAAAATTTGTGAGTGAAACGAGAAGCGCTGTCACCACGACCAAAGAAAAGGCTGCATAATTTCGAAAAAGACGTACCGGAAGATATCCAGAACCCTCTTTTACCCAAATAAGAAAACGCGACTGCACGTGATGAAACGCCGTATTCCAAAGAACCCCCTTCTCTTGAAAACGGAGGAAGAAGGTGGCCACCAATTGAGTCAAACGCGTAAAAATAACTCGGGTCCTTTCTGGGAACAGCACGTAAGCCTTGAAACAAAAGGTGATCCTTTTGACCCTTCGGCATCAGTGCTACCCCTTAGAGTTACAGTACTGAGGATACCCGAAAACCCTCATTCAGTCAATCAAAAATTAGTGATAAATCTCCATATTAAGCTTTAGATAAGGCATTTTTGGATATTTCATCTTGCAGCATCTCTCCTCAATGAGAGCATTCAAGTCGCCACGCGCTCCATGGTACAATAATGTCGCAGAACCTATGATTCCCTTTGAAAAACCCAAAACCGAATTGGAACGTCTCGCGAAACGTTATTGCGAGCACCTGGAAATCGAACTCGGGCGCTCTGTCCGTACCCTCGAAAGCTACGCACATACGCTTTCGGCCTTTTTTTCTTGGGGAAATCTGAGGCATCCAAGCGAAATCACTGCCGAACGCGTCCGTGAATATCGCATTGCACTCAATCGAAAAGTCACTCGTTCGGGCGGATCCATGAAAAAAAATACCCAAGCCTACCATGCCATTGTGCTCCGTTCATTCCTCAAATACCTGGCCAAACAGGATATCAGAACACTGGCCGCCGAAAAAATTGAGGTGGGGAAGGTGCCTGATCGACAAGTAGACTTCCTCGAATTTGAGGAGGTAGAACGACTCCTCGAAGCCGCAACTGGTGATGACCTTCGAAATTTGCGAGATCGAGCCATCCTTGAGCTTCTCTTTTCTGCTGGCTTACGGGTTTCCGAACTTGTTTCACTGAATCGAGAACAGGTAAACCTCGGGAAAGACGAATTCAGTGTCCGAGGGAAAGGCTCAAAACTGCGTGTCGTCTTCCTCTCCCCCGGAGCCAAAAGCACCCTCAAAAGATACCTTGATCATCGAACGGACATCGATCCGGCTCTCTTTGTTGCTCACGGGAAAAAGGGGCTCATCAACCTATCAGCCAAGAAGCGTGAAAGCCTTCGTCTCACTCCCCGCTCGGTCGAACGACGTGTCAAATACTATGCTCAAAAGGCCGGAATCACCAAAGATGTCCATCCGCATACGCTGCGTCATAGTTTTGCCACCGATCTCCTCATGAATGGGGCAGATATTCGAGCTGTACAGTCAATGCTCGGGCATGCGTCAATTACCACCACTCAAATCTATACCCATGTGACCAATGAACGACTTCGGGAAATTCACCAAAAATTCCACGCTAAAAGAAAAAAAGAACTTAATTAAAGTTTTTGGAGCGGTGCCACACCCAGCATCATTTTTTTCACTCCCCGTTTTTTGAAGGCTACGGTCACCAAAGTACCGTCAAGCGCAATCACGAGACCATTACCAAACTCTGCGTGCTCTACCATATCACCCGGACGGAGATCCTTGGCGGGTTCTGGAGCCTTCCCCTCGAGCGTAAGTTTGGGAGTTCGAACTTGCCTCGGATAGGCAGCCGTAAAGCGTTTTGGTTTTTGAAAGAACGCACTTTCCTCTTGCTGTGCTCGTGTCTCCAAGAGGTGTTCTGGAATTTCCGCCAGAAAGCGCGACGGCGGATTCATCTGGGTTGAACCAAAAATAGTCCGGGTTTCGGCATGCAAAAGATAGGCTTGCTCTTTCGCCCTGGTGAGACCGACGTACATGAGCCGACGTTCTTCCTCGAGCTCATTCGGCGAGAGAGCACTTCGTGCATGCGGAAAAATACCCTCTTCCAGTCCTACGATGAAGACGACGGGAAACTCGAGTCCCTTGGCACTATGAATGGTCATGAGATGCACCGCGGCACTTTCTTGATTGATACCATCCGTATCAGAGGCGAGCGCCACTTCTTCAAGAAACATTCGGAGAGCATCTTCAAGAGAAAAATCATCAAACTTCCGAGCTACCGAACAAAGTTCTCGGACATTTTCTTCACGAGCTTCACCTTCCGAAGTACCGTCTCGCAGAGTATTGAGATAGCCACTTTCGCGGGTGATGATATCGATGAGCAGAGCAAGTTTTAAACTGGCATCATGCAGTATTGATTCGCGCCAATGATAAAACAATTCTGCAAACTCATCGAGGCTTTTGAGTTTTCGCTCTGGCACCACTCCTGTTTCACGCAAGGCTGTAATGGCTTCGAGAAAATTAGATCCACTTTCCCGAGTAGCCGCGACCCAATGCTCGAGTGTCACCTCGCCTATTCCACGTTTTGGCTCATTCAGAATCCGTTCAAGCGCTAGGAGATCACGTGGGTTCTGGAGAAAGCGCACATAGGCAATCACATCCTTCACCTCTTTGCGCTGATAAAATTTCAGTCCACCAACAATTTTGTACGCGATATCCGCCCGCAAACAAGCTTCTTCGAGAGCGCGCGACTGCGCATTGGTTCGATAGAGAACCGCAAAATCACTGAAAGAACGTCCGCACCCGATGAGTTTTTTAATTTCCTGAGTGACGATTTTTGCTTCGCTCTCCTCGCTTGCCGCAGGTGAAAGAATGATCTTGCCTCCTTCCTTTTTCTCGGTCCACAATTTCTTGTGACGTTGATGTACATTGTTGCCAATCACTTCACTTGCCGCATCGAGAATCACTTGGGTTGATCGGTAATTTTGGTCCAATGTAATCACTGTTGCTTCCGGGTAATCTTCTTCAAATGAAAGGATGTTTCGGATATCTGCTTGGCGCCAACTATAAATTGACTGATAATCATCACCAATCACAAACAGGTTATGATACTTTCCCGCAAGGAGCGTCACAAACCGATACTGTAGTGGATTCGTGTCCTGATATTCATCAACCATGAGGTATCGAAATTGTTCCTGATACCGGGCAAGCACTTCAGGATGTTCCTGAAACAATTTTACGGTGAGCGCAATTAAATCATCAAAATCCAGTGCATTGATACGTCGAAGCTCATCTTGATAGCGGGCATACGCTTTCCCTACGAGTTCTTCGAAATAACTTCCGGCTCCAACCTGAACTCGCTCAGGAGAAAGTTCTGAACTCTTCGCTCCAGAAATAGCCTCAAGGAGTGAACGTGGACGGACTTGATCGGGATTCATCTCGAGTTCCTTCATGACCTTTTTCATGAGTGAGAGTTGATCATCCGCATCGATAATATTGAAATTGCGATCATATCCCAGCACCGCAATATCCTGACGCAAAAAGCGTGAGCACAAACTATGAAAGGTTCCAATATACCGTGGAGGATACCAGGATTGCCCCGTATCACGTCCTCGTTCCAAGAGTGCATTCACTCGTTCTCGCATTTCTCCGGCTGCTTTGTTGGTAAAGGTGACCGCCAAAATTTGTTCTGGCTTAACGCGTTTCTCGGCAATGAGGTACGCGATGCGGTGTGTCAGCGTTTTGGTTTTACCGCTCCCCGCACCAGCCAAAATAAGGACCGGCCCCTCAGTGGCGAGTACGGCTCTTTTTTGTTCTGGATTCAGTCCAATCTCCCAGAAAGCGTTCCCGGTGCCTTTATGTGTCGGTGTCATGTTGTACGTATGATTAGATATGTATTGTAGCATTGGGAGAAAAATCACTCTACTCCGGTATTACAACGAGGCCACACAAGTTTTCTTGCTCATACCACATCTCACATATTTTCCCTCAAGAGTGCTATAATGGAGCACTATGCAGCAACAAATACGCTCGATTATCAACTCTATTGAGGGTCTCCCGTTCTCCCTTGGAACTTGGGTCATAACCTACACCGCACTCGTTGCTGGGAGACTTGGGATTGAGCACGTGCTCAATGATATGATCCTGCAGACACCCGGCTATTATTTCTATCAGTCAGCGCATCATTTTTTTACGTTTCTCTGCATTTTTCTCGTGATTCTCATTGCCACCACCTGGCTCGCTCGTGTCAAGCTTCGAGAAGCAGCCAATATCCTCACTTTTGGATTTCTGCTTATCTGGATCCCCCCCATCATTGACGAGATTGCAACTCATGGAAAAGGTACGTGGAGTTTCTATGCCTTTGACAGCATCCTTGGTCTTTGGCAGCGCTACCTCACTTTCTTCGGTGATCAGCCGGAAATCGGTATCACCTACGGTATTCGAGTCGAAATTGCCATAGCAGTGATTGCTCTCGGACTCTACACCTTTATGAAAACCGGCAACCTCCTCCGCGGACTTTTCGCAACTTGGGTTACCTATACTCTTTTCTTTTTTCTGGGAGCACTCCCATCCTTTGTTACCATTGCACTCCTTGGTTGGGAAAAAGGTTTCCTTATGGTGAGCGAGAACGATATCGCCGGACTCATGCTTTCACCAACAGCTCTTTTTGGTCTGATCCCACCAAGTAGCCTCTCCAGCCTCAGTGTCAAAATGAGCCTCGTTTTTGCCAGCCTCGACATCATCCTCATCGATATCATCCTCTTTTTCTTTTTTCGAACGTATTTTATCGCGCGCTGGAAAAATGCCAGAATTCCTCAAGTCCTCTTCCATAATGGTCTCTTACTCCTAGGCGGAGCCCTTGCTCTCGTGTATGCACCCGGATCCTTCGCACCCGATCTTTTTCATGGACTGGCACTTTTTATCTCCTGTTCGAGTGTTACTCTTGCCTGGCTTGCTTCAGTTGTTATCAACGATTTCTCAGATCAAAAAATCGACGCGCTCACCAACCCGACCCGACCTATACAAAGCGGTTCCATTCCACCAGATCTCTACCAAACCTTTGGAATTCTCTTTTTTCTTGCTTCCCTCCTCCTTATGGCGCTCGTCTCTACGCAAGCAACAATTTTCCTCGCTATCTACCAAGGAATTGCCTGGCTCTATTCTGCTCCCCCTCTACGGCTCAAACGATTCCCGCTCGTCGCTACTGGACTCGCCAGCGGTGCTTCCCTCCTAATCCTCTTGAGTGGCTATCTCGTGTTCGCTGCCGAAAAAAGTATTTCCGCCCTCCCGTGGCAAATCCCCGTCTTCTTCTTCATTGCCTACACCCTCCTCATTCCCATTAAAGATTTCAAGGATACTCCTGGGGACCGCGCGGATGGGGTACTGACCCTACCAGTTCTCCTCGGGGAAGTACGAGCCAAACATCTTATCGGCGCTTTTTATTTCTTCTTTTTCATCACGAGTATTTTCATCTTCCATTTGGAGCATCTGTTTCCGCTAGCACTGTTCTATGCCACTGGTAGCTACTGGCTCCTCCAAATTTCTGGAACGGGGAACAAATATTTTCATTACCACAACCTTCCCGGCTGGGAATTCGTCCTCGTTGCCAGTTTTATTCTCTTCCTCCTCCGAACACTCATTGGATGAGGGGCTCATCCCCGCACTGAGGTCTGTTTTTCACGTTCAAGATTTTCAATCACCGGAACAAGGCCTCGCCATTCTGCCACAGAAAGTGCCTGCGCTCGAATATCCGCGCGCAAACCAAGTGAACTGAGCGCTTGTTCAATTCGCATCCGTTCAATCTGAAAACTCGACGCGAAATTGTTGGCAAGTGTTTTACGGCGTGCTGCAAAACCAGCTCGCGCAATTCGAAAGAGTCGCCGATCTTGTTCATCGTCATAGACGCGCATCGGTCGTAGCTCGATGACAGCACTCTCAACCGCTGGAGCTGGATCAAAAGCAGTCGCAGCAACAGTAAAAGCGATCCGCGCATCTGCATAGTATTGCACCATGAGAGACAGCAAACTCATCGAACCGGGTTTTGCCGTAATTCGTTCGGCTACTTCTTTTTGCACCATAAGGATCAGGCTCTTTGGAGTTATCTCAAGACTGAGGAGCGTTCGAATAATTGGTGCCGTAATATAATACGGGAGATTAGCAACGATTTTATATCCTCGACTTTCAAAACCTGCCTGAACAAGGAGTTCGTTCAAATCAACTTCGAGAACGTTTGCTTCAAGGAGAGAAAATCCCTGACTGGCTTCCAAGGTTTGTGTGAGGTATTCCACCATTTGATGATCGAGTTCAATAGCAATCACTTTTTTTACTCTCTCGATGAGCTTCTCGGTCAGGGCGCCAGTTCCCGGACCAATTTCTAAAATTTTTTCTTCGGGAGCAATTTGGGCCACGGCTAAAATATGCTCAATCACCGTTTGATCTTTGAGAAAATGTTGGCCGAGTGATTTTTTCGCTCTCGTCTCCATATTTGATACAATACCAGGTATTATGTATTCCCCCTTCCCTCCTTATCACACAGTATCACGAAGCCTCAATTTGTTCATCCTCATGGTGGCGCTCAGCGTCAATTACCTCGCCGTATGGCTCTGGTGGCAGACACCCTATTTGGCTACCTTTCCTATTCTCCTGACTGGAATCCTCCTTCTACTGTATGCGAGGAGCCAGAAGCTCTGGATAACCTATATCCTTTTTGCTCTCGGTGGTGCCGGACAAGAAATCCTCTTCATCTCATCTGGTATATGGGAATATTCTTCAACGTCATTTTTCGCCATTCCGATTTATCTCCCTTTCATTTGGGGAAATATTGCACTGTTGGTCGTTGGACTCCTTCGCGGAATCCTTCAATGCCAGGAACAACTTCACTTTCCTCACCATCCACCCCGCTTCTCTCGAGTCTTCCTCTCAACGCTCTTACTTATAGTATTCGTTGTCTTGAGTATTTACTGGTTTGCCGAAAATCCAAAACTCCTCTTTGCTCTTTTTCTTGCCGCTGATATTGCTTACCTGATCGCGCAGAGGAGTGTTCCTCTTGCATTCGTCGGTCTCGTCGCACTCTGCATGGGATCACTCGCTGATCTCATTGCGGTACCCGCAGGCATTTGGTTCTATCCACTCCATGCACCCACCACTGAAATTCCGGCATTTATTTTTCTTGGTTGGGATATTGTTGGTCTTTTGGCTGGTGGCATCTACCTCACCCTAGAAGCGTGGGAGACCCCGCCGACAAATCCCCTTTCTTGATGCACCCCCTTTCTGAGAGCAACACCCTCCCACAAAATGTCTAGTTGATAATTTCTTCCATTTTGATATTGATCACTCCTGCGCCAATTGAAGCAATTTTTTCAAAAGCTACTTTGTCGAGATCAAGAATTCTCCCAGGCACAAATGGGCCCCGATCATTAATAACCACGATCACCGATTTTCCATTATCGAGATTGGTTACACGAACATAACTCCCCTTCGGAAGCCACGGATTTGCAGCTGCCAGAGTTCCTGTCCAGGCATACCATGAAGCTGCTCCTTTATGGGTTTTTCCCACTTTGACCAACGTACCCTGTACGACGATTTCTTCTGTGGGAGATTCGATGATTTCAGTCCGGAGCACTTTGCGCGAAATTTCCTTTCCATTATGGTAACTCACGCGAAAGATTGTTCTCTTTACTCCCTTTTTCCCTTTCTGTCTGACTTCTTTTTTTCGCCACGAAAGGTCGCCATCCTGAAGAGTTTTGGTGGTATAGGCTATATCTGTATCTTTCACTTCTTCTTGCACCAGCACTCGAGTGACGGTGATGATACTCCCTCCACTCACCGTAGCTCTGCGGGATGGAACAACCAGATCATCCTCATCGAGCGTCACGCCCATCTCTTGGAGAATGAGCTCAGCAGTTGGCAGGCTGGTTGTAATTTTTTCATTGCGTCCATCAACGACCAACCCAATCGTTCGAACTGGTTCAAGAATAATAATCGTCCCGGGTAGGAGTTTCGCTGATCGTTCTGGAAAAATTTGTTCTCCAACTTGCACGTCATACCCTCGTGCCAGCAAAAAGGATCCGACGCTCTCCTCAATTACATCCCGAAAAAAGAGGGTCTGTCCCGAGATCAGCAATGTAACTGATTTTTTCTCGACGAAAAGAATCTCCCGATCATCATGAGGAATGAAGAGGAGTTTGTCCCAAAGGATCGTCAACACGAGAATGATACCGATCCAAAAAGAAAAATATCGCATGCATGTAGATTGAGAAAATTTTGCCGCAAACACCTTTTTCTCCTTCTTAAAATATGGGAGGGAACTCAACCGAATTTAATCACGAAAGCGATACTGGAGTGCCTCAGCAATATGTGCCGAACTAATCTGCTCTGAAGCTCCAAGATCCGCAATAGTTCGTGCGAGTTTGAGGATTCGGGTATACGCACGTGGTGAGAGCTTGTAGACCGTGACAGCATTGCGCAAGAGTGCTTTCGATGCCTCATCCAGAGCACAATAGGTCTCCAGTGAACGATTATCCATTTCTGAATTGGAAAGCCAGCCAACTTCACGATAGCGTTCCCGTTGCAGGAGTCGAGATTTCTCAACTCGCTCACGAATCACCCGACTTGGCTCCGCGGTAGCCTTGGCTTCGAGCGCTTCAAATTTAAGCCGAGGAACATCCACGTGTAAATCAATTCTATCAAGAATCGGTCCAGATACCTTCTGGCGATACTTTTGGATTTGGTAGGCACTGCATCCACACAAACGCTCGGGATCACCATGATGCCCACAAGGACATGGGTTCATAGCCGCCACGAGCATAAAACGCGCGGGAAAAGTGAGAGTTCCTTTGGCTCTTGAAACCACCACGATCCCGTCCTCGAGTGGCTGCCGGAGCATTTCCAGAACTGCCCGAGGAAACTCAGCAAACTCATCGAGAAAAAGAACCCCGCGATGAGCAAGACTAATTTCACCTGGCTTCGGCAAAGTACCACCTCCAATGAGTGAAACGGCGCTGGCACTATGATGTGGAGAACGTAGTGGCCGTTCGGAGAGCAATCCGATATCTCGAGAGAGACGTCCGGCCACCGAAAAAATCTGCGTTATCTCAAGTTGCTCTTCAAAGGAGAGTTTGGGCAAAATTGACGGAAGTGTTTTAGCAAGGAGCGTTTTCCCGGATCCAGGAGGACCCACCATGAGGATATTATGCCCACCAGCAGCAGCGATTTCAAGAGCTCGCTTCGCGTGCGCTTGACCCTTGATAAACCCCATATCGTAATCATACTCTACATCATGAGGTTCTGCTTCTTGGAGAATCGATGGCTGAATGGTCTGCTTCCCTTCCAAATGGAGAATGAGATCTTTCAAATTCTTGACAGGATATAAGGTAATGCCGCGAACCAAACTCGCTTCTTGCTGGTTATCTTCCGGAATAAACACTTCGGTAAATCCATGCCGTTGTGCGAAAAGAACGAGCGGGAGCACCCCCTGAATACGCCTCACCGACCCATCGAGTGCTAACTCTCCAAGAAAGAGTTTGTGTTCTATTGGAAACGCGAGTTGTTTCGTCGCAAGGAGAAATGAAAGAGCGATAGGAAGATCGTAGAGCGTCGAGTTTTTCGGAAGATCAGCTGGGGCAAGATTGATCGTGACCCGCCCATTTTGGTGCGGAGGACGAAAACCACTATTTTTGAGAGCAGCACTCACCCGGTCACGAGATTCCTTCACGGCGGTATCAGGAAGACCCACCACAGTAAACTGATGGAGTCCCCGCAACAAAACATCCGCTTCGACTTCGACGAGCATTCCTTCAAGACCAATCGTGGCTCCAGAAAAGACTTTGGCAGACATACGCTATTCTTGGTGCTCAGGGCGAACAAAAAGATAGAAGAAAAGGAGGCCAACCCCAAGACAGAGCATCATATCAGCCATATTGAAACTTGGGAAGAGCGGAAGCTGGAGATAGTCCCGGACACACCCAAAGATGATACGATCCATCAAATTCATGACTCCCCCAAAGAAAATAAGGCAACAAGCCACTCGAATTCGCCAATGTTCTGATTTCCACCAATACCAACTCACACCAATAAGGGTAAGAGGAGAGATCACGAAGATCCATTCTTGGGGGGCGCGAATCCCCCACCCAATACCGTGATTACAGAGAAATACATCGAAGCCATTCCCACTTCGAAAAAAGAAATCGATTCCAGAGAAAATAAATATCAGGAGAAAAACAAGTTTCTCCTGATACGTAAAATTCATACGGTATAATCTAAGCCGCAATTTTGGTTCGTGCCTCGGGATATGCCCGCAAACGATCGAGGGGGATTTCTTCACCCGTTTTCTCACAAATTCCATACGTACCCTTCTCCATTTTTTCAAGCGCTACGAGCACGTCACCGAGTTGTGCCTCAAGCGATCCTTCCAGCGCGAGATTATCTGTGTAATTTTCAACCTCAGTTGCGTTTTCGTCCGGATCTGTGCCGATATTCTCAAAATTCGTTTCAAATTGACCGGCTCCTCCAGTAGGATTCGCAAAACGACCAAGCTCAGCTTCAAGACGCGTCTTCTCACCAAGGAGTTTCTGCTTCAGTTCTTCGAGGACATTTGCATCAAGTGCCATAAGAAATCAATTAAAAAGTACTCTCAGTATAAAGAAAGTCAGCCCTATCGTCTAGAGGAAGATATGATCGAAATGGTTAAGTGAGAGCACCTCTCCCGAAGTGCCAAGAACGAGTGCCACAACATCAAAACGATAGGGAGCATCCTCACATTTCTCCTTACGAAGCCATATTCCCGCTGCTCGCTCCATACGCTGAAGTTTATAGCGATCGACTCGAAGCTCAGGGTGAAGCTCAACCCCAGGCTTTGATAAGCTCGTTTTTACCTCAACAAAAACAATCTCTTTACCATCCCGAGCTACAATATCGAGTTCGCCGAGCCGAACACCCTTCGTATTAAAGCTATTTCGAGCCAAAATTCGATATCCAAGATCCCGGAGAAAACGCTCTGCTAAGCGCTCTCCCTCGGCTCCGATATTCAATACTCTGGTCTTTTTCAAGAAAAACATAGTCATTCAGACTAGCAAAAAACCAAAAAAAGGCAACAAAAAAAGGCCCTGCTCGGCCAATTCACTTCTTTTCCCGGACAATTCAACAAAAGGCTGTTGGTTGCCGGGCGCTACATCTGCGCCCAAAATATTATATAAATTTGGCTGAGTGTAGCACCCGGCGGATGGCCCAACACGTTTGTTGGAGAACTGTAGCCCGGGTGAGAGGCACGTTCGGTTCTACGCGGACAACGTGTAGTTTGTGGTCATCATGGGACGTGCTGGTGCTGTGTCCCGAATCTCCGACACCGTTCTTTGGTATTAAACCAGATTTTTTTATGAAGGTACTGCAGCAGTTTTGCTGTTTGTTTTTGTTTTGGCTACTCTGCTTTTATTATATTTCAGAGTAATTTTTGTTTTGGTTTTGATCCGGCTCCTTTTACCAGAACGGGAGCAGTCATGCGCGTTGGCATGACAGTTGAACAGTGGGAGAGTTCCCATCACAATGAGGGGGATCATTGTGAGCGGGAGCACTCCCTCTCTTCCTCAATTAGTAAATCAACAATATTTCTTCACTCACAGATCAATTATAGCAGAAAAAAACGCTCAAGTCAATCAAAAGTTCCTTTCTCTCTCAATCAAGCCACAAAATATTTTTGATTATATTTCGCGCGCTATTCAATACATTCACTCACAAAAAAAAGTCCCCTGACTTTCTTCCAATTATGGCTTTGACGAATCAATAACCGGTGAATTTCCCTGGGTTGAACCAGTAAGTGCTGCGTCTGATGTTGCTGGAGCAAGATCTGCAGCTACCTTATCCAGCAGGGCACGCAATGTCATCTGACTCGTCCCAATAAACCACTCTTTTGATGTGAGAACGTAGTCAACCGAAAGACCCAAAGTACTATCTACGTTTGCAAAGCGAGTACTAAAGCCCCTATAGCTCCCAGAGCGAAAAAGCAGATTGGATTTTGGAGCAGTGGTGGTATCGATAAACAAGGGAGTAATAGCCTGTGGAAGCGTTTTTTCCGCTTTTTGAAGCTCTTTGGTGAAGGTTGGCATATCCTTGACCACTACACTCAATCCCAAGCGGGGTCGATCGGCGTCTATAACGACATAGAGTGAGAACGCTTCATCGAGCGTCACGAGGAGGGTCTCTGGAAAAGCCACCCCCAAGAGATAGCTAAATCGCGTAAAGGCAAGTGGATTATAGTTCTGATCACGTACCACAAATTCAAGAGCGGTCTTTGGATTTTCTCGTTTAACCTCTGCGGCCAACTTCAAAAGCTCTGTCCGAAGCCCCTCCGCCGTAGCCGTTTCTGTATCTAATGAAAAAATATTCGGTTGATCTGAAGTAAAGCGCTTCGTTTGGTCGAGAATTGGCAAATCGATTGGGACTGTCGGAGGAACAACCGGTGGATTTACCGGAGGCACCACATCATTGTTCGAGATAGGAGGCATGGGAGGCTCTGTGTCACGCCCGAACCACCAATATGTTCCCAGTCCAATGATCAATAGCACGCCGATACTCACTGCCCCCATAATAAGAAATCGCTTCTGACGATACATTGGTACAGGTGTTCCACTGGACGAAGTTCTTTCTCCAGGTACGAAAGGACGTGCGATTTCCGGAGGGGTCATCGGCAAAACAGCCGTCGCCTGAGCTTGCGTCGGAGCAGCACCCGGCAACGCCCCTTCTTGAGCGAGTGGAGCGGCATCATTCAAGAATGGACTCTCTCCCTGTGGAGCCGATTCAGAAAAATTTGTTTCAGCTGCAGCATAAAACGGCACTCCTTGAGCGGGGTTGGTCGAGACATCCATTGGAGGATCAGCAGGCACCACTTCCGTATTTGAAGGCAAAGGAACATTGGTAATATCATCTTCCATCGTTCGCATTGCCCGCACTAACTCAGGCGCCAAATCAGTCTCAGTGGCTTTTTTTTGTTTTCCAAACCCAAACATAAACAATAAACACTAAAGAGAGTACCCATGTACTCTCTTAGTATACCAAATATTCACTGAGAAGCTAGCTTAGATCTGGCTTTCGCTTTCAAGTTTCCGTTTCGCAGCTTTGAGCGAAAGATTGATTCGATTTTGTGCATCAATTTCCTTCACTAAAACAGGAACTTCGTCACCCACCTTGACAATATCTTCCACTTTTTCAACGCGATAATCAGCAAGCTCTGAAATATGAATCAGTCCTTCTTGATTGGGCAAAACCTCTGCAAAGGCTCCAAAGTTCATGAGTCTCGTAATCCGCGCTCGCGGGAAAAACTCTCCTGCCTTCACCTCTCGCGTCAAACTCTCAATCCACTCTACCGCCCGCTTGGCTCCATCCCCATCAGTTGCGGTGACAAAAACTGACCCGTCGTCCTCAATATCGATAGAGACGCCAGTTTCATCAATGATTTTATTAATCATTTTCCCACCTGGACCAATCACATCTCCGATCTTCTCGGGATTTATCTGGAGAGTAATGATGCGCGGGGCATATGGAGAGAGTTCTTTCCGAGGTTCGGATATGGTTTCAAGCATCTTCCCCATAATAAACAACCGACTGGCTTTGGCCTGGATAACTGCGGTCGCAAGCATATCAGGCGTAAGACCGTCAATTTTAACATCCATCTGCATCGCCGTAATTCCATCCTTGGTTCCTGCTACCTTAAAATCCATGTCACCATAATGATCTTCCAATCCTTGAATATCTGAAAGAATCTTATATTGACCATCCGTACCAGTAATCACCCCCATTGCGACACCAGCCACTGGTTTCTTGAGTGGCACTCCCGCATCCATCAGCGAGAGCGTCGAACCACACGTCGAGGCCATTGAAGATGAGCCATTGGAAGCAAGCACTTCCGAGACGAGATGAATGGTATACGGAAATTCTGCAAGGGTCGGTAAGACTGGGATCAAAGCCTTCTCTGCCAAGGCTCCATGTCCAACTTCACGCCGTCCCGGTCCTCGCATCGGCTTGATCTCACCCACGGAGTAAGCTGGAAAGTTATAGAAGTGCATATAACGCTTCTTCTCATCGGTTTCCATCGTATCAACGATCATCTGATCACCAGGGGCACCGAGTGTCGTCACGGTGAGAACCTGTGTCTCTCCTCGAGTAAAGAGTCCCGTACCATGGGTTCGCGGCAAAACACCTACTTTACTCCAAATAGGCCGGATTTCATCAAGTTTCCGTCCATCGGGACGAGCTTCTTTGGCGAGTATATTGGCGTGCACCGCTGCATCCGAATATTCATCCAGAATAAGCGAGAGTATTTCGTCGCGATAATCCTCTTCGGGAAACTCAGCTGCTGCATATGCCAGGGCTTTCTCCTGAATGAGATCCACCTGGGCAGCCATCGCCTGTTTCGGACGAAGATACAGCGCTTCTTCAAGCTTTTCAACCTGAAAGAAGTCCTTCATGGCCTTTTCAAAGGCCGGCGTTCCTATCATGAGAGCAGCAGCGCGCTTGGGTTTCCCCGCTTCTTTCTGAATAGCGGCAATAAAATCCGTAATACTCGCAATGGCTGTATGTCCAAATCGAAAGGCTTCAATCATTTTTTCTTCGGTCACTTCTTTCGCTCCAGCCTCAATCATATTGATTTTGTCGCCAGTACCCGCGAGCAAGAGATCAAGCAAACTTTCAAGGCGTTCCTCTGATTTCGGATTGAGAATCAGTTGTCCTTGAGTATTGAGTCCAATCCGCACCGCTCCAATAGGACCACTCCATGGAATATCAGAAAGTGAGAGGGCCGCCGAAGCCGCAATCATCGCCACCAAATCTGGATCATTTTCCCCGTCATACGAGAGTACCGTCGTCACGACCTGCACTTCATTGCGCATGCGGGAGTTAAAGAGAGGCCGAATCGTCCGATCAACCGCACGACCAGAAAGAATCGCATCATCTGATGGGCGACCTTCACGTTTTACAAATTTTGACCCTTTGATTTTCCCAGCAGCATAGTAACGCTCCTCAAAATCCACCATGAGCGGGAAATACCCGGTGATTTTTGACATTGATTGGCTCATGACCGCTGTCGCGAGGACAACCGTATCACCATATTGAACGGTCACTGCACCATTGGCTTGACCAGCCAAAAGACCGGTAGAAAACGTGAGCGCCCTTCCCCCCAGCTCCATGGACCATTTTGTGGCTTCCATATCTTTGGTATCCAGGAAGCTCATAAACACGCGGTTTGACTTGAAAAACTTCAAAGAAAACCGTGTACCTATAAACTCACCCAGACAAAATAAATGTTAAGTAGCTTCAGAGTAACCTCTTTTTTGCTCTTTTGTCAATGAATTCTCTCCTTGCCAAGCCTTCTTACTGTGTGCTAACCTCGGAGCCAAGTGTCAAAGAAGTGCCTTACCAATCCAACAATTCAACCGCGGAGGCAATCATGAAGATCAAGCAGAATCGTCTGGTCATCATTCTTGGAACCTCAGACTTCAGCACCTCAATCGCAGGGCAACTGAACCAATCCCAGAAGGCGCGCGGGGAACCCGAAGTCATCGCCGCGCTTGTCGCACAGACGAATGGCTCCCTCAGCCAGGTAGAAAACTTCCTCGCGGCCCATCCGGAGACCAAGGTCATCGTGCTTCAAGCCCGTGTCTTCAAAGATCACCTTCGGGATACAGCGAGGCACTTTATCAGCCGGAGGCTACAGGTTATCGTGATCATCCTCCCGACCGACGATCAACCACTGAAACATCTCGAGAAGCAATACCATTCACTCGGAGTGTCCGTAATTGGAGAGAATCGCGCCAACTTAATGGCACTTCTTGAGTCAACTATCCTGCGTCTCCTTAATCCATCAGCCGTAACCCAGAGGAGGGAATTTGCCCGCCCACAGCCTGAAGATCATGACGCTGGTGCAGCGCCAAAGCGACTATACCGCAGGGCTTCTCCTCAAGATATCCCTCAGGTTCAAAGCTACGTAAACCTCCTCGGATTCGACGATGTCGACTTGGGAAATACATCCTCTCTGGATCTGGATGAGACAGCTCAAGAACCTCCCCCGCCCACTTTGCCGTCAGGATCCCACACCGAGCGCCAAGTACACGTATCTTGGGCTCTTTCCTCTCGCGTACCGACACGCACTGCCTCTCAGCAAACGACCGCCCCGAGGAAAACTCCAACTATATCAGTGTCGAATACTTCGATCGACGCGGCCGAAGCCACAACCTCGGATCGTGAAAATACTTGTACGCGCATCGGGAGGATTGAGCATCTTGAGAGCGAACAAGATCAACTCCGGAGAAAACTAGAGGAGCTCCAGGAACAGTTCACCCAAGAACAAACCGCCATTCGCTCGGCCTTGGAACAAGCTGGCGATGCCCTTCTTTTCGCTGTGGCGGCACTGCGGAAAATTCCCCTGACGGTTCGTCCGCTCGAAACAACGACTGCACCAACTGGGCTCTGCGCACCCCAGTTGGAGAAGTCTACCGTAACACCGAGTGAGGGGTCTCCGGCTACCTCAGCCACCCTCCCTCTCTCCAGAGAAACTCCGGGGGAAAATCGTGCCGAAGATACTGAGGAAAAGAGTCAGTTGTCTCGTGATTCTATCTTCTCTCCTCGAGAACGAGAACTTCTCCAGATCTTGCGGAGCAACAATAGCAACATCGTCCATTACAAGGAGCTCGTGGAGCGGTTTGTGAGTCAAGGAAATATAGCCATGCTCGTAAGCAAGATCCGAGCCAGGGCCAAAAACAATTCACTCCCCGATCCCATCAAGACATATCCTGGGATTGGATTATCGGCTCAGCGCTAGAGCCGAAGCATTTGGGAAGACTCATCGAGTCCTCCCGTTTTTTTTAAATGAATTCTCTCCTTGCCAAGCCTTCTCGCGCCATGCTAGCCTCGAAACAAAGGAGATCCTTACCAACCAACCCACTACGAGAAAGGAATGGTATGACTTCCATCATCCTCTATGGAAGCAAGAGAGAGACTCAATCATTACACCTGGCACTCACGCATATCGGTGTCGGAGCTATCCTCACTGATTCAGTCTCCCCAAGCATCGCCCGCCGCTACTTTGATCGATGGCCAAAACCGGCTGGCATGGTGATATTCCCCGGGGTACTCTCCACTGACTTGCCAGACACACTCACTCCGTTGCAGGATTGTCCTGGAAACATCATCCTCCTCACCCACCTCCAAGGGCAGCGCTCGCCAGAGGGAGTCCGCAGTCTAGGCGTCGCTTATTGGTTCGTTAATCTTCGAATTACCGAGCGAATTGCTCTTGAACCAACCCTCATCACAAGTGCTGTCGCCAAAGCAATAAGTTCGAATGATGCTGTCCAGCCGATTTTCCTGTCAGATATCCCTCCAAAGCATAAGAAGGTTTCTTTCGAGCAGCCAACTCAGCCCAGAAAAGGATTCGAAGCAATCCTCGTAGCCGGAAGAGATTGCATACCAGACTCTCCCGGTCAAGCCAAAGTGCTCCGATTCCTGCAAAACAAGAGGAATTGGAATCTTCCGTTTTCAGCGAAAACGGTGGCTATAGAGACCCGGATGGTCACCCACCAAGCATCAACTCACCTGCATCAGCTGATGGGTACTTTGCCGCCAGGGTGGCTCGAAACTGCTACATACGGTTTCTATACCTTCAACCCAGAAGGAGCTCATGCGGTATCTTTGGCAGATTTCTAGTCTGTCTCAAACATATAAGGTAACCTCGCCCTATCCTCGCCGAGACATCTCCGTGTCCCGGTGTCTTTTTTTTATACAAAACTAAAGAAAATCCCCCGCCCGGTCAGATGACCAAGCGGGGGCACGCAGCGAAGTTCAGCCGCTACGCTTCAACTCGCCACTGGAGCGTCTTGCCAGCGCAGAGCGGGACCACCGTTCCATTGGCTCCGAGCGGATACCAGCTCGGAACTTTGAAAGGGGCTCGCTGGAGCGTGATGCTTTCCAAACCGCGTGGAACCCGGTAGAAGTCGGCCCCGTGGATAGAGGTAAACCCACCGAGCTTGTCGAGCGCCCCGGCTTCCTCGAAGACTTCCGCGTAGAGGGCGAGGGCCGTCCTGTCGGTCGTATAGCACCCCGCACAGCCACAGGCAGCTTCCTTGTCGCCACGTTCATGCGGAGCGCTATCGGTACCCATGAAGAACTTCGGGTTACCGGATGTCGCAGCCGTAACCAGCGCTTGCCGATGTGCTTCACGCTTCAGAACCGGCAGGCAGTACCAGTGCGGACGGATTCCCCCGACGAGGAGCGCGTTGCGTGAGTAGCGTGCGTGCTGAGGAGTGATGGTCGCTGCCACGTTGGGCCCGGACTCACGCACGAACGACGCCGCCTCGGACGTGGTGATGTGCTCGAGCACGATTCGCAGCCCCGGGAAGTCACGCACGATTTGTGTCGCGTAACGTTCGACGAAGATACGTTCGCGGTCGTAAACATCAACTCCGGCATCTGTCACTTCGCCGTGCACCGAGAGCACCACGTCTTCACGCTCCATTGCAGCCAGTGCCGGGTAGGCACGCTCGAGTGCTGTCACCCCCGAGTCCGAGTTGGTTGTCGCGCCAGCCGGATAATACTTGAAGGCTAGTACGAAACCCGTGTCTTTGGCAAACCTGACGTCCTGGGGCAAAGTGTTGTCAGTGAGGTACTGCGTCATCCAGATGGAGATGGGTTGTTCCCTTCCTTCTGGAATCGCATTCTGGATCTCCTCTCGGTACGCGAGCACCGCAGGTCCGGTTGTCAGGGCCGGCTTAGTGTTCGGCATGACGAGGACATGCTCAAAGAGGAGCGACTCTCTCACCAAGTGCCTCAAGATATCTTGGCCTTGACGCAAATGGCGGTGCCAGTCGCCGGGCCGACTCATCCGAATCCGATTGACCGGTGGAACAACGGTTTTTTCCAATTCACCTACTTCCATAGCCATTGCTTTTCCTTTCCCGTTTAGATTCGATTTTCCCTTCGATTCATGAAGGGTTGTTGAGTACTTCTCCTTTTCTTTTCCTTTCTTTCGGTTCAGGTTAACGGAAATCGTCGGCGAACCAGTCCACGAAGCGTGAGCTTGCAAGGAAGTCGGCAAAGAAACGAGCCGCCTGGGGATGCCACACTGGACCAGAGGTGCACTGCACTGCCGAGGCACCCGCCTGAAGTGTGTCTACGACATCATCGCCTGTGAGATTTCCACCACTTGCGACAAGGTCAACATGTTCCCACGGCGCGAGCCAAGAAACAATCTGACGGATCAGCTCATGCGAGATCTCCTTCACGATGGGGCCAGAGAGTCCGGCTCGTCCTTCATAGGGGCTTGTCACCGGTCGGCCATCTTCGCCGAAAGCCCGGCAGCCAGGAAGTGTGTTGCAAGCGACAAATGCCTTGATGAAGGGGTACTGAAGGAGCAGCCGTACATATTGCTTGGCGTATCCCTCAGGCACCGTGAGCGTCTCGTCAAAGTTGAAACGTGGATACGCCAGAGCCAGCTGGTCACGCCGCTTTTCCGTAATGAGTGGGGCGAGTTTCCACCAGATCGGCTTCGTCAGATGGCCTCTCGCCACCTCGGCATGAATCGCTCTCAGCGTGTCGGCTGTCGCGTCCAGTTGGTAGCACATCGGCGGTTTGCCGGTGTTGCCACAGCTCGCGTTGGCCTCGTGACCAGCAACGCTCACTGACTCGTCCGCCATGCACATGGACTCGGCATATTGGTTCGGACTGAAGCCAGCGTGACTCACCAAAGTTGGACGATCAAGTGGCACAGTCTCCAGGGTTTCTATTCCCTCTTTTTCCCCAATGTTCGGCATACCCCTCGAGTTGAGCCCGCCGCCAACGTCGAGAAATTCCCTCCAGCTCAGTGGCCACTGGAGCACCGCTCCCTCGTTTTGATGTCGTGGTTCGGGAGTGAGAGAGCCAACCACATAGGCTCCCAGGGGGACATCTTGACCAATCAAAGACAGAAGATCCCGTGGGTACTTGGCAAAGCCGGCTCCAATCATGATGGGCCAGCGCATGGCAATACCACCGACAATATACGACTTTTCCATTGTTTCCTCGCTTTCCTCTGTTGTTCAGGTACGAAAAAGGAACCGATTTTGGTTCCTCCTTACGTCCCCACCTTATCAAGATTGTTTTCGCTGGTCAAACTCTAAATAAGGAATCTTTTTTTGTTCAGAGAGAGATTGGTGAACTCATCTGCTTTCTCGATAAGCTTGGCACTTGCCGACTCAGCAAAAGCAATTACCTCCACCCGGCAGCCATAGGTGTTCTGGAGATACTCCACCAGATGAACATAATCTCCGTCCCCAGAAACAAGAACCACCACATCAAGCTTGGCAGCCATCTTCACGGCATCAATCGCAATACCAACATCCCAGTCGCCTTTTCTCGAACCATCTGGAAAAATTTGAAGATCTTTTGTTTTGACATCGTACCCACTTTTCGTCAGGGCTTCAAAAAATTTTTCTTCCATTCCTTCAGTGGTCTTGATCCCATACGCGAGTGCCCGGATAAGTTTGCGCTCATTGGTCGCCACATCCAATACAGATTTGAAATTCACTTTTTTGCTATATAAAACGCGCGCACTGTAATAGAGATTCTGAATATCAACGAGCACACCGACGCGTTGTTCGCTAAATTTTGTCATAAAAATATGTCACCCTTTAAGAAAATTATTAGAAACGAAATCGCCACTTGCGTGGCGATCTGGTTTACAACCCCAACTTCTTCACCAGCGTTTTGGCTGCCTTCTCATTGGTTCGTTCGAGATATGACATGAGACGTTTCCGTTTGGCCACCATCTTGAGAAGTCCTCTTCGGGAATGGAAATCTTTCTTGTTCTTCTTGAGATGAGTTGTCAGTCGCTTGATCTCTTCGGTAAAAAGGGCGATCTGGTACTCTGGAGAACCAGTATCCTTATCATGCCTCTTAACCTCACTCGTCACCTTGTCTTTCTGCTTGTGCGAAAGCGCCATATGATTGTCAGCTCTCCTCTCGCTCATCTCCTTCAAGACGAACCAAAGTAGGCTCAATAAAAATTAGAATATAGCTATTCTGGCACGATTCACCTTCCTTGGCAAGCATGACGCGTTTTGTGCTAGACAAATCGAGCTGTCTCCGGTACCGTGGAAGCGCTATGCCAAAAACAACACTCATTCTCAAAATTGGTGGGAGCATCGTAACCGAAAAGTATCGATCTACTCCGGCCATCAGACGCCAATTGGTTATCCAAATAGGCAAAGTGATCAAGCGCTTTTATAAGCCAAGCAAGCACCAACTCATTCTCATTCACGGAGCTGGATCTTTTGGTCATATCTCAGCAAAGAAATTTGGTCTCACACATGGGACTCGCGATTCTCTGAAAAAACTCCCGGCAGCTCTTGCAAACAAAACCCTTGATCAGCATCTCAACGTAACGCTCGCACATCTTTTTCAATCTGTTGGTCTCCCAGTAACTGGAATTAATACTTCTTCATCGGTACTGAATCGAGCAGGAAAATTTCATACGATATTTACTGAACACCTCAACGCCGCTCTTCGTATCGGGGCTATTCCCCTACTCCATGGGGATATGGTATTCGATCAAGTGTGGGGAATGTCTATTTGTTCTGGTGACGTTCTCCTTCCAGAGCTTGCAAAACATTTTCGATCAGAGCGAGTGTTTTATGCCAGTGACGTTGACGGCATTTTTACCTCGGATCCATTTCGCAATCCCGATGCCACTCTCATCCGTGAAATTTCACTCGCAGATCTCCTTTCTCCAAAAATACGGCTTAGTACCTCACATCACACTGATGTAACAGCAGGATTTAGCGGAAAATTTTCTCCATATAAAAGCGCTAAACTTCCAGCGCTCGAAATTATTTCTGTCTTTAATGGCCTCATCCCAAAAAATTATACAGCGGTATTTCATTCTAAAAAAAATACTGGGACAACCATTCACGTAAAAAAAGTGGGGGGCCGAACGCATCAGCCCCCCTCGCAGAGTGCATGATCTGCACTTCGCTTCATCACTGCCACCGATTCATGAAAGCCGTGAGAATCTCACGGATCCCAACCCGAGCAGGCAGAGGTGTCGGAGAAAGCACCAGTCCATCCGATGCCACAAAAAACCGCTTCGGGTCGATCCACTCGGAACCTGGCTCCATGAGCTCGCCGGAGGCAACGGCCGTCCCCCGGAAACTCTCGGCGCGAATGAACCTTGCCATCAGCACCGTGGCAAAGGTATCCGCCACTGGAAGTCCTGGAAGGAGAATTTCGGGCGAGGCATGGACTACCCCCATTCCTGTTTCTTCATCACAGGCTTGCTGACGCATGACTTCGAGCGACTTCCCGGGCTCCCAGGTCTCCCAAGGAACAGAGTAGTCCCCCCGCCTTTTGATGGAGCTCTCCTTATTTTCGCGAATCATGAGTACACATCCGCGATCGTCGTAGAGAAGCAGTCCGAGACTGCAGACCAGCCCTGCGTCTATCCGCTTGAGAACGGCGCGCTCAAGCGTGGTAAGCGGTGACTGGGTCAGACAGGTTGTTTGATACATAGGTACCTCCAAAGTAAGTACGGTTGTGAATGAACGATTGAGAGACTGTACCGTATCATCGAGCTAATTGTCAAACAAAAAAGCCGCTCATTATGAGCGGCTTTTCAAACGGATTTTCAATTAGAGGAGTGTAAACGCACTAATTTTATCCCCTGCCTGCGGGCGCATAATCCGAACCCCTTGAGTCACACGCGAGAGCAGCGGGATTGACTGAAACGGAACCCGAATGAGAATCCCTTTTTCTGACGTAATTATGAGATCTTCTTCAAGATGTGCCGGGTTCGTAATAACCGCCGAAACCAGTTTCCCTGTTTTGGAAGTCACATTCATCGTCTTGATACCCGAGCCACCACGCTTCTGAATTTTATAGTGTTTGAGATCACTGCGTTTTCCGAAACCATTTTCTGAAAGAATCATCAGTTCAAGCCCCTTCTCTTGTTTCTTCACTACGTCCATTACCACTACTTGATCACCGGAGCGGAGTTTGATCCCGCGAACACCTGCTGCGCCTCGCCCCATCGGACGAACATCACTTTCTTTGAATCGAATGGCTTGTCCATCACGGGTCGTAATCATCACCTCATCACTTCCTGTCGTTGGCTGCACCCAATTAAGCGTGTCACCTTTTTCAAGAGTAATAGCAATCAATCCGCTGCGACGAACATTTTGGAAATCCTCGATTTTCGTCTTCTTCATGGTGCCACCCGTTGTCGTCATAATAAGATACTTCGAATCTGTATTCTTCCCAAGCGCTACGAGTGCCGTAATTTTCTCTTCGTTTCCGAGTTGGAGGAAATTTACAATCGCTTGCCCTTTAGACGTACGAGTTGATTCCGGAATTTCGTACGCTTTGGTTTGGAAAACTTTTCCTGTATGGGTGAAGAACATGAGGTCATCATGTGTTTCAATCGCCAATACTTTTGCGATCTTATCTTCTTCTTTGGTTGTCGCACCAATCACACCCTTCCCTCCGCGCTTTTGGGTTCGATAGGCGCTCGGATTTACCCGTTTGATGTATCCATCTTCAGTGAGCGTAATAATCGCTTCTTCATTTGGAACAAGATCTTCCTGGCGAAATTCTCCTATGGCAGAGCGCACTACTTTCGTCCGGCGCTCGTCTCCATATTTTTCACGCAGTTCAAGCAGTTCACTCTTCACAAGCGCAAAGATTTTTTTCTTATGCTTGAGGAGATCTTCGAGATAAGCTATAAGTTTGCGCTTTTCTTCCAGCTCGTCTTCAATCTTCTTGCGCTCGAGTCCAGAGAGGGTTTGGAGTCGCATTTCCAAAATCGCTGTTGCCTGGAGATCAGACAACTTAAATTTCTTCATCAAATTGAGATGGGCTGTCTCTTTGTTTGGAGATTTTTTGATGGTTTCAATGATGGCATCAATATGATCAAGTGCCTTCTTGAGCCCCTCCAGAATATGTGCTCGATCCTTAGCTTTGCGGAGATCATACTCCGCACGGCGAGTCACGACACGTTCACGGTGCGTAATGTAGTGTTCAAGAATTGATTTCAAATTGAGAACTTGTGGATCAACTCCATCCACCAACGCGAGCATATTGACATTGAAGTTCTTTTGAAGATCCGTAAGTGAATAAAGTTTGTTCAATACTTTTTGAGGAAAAGCATCTTTCTTGAGTTCAATGACTAAGCGCACTCCATCTTTATCAGATTCATCACGCAAATCTCGGATACCAACGATTTTATCTTCCTTTACAAGATCAGCAATCTTTTCGATGAGCGTTGCTTTGTTGGTCGCATAGGTCATCTCGGTCACCACAATCTGAAAAGCGCCTGCCTTCGTTTCAACTATTTCTGCTTTGGCGCGTGATACAATTGGACCTTTCCCGGTCACATAAGCTTCACGTATCGCCTTGGCATCATAAATAATTCCACCCGTTGGAAAATCTGGCCCTTTGATAAAAGTCAGGAGTTCATCAATGGAACAATCTGGATGATCAATCTGGTGGCAAATTGCATCAACGAGCTCGCCCAGATTATGTGGTGGGATATTGGTCGCCATTCCGACAGCAATCCCAACCGTTCCATTCAAGAGAAGTTGTGGGAGTTTCGCTGGCAAAACCATTGGCTCATCATGCATTCCATCAAAATTGGGAATGAAATCAACGGTATCTTTATCAATATCGAGAAGCATCTCTTCGGCAATCGCCATGAGCTTGGCTTCGGTATACCGATAGGCAGCCGCGCTATCGCCATCCATAGAACCAAAGTTTCCTTGACCCCAGATAAGTGGATATCGCAGCGAAAAATCCTGTGCCATGCGCACCATCGTTTCATAGACCGCCGAGTCTCCATGTGGATGATACTTTCCGAGTACCTCTCCAACGACCGTAGCTGACTTACGAAATTTCGCACTCGAACGAAGACCGGTGGACCACATTGAGTAGAGAATACGCCGATGAACAGGCTTCAAACCATCCCGCACATCTGGAAGCGCACGCGCCACGATCACCGACATAGCATAGTCAAGATAGGACTGCTTTACTTCAGTCGTAATGCTGCGTGCCTCGATTTTCCCACCGTGAAAAATTGATTGATCCATAATTCTCTAGCGCGACACTGACTCAGTTTTTTCCTCCGTTTTTTTTGGTTGTATCCCCTCTTCCCCGAGTTTTGGTTCTGTTTTCCCTTGATACTGATCTTGAAAATACGATTCCCCACTCACCGGAGGTTCTTCTGTTCCGAGAGATTGCTTTCCTTCAATGAGTGCGTCGAGAGAAAAATCGCTTGGTCTTGGGAGAATTTGTTGAAACTCTGACGTTTCAGCATCTTGAGCCACGTTTTTAAATCCTTCAGAAACCGAAAGAAGCCACACTCCAATCACCAAAACCATGGAAGCAGCCACACATCCAATGACATACCTGACCCGAATATGTTCTGGCTTTTGACGCACGGACTCTATCCATTGTTCAAGACGCTCCATACTATTAATTTTTTTCAAGAAGAACCACTTCCATATTTTTTCCTTCAAGATCCTTTGCCTTAACATTCCATTTTGGAATTTTCTCCTTCGGACAGTTCCCAATTACCTTACAAAAGGCTTGTTCGTCTGGAAGCGAAGTTGTCATACCAGGAATCTTGTAGTGCATAGGAACGACCACTTTCGGTTCGATCTTGCGCACAATATCATCAAGTTGGTTGATGGGAAGTGTATCAGCATCTCCGGCAGGAAGAAAGAGAATGTCAACTCCCGACAACTTTTCCATTGTTGACGCATCTGGCTCTCCGCCCAAAGCACCAAGGAAACACAGCCGTAAATCTTCCGTTTCAAACACAAAAATTGTATTTTGCCCACGCTTGGCACCATTTTCCGCATCTCGAAAACTCGGAAGACCCAGAATGGCCACTCCATGAGCCGCATATTCACCCGGCGTCGAAAGAATAATCGGAGCTCCTTTGATAAGTTCCAAACCGGAATAACGAGGGTCTTGATGTGAAAGAAGCAGTAATTGAGCTTCTCCTTGTGGTGCTCGCAAACCAGTTCCCTTTTCAGGAAGATCAGTGATCAAAACAACATCTTCGGTTGCACGACCGTTTGGCTTAGTCGTAATTTTAAAACAGTAGTCTCCGTAATACTGAATATTCATACGTTCCTCTCAATAAACTTACCAAAAAAGTGAATTTTCGCTGGATAAACCCACTGTCTTTCAAAAAATCTCCCTTCGCAATAGAACCAGTTTAGCATACTAAAATGGCTTTGTCGAGGCCTCATTTGAGGTAAAAGAGACTTGACAGCCCTGAAGTTGCCTGTTAAGATCAGGGAGCTTTAAGTCGGATAATCAATTGAATACGGGATGCCTGAATCCCGGTGGCAAGCAGTCTTGTCTTCGGATTGAGGCCCCAAAAAATGGGGTTTTAATTTTTTTTAAAGGTTTTCCCCTGCCTTTTCTCAGATTTTCGGTGAATTTCTTCAATAGATTCACCAAATCCATCAATTTTATGTCAGATACAACGGAAATTAAGCTGAAAAGTCAAATGACGGAGCTTGAGCTCCTCTATGAAAACTCCCCCGAGATACCTGAAGTAGGAGATGTCGTACCTGGAACGGTGATCTATGTTGGCTCGAGTTCAGCCCTCGTCGATCTTGGCCCCCTCGGAACGGGCGTTGTGCTTGGGAAAGAAATGAAAGACGGGTTGGTGGGCGGGAAACTTCGTGTCGGTGATACGGTTTCGGCAACCCTGACCAGTCTCGAAAATGAGGATGGCACCATCGAGCTTTCCATCCGAGAAGCCTCCTATGATAAAAGTTGGGAAGATATTGAGACAAAACTGCGCAATAAAGATGCCCTACAGACCAAAATCATGGATGCCAATAAGGGTGGCCTCATGATTGAAGTCAACGGCATATCTGGATTTCTTCCCGTTTCCCAGCTCGCCAGTGAACACTACCCACGCGTTGAGGATGGCGACAAGAATAAGATCCTCGATCTTCTCAAAAAACTCATCGGGGAATCACTTACCGTTCGTATTCTCGATGCAAATCGCGACGATGAGAAGCTCATTGTTTCTGAAAAAGCGGCTCAGAGCGAAAAAGAAAAAGAGCTTATCAATCGGCTCCGTGTCGGCGACACGATTACCGGTGAGGTCTCTGGGGTTGTAGATTTTGGAGCTTTCGTAAAATTTGATATCCCTGGAAGTGAAAAAGGTGAGAAGCTCGAAGGATTGGTTCATATTTCAGAGCTCGCCTGGCAACTGATTGACGATCCACGTGAGATTGTTAAAACCGGAGACACTGTTTCGGCCAAGATCATCGGGCTTGATGATGCTCGAATCTCTCTCTCAATGAAAGCTCTCAAAGAAGATCCTTGGGAACACGTACATGAGCGCTATACCACGGGTGCCAAGGTGAAAGGAACAGTTGATAAGTTGAATCACTTCGGAGCCTTCGTTTATCTCGACAAAGATATTCACGGTCTGGCTCACGTTTCTGAATTCTCGGATATTTATCCAAACCGAAAAATGGAGGAAATCTTTGAAGTTGGAAAGGAGTATGACTGGACCATTCTCTCCATTGAACCAAAGAGTCACCGCCTCGGTCTCATCCCCGTGAAAAAATAAATCGCCGAGCACTCCTCCCTTGAGGGGTGCTTTCGTAAAAAAAGGAAATGGTATGAAAAATGTGTTTATTATTTCTGGTGTTGCTGGTTCAGGGAAAGATACTGTCATTGATGGACTTCAAAAACTCCTGCCCGTACAGCGTATCATCACCACAACCACCCGTGCCATGCGCACAGGAGAGACCAAAGGATGTCCATACTACTTCCAGTCTCGTACCAAATTCGAAGAAAATATTGCTGCGGGCAACTTTGCTGAATATTCTACCAATGAAAACGGAGAGCTCTACGGTGTCACGCACACGGAACTCAAACGAATAACCGCAACCGGAAAAATCACACTCTGGAGAGTTGATTGGAAAGGAGTTGTTACCATAAAAAAAAGCTACCCTGAAATTCTCGCCTTATACATCTCTGCCCCTCTCGAAATTCTTGAAAAAAGACTTCGAGCTCGTGATAAAGGGAAAGATGAGACGTATTTTCAGGAACGCATGCACTATACGGAAGAATGGCTCAAACATCTTGATATTTATGACTACATCATCGACAACGAAGAAGGGAAACTCGAAGACACAATCCAGCGGGTCAAAGAAATTATCGAAGCTCACCACGAGAAGTAACGCAGAGCATCCGCTCATCAAGAAAACTGCTTTTATTCGGCGTTTTCAAGACTCAATCCATCAAGAAAGCCTCCTTCCACGTGGTTCAAAAATTCTCATTGCTGTGTCCGGTGGCAGCGACAGCATGGCACTTGCCGCACTCTTGGTTCATCTCCAAAAAAAATACCGCTGGGAACTTCGACTCGCCCATGTCAATTACGGACTACGGGGGCAAGATTCGCTCCTTGATGAAGCTCTCGTGCGAAAATTTGCACGAGAATACACTCTCCCACTTTCCGTCTTACGCTCGACCACACGACCCAAAAAAAATATTGAATCTCAGCTTCGAGATATTCGATATACATTTTTTGAGAAACTCCGTCGTCAATACGGAATGGACATCATTGTCACCGCTCACACCCAAAATGATTATGCCGAGACATTTCTCTTACATCTCCTCCGCGGAAGTGGTGCACATGGGCTATCCTCCCCTATGCAACACCCTCATATTACACGTCCCCTCCTTTCGTTTTCCAAACAAGAACTCCTTGAGTTTCTCACCACAACTCACACACCCTTTCGACACGATTCTTCAAATGAAGATCTCACCTATACTCGGAACAAAGTTCGTCACCTCCTTCTTCCATTTCTTGCACAGACATTTAATCCAAATATTGTTGCAACACTCGCACGCGCCAGCCAGTCTCTTCGGCAGAAGTCTTTCAATCCTCCACTCGTCTGGCAATTGAACTCACGGTCGTGGAAATTCGATCGAGTTGCCTTCAGAACCCTTGATTCAAAGCAACAGCGTTCTTATCTGACGATTCTATTTCGAACGCTTCTTGGAAACTCCCCCTCATATCAATTCATCCTTGGAGTTCAAAAAGCTCTCGTCAGCAAAAAAAGTAAGCGTCAACTCCTCGCTAATCGAGACTTGAAGATAGAGTGTTTTTCTGTTACAGTAGAGCTTACTCTCAGGCTCAAAAAATAACTCATCTAGATTTTTTCTATGGACAAACTTCTCAAAAACATGGGCACCTTGCTCTTTCTCTTTTTCATTATTTCAGGCATTTTGGTGCTCTACCAATCACCCAAGCAAAAACCAAGTCAGATTGCCTTTTCTGAGCTCGTCAAACAAATCAATGAAGGGCAAGTGAAGGATATTACGGTTCAAGGGAATGACCTCGAAATTACACTCTCTGACGGGAAAATTGAGAAGGCGAGCAAGGAATCCGAGACCTCTCTGACCGATTCTCTCTTTAACTATGGAATAGACAAGGAAAAGCTCGGCGCGGTAGCTGTCACCGTCAAGGATGCATCTGGGTTTGGATTCTGGATGATGACTATCCTTCCATTTCTCCTTCCCTTCATCCTCATTTCGCTCTTTATTTGGTTCATGATGCGCCAAGCTCAACGCGGCAATGCTCAGGCTCTTTCGTTTGGAATGAGCCGAGCGAGAATTCTCGATCCGAAAAATAAAAAGAAGCGAGTCACCTTTAAAGACGTAGCTGGTGCCACTGAAGCCAAACAGGAGCTCATGGAAGTGGTAGAATTCCTCCGCCAACCCAAGCGTTTCCTAGCGATGGGAGCCAAAATTCCAAAGGGGGTACTCCTCCTTGGTCCTCCCGGAACTGGAAAAACGCTTATGGCCAAAGCAGTCGCTGGTGAAGCCGGTGTACCTTTTTTCAACATCAGTGGATCGGAGTTTGTTGAAATGTTCGTAGGGGTTGGAGCTTCGCGTGTACGAGATCTCTTTAAGCAAGCAAAGAAAAATGCTCCAGCGATCGTCTTTATCGATGAGATTGACGCTGTCGGACGACATCGAGGAGCAGGTCTTGGAGGTGGACACGATGAACGAGAACAAACACTCAACCAAATCCTCGTTGAAATGGATGGATTTGAGACAAAAGAAAGCGTCATTGTCATTGCATCGACTAATCGTCCCGACGTACTTGATCCGGCGCTTCTCCGACCGGGGCGTTTCGATCGCCGAGTTACAATGGATCTCCCTGATATCAACGAACGAGAAGCTATCCTCACCATTCATACAAAAAACAAGCCGCTCGCTGAGGGTATTAATCTTCGGCGAATTGCCGAGCGCACTCCAGGATTTTCTGGAGCGGATCTTGCAAACCTCGTCAATGAAGGAGCTATTCTCGCTACACGGAGAAATCTCAAAGTAATCGGTCTCGCTGAACTTGCCGAATCTATTGAAAAAGTGATCCTTGGCCCAGAGCGACGCAGTCGCGCGATGAACCTCGAAGAAAAGAAAATTGTTGCGTATCATGAAGGCGGCCATGCGCTTGTAGGTACCAGTCTTCCTCACGCAGATCCGGTGCACAAAGTTTCAATTATTTCTCGTGGACATGCTGGTGGATATACCTTGGCCGTGCCAACCGAAGACAAGACTCTTCACAGTTCACTCTACTTCCTTGATGAACTCGCGGTGCTCCTCGGTGGGTATGCCAGTGAAAAACTCGTTTTTGGAGATATCACAACGGGCCCCTCCAATGATCTCGAACGAGCCACACAAATGGCTCGCAACATGGTAACTCGTTTTGGCATGAGTGCTCTCGGTGCCCGTACTTTTGGGAAAAAAGAAGAGCTTGTCTTTCTCGGCCGCGAAATGCATGAGGAGCGAAATTATTCCGAAGAAACGGCACGCGCCATTGATAATGAAGTAGCGAGACTCATCAATGAAGCCTTCGTCCGTGCCACTGCTATCTTGCGCGAAAAACGTTCTATCCTTGATACCATTGCCTCAACTCTTCTCGAAAAAGAAACTCTTGAAAAAGATGAATTCGAGGTTCTCGTTGGGAAAATGCCTGCGCCAGCAGTCTCGACTCCTTAGTTTTTTCTGTCTTATGGTCGAACCAGTCTCTTTCGCGACACTTCTCTTGGAGTCAGCTCGACTGTTCTTGAAGCAGCGATTGTTATTCCTCTTTGTTTTTCTTTTCGGAAGCATTACATTCTTCAGTTCGCAGTTTACAGAAACACCCCCGCCCATCTCGTCACTCGAGACGACTGAACATATCCTCACATGGGTAGATGCGAATCACATGCTGGTTCTGACCCTTCTCGGTTCAAATTTTTTCTTCACGCTTATCAGCGCTCTCATTCGCGGGTCACTTTTTTTGACGATCGAAGAAACCCTCTTACCAAGAGCTAGGCACCACACCAATAAAATCAAACTTTTCAAATATCTTCGTGCAAGCCTAATAGCTTTTCGTACTGAAGTGTTCTATTCTCTCTTTCTCTTCTCCTTGGCATTTCTCCTTTTCCTACCGGTTTTCTTTGCGTGGAAATTCAATGCAGCAACCTTGCCATTCATATTCAATCTTGCTTTGCTATTTCTTCTTGGGATACTGGTAGTCTTTTATTTCATCAAAGAGTACGCTGTTCTCTACCAAATTCTCGCTGGCACTTCATTCCGCATTGCGCTCGATCTTGGATACGCGCTCTTTCGAAAGCGATTCGGTCTCTCGCTCATTTTCGGGATGTTTCTCTTAGCTCTCTTCCTCTGCTTTACATTCATCCTCGATTCAGCTATTATCTGGAGTGCTCGGTTCTTCGGAGATGAGATGTTTGTTGGGTCAGCGATACTCCTCTTCGTTTTCTCTGGGTGCTATTGGGTTTACGAAAACATTTTTCGACTCCTTTTTTTCCACAGTCTGGCCGCAGAAAAAAAGAAGCCAGAAAAATCCAAAATTGTTCAAGAAGAGACCCTTGAAACATCTCCCGAATAGAACAGTCGTCGGCGTTTTGTTCGGACAATTAGCTCAGTTGGTTAGAGCGTCACATTGACATTGTGAAGGTCACTGGTTCGAATCCAGTATTGTCCACCAAGATTATCAAAATATGTGAAGATTGTTCACATGATTCAAATTCTAAAAGACAGAAATCCCGCCTGGTGGCGGGATTTTATTTCATATTTTCTCGAATGATCAACACCCACCATACCCGCTTGCGGTTCCAGCACATCCTTTATCTTTATTCGTCGCCTGACTTCCTCCGACCGTACCGTACATTGCATTGGCAGTTCCCGTTAATTGGTTCACCCCTTTGATATACTGGCTCGCTGGACCAAGCTGTTTATTGATATCTTGGGCAGCATCTTTGATCTGTTTATTAAATTTATTCTGTTCTCGAGCAATCGCCGTATTCACTTGATCAAAACCCTTCTGGAGCATCTGGGTAATTACCTGATTTGCTACTGCACCAATCACACCACCGATAAACTCTCCTGGGTCTTTCGCATTTGCAAGTACATTATTCCCGAGTGTCTTCACATTTTGAATAAGATCAGCCACGGTTCGTCCAGGGGTCACGGTCACTCCATTAACCTCAACCCCGGTAAAACCTTGTCCGGCAATCGCTTTGGTCTTCGCTTGCTCCTGACGCCGAGCCAAATCCTTTTGTTGGGCTTCCCAAGCCATCATTGAGAATCCGAACGGGTTATTCGCCGGATTATTGAACATAGCATTGAGCGTTCGCCAATTCCCCTCCTGGATATCCTTAAGTGGTGCAGAGGAATACTGATCAATCGTCACTTGGAGCAGTGCATCCGAACCCCTCGAAGAAAAATTTGCTGATTGACACAGCGTAGAAATATAATTCATGTCAAACTTTCCCTTTGCAATACTTTCATAATTTAATCCGGAACATTTGCCTCTCGTAGACTGACTCAGCAAATCATTCATGTAGAGCTTATTTTCTTCTTCCGGCACTTTGATGAGGTATTGCTCCCAATTGGTAATAAAGAGAGCCCCACTCCCATTGACTCCTCCTACGAGACCCTCCACTTG
>CAZABS010000002.1:0-40748 GCA_964483635.1 uncultured Bdellovibrionales bacterium
CTAATCTTTGATAATCGTCCCGACGAATTTCTTGCCAGCAATATAATTCGTGACATTATCAAGATCTCCACCATTAAGGATGGCTACTTCCATATTTTCTGACTCAGCCATTTGAGAAGCGATCGGATCAAAAGGTGAATTCATTCCGGGATTCCATTTCGAACCGACAATTTTCCGAAAAGCTTTCCAGGTCAGATTATCAAATGACTTCGCATCACTATGGGTTCGTGGATCTTTATCATATACCCGTTCAACGTTTGAAAGGTTAACGATGCGTTTCACATCGAGATACTTCCCCAACACCACCGCATCAAAATCTGTCGAGAACCCAGGTCGCCAACCAGCCGCGACGAGAATTGGCTCGGGCGCTCCATAAAAATCCTCAAGGTCATGAGGATTGGTATTGATCCTTGGATGAGCATACTCACGGAAAATGGTTCGGACGAGATGCGCATTCATACGGGTTGCATGAATTCCGAGCCAATCTTTGTCTTCATCAGTAATCTTGGTCACCGTAGCGGCGGTATCAATATATTTCCGAGCCGTCTTCCCTCCACCCGTAACCAAGATAAAGTGATACCCGAGTTTGAGATGCGCCAATATAAATTTCTTAAAGTTAGCAACAAATTCTCGATCAATAGACTCTGGAACGAGGAGCGACCCGCCGAGAGAAATAATAATTCGCTCTTTCATCGGATATTTCTTTTTCATCATTTTTGGGTAAAGAATGAAATGAGTGAGTCAAAAGGAACTACGCTTGTTTCTTCTTTGGTTCGAGCTTTTACCTCTGCCGTCCCAGATTCAAGACTTCGCTTACCCACCACCACTCGATAGGGTATCCCCAAAAGATCTGCGTCGGCAAACTTTTCACCCGCACTTCCCGCCCGATCGTCATAGAGCACCTCAATCCCAGCTCGAGTGAGCGCATCGTAAATTTCAGCAGTCTTTTCATCTGCACCAAGCGATATGAGATGCACTCGAAAGGGTGCCACGCTTTCTGGCCAGACAATTCCTTTTTCATCTGCGAACCTTTCAACGATGACTCCCATGAGTCGCGTAATTCCAATTCCATACGATCCCAGAATTACCGGTTGATTTTCTCCTGCTTTGTTTTTGAAAGAAAGCCCAAGCTGTTCACTCTTTGCTCCACCAAAACTGAAGATATTTCCAACTTCAGCAGCCTTCACTTCCTCTAACTCTTCCCGTTCTACTCCTAGCTGCTTTAAGACATCATCCGTGAGCACTTCGGCATTAATCGCAAGCTTTTTCCCACGATGGAGGTATATCACGTCTTCTCCGGCCTCAGTCAGGGTTTGAAATTCATGACTAAACTGGGTAAACGCACCACCAGAAGCAAACGTTACAAAAGTAACATCTCCCAAACCAACTCTTTCAAAGACTCGTAAATACGCCTCAGTCACCGCTGCATAGAATTTTTGATGAGCCTCCTCAGTTTCGCAGTAAGAATAGAGATCTTTCATGACAAACTCACGTCCACGCATAATTCCACTCTTGGCACGAAGCTCATTGCGCAATTTTGTTTGAAACTGGTACACATACGCTGGCAAATCACGATAACTTGCAAGATAGTTTTTCATCATCTCAGTAATCTGCTCCTCATGAGACCAACCGAAACCAACTTCCGTACCATTTTTCAGGACTGATTTAAACCAGACGTCCACCTTTGTATCATCCCAACGATCGGTTTTCTCCCACAACTCCTTGCGCTGTAAACTCGTCATGATAAGCTCCTGTCCACCGATCGCATTCATTTCCTCCCGAACAATTTGCTTTATCTTCTCGATTACTCGCAAACCGAGAGGAAGATACGCATAAACCCCTGCCATTTCCTTGTGGATATAACCCGCTCGAATAAGAAGCGAGGCATTACGACTCACCTCATCTTTCGGTGCCGTTTTCGAAGTTTTCGTGAATAATTGAGTTTGGCGCATAGGTAATTATTTTCCTTTAGTGTAGGGAAAAACCAGCCCTGTGTCAAAAGGGAGCACTCCGAAAAACTCGAGTAAAAAAGCATTAAAAAGTGAGAGAAAGTGTTTCTTCTTTCCCGTCACGGAGTACTAAAAAAGAAACCTCATCGCCGCGTGCATACTGTCCGAGCGCAGCTGAGAGAGGATTATCTAAATTAATTTCTTCACCATTCACGGCGATAATAATATCGCCAAAGCGCAATCCGATTTTTTCTGCAACGCTCCCCGAGAGAACAGCGAGGCTGGTTCGTCCCGACGGGGCATACACGAGGGCTCCTCGATCACGAGAAAGACCCGTGGCAATAGCAGAGGCTTTCGTCAGAGCACGATAGGAAATACCCAAAACCGGTCGTTCCCCCAAAGTCCCACGAATAGCTCGCTCAAGAGACATTCGAAGAGCATTTGCTGGAAGTAAAAATGCCTGCTGTGTGCCGTCAAAACGGAGTGTTCCAACTAATCCAACCATTTCGCCATTGAACCCAATCGCTGGGCCGCCGACAAAATTCTCAAGACTCGCGAGATCCATCTCAAAAACACCCTCCCATTTTTCGGAAGATGAAACTGTTTGACCAGCTAGATTGAAGGTACGGTTGTTATTTCCAAGAATTCCTACCGCAAGCTGATTTTGATACTCGACACTCGAATTCCCAATCACAATAAGCTTTCTTCCCACCCGACTATCATCTGAATTCGCTAATGCAATAGCAGGAACATTGACCCCCTCCACTCGATAGTACACGACATTCATCAAGGTATCCGTGGCAATATAGCGAGCTTTTTGGCTCGTCCCGTCATAAAAAAGAACTTCTACTTCAGCATCGGGTGCAATAAGCGGCGCCACCGTATAGGTTACTACTAAACCATCGTTGGTCAGGAGCACACCGGTTTGTTGAGTGGATTGCTTTTCTTTCCGAGCAATAAGACTCACCACAGCGGTGGCTGGTTGTGAAACAATCCTCTCAACCGTGTCATCTTCACGAATAACCACCTGTTCAGTTTTTTGAACAATCGTTACGCGCTCAGTTAAATTTTGTAAGAAATGAAACTGAGAAAATGGCTTTGTACTGGCAAGCTGAGGAATAAGACGGTGTTCGAAATACACCCCCGCTCCTCCTCCCACTGCAAAGATAAAGAGGGTGAAGAAAAAAAAGCGTATTCCTTTTTTGACCTGAATTTCATGAAACATATTGTTTCCTTAGTGCTCCTGGTATACCACACCCCGCGTCTCCAGGCAATCCAATACTCCTCAACACGTCTCGTTTCTTATTTTAAACCACCATCCTCCAAGGAGAAGACGTGAGGAGGAGGATCAGTAACCCAAGCAAGATAAGGCTTTCAATCAAGAAACCTTTTTGGGAAAAATTCCCTCGAAGGGCATCAAACACGACTTTCCAGATCCAATAATACAAGAGGAGTGTGGCAATTCCAGACGTCAAGTATCCAAACGGCCAAAAATGGAGAAGCCAAATAAACTCACCAAAAATGAGTCCAAGGCAGGTGCTGAGAAGAAGAATAAAGGATTTTCTCTCCGGAGCTAGTGCCAACAGCGTTTGAAAGCTCACGACAAATGTTGCGCCATAAAATACTGCCATAAGGAGCCAAAGTGGCACCTCATAATTCAGATAGAGCCCATATGAAGCAGCGTACACAAAAAAGAGACTCCCGAGCGCGGCAACGTTTTGCATAGCTCGAGCCGTTTGATCACACGGAGCAGTGTGTAATCGATAAATACCAAGCAGAGAAAAATAATATAATCCACTCGCACCAAAAATAAAGATCTGCTGTCGCAGTGATTCATCGATCAGAGATAATAGGAGCGGAGCACTAAACGCCACCACCCCGGGAAGAAACGCTGAGATCAACCGCCCCACAAGTCGTTTCGCTGCAACACCAGAAAGAATGAGGAGTGGAATAATCGTTGAAAGATAAAACGTCCAAGAGGGTACACTCGCCCGTTCAGTAATCCATGTGAGAAAGAGAAAAAACAATAGCGAATAAAAGAATATAGCAACATGGAATATCATACTTCGTACCGTTCGCTTTAGAGCTTACTCCCGTTCTTCAAGTCGTACGTTTATTTCCTTTACTTCTCCCTTATGCCACAGTTTGAGGGTGACTTCTTCGCCCACTGAACGCTCACCAATGAGCTTCCCAAGTGGATGTTCAGCATCAACCTTTTGCCCCTGAAATTCCAGAATAATATCATTTTCCATAATCCCGGCCTTGTCAGCGGGCGACCCAGGAATCACAGCGAAATCGGTCATGGTCTCACCCCGCAAAACCAACGCCCCATAATTATACGGAAGATTGTTGTTCTTTTGGATAGAATCGTTCAGCGGGATATAGCGCACTCCCAGATACGGCGTCGAAATTTTCCCGGTTGCTTTCACTTCATTCACTGCCCGCTTAATTGAGTTCACGGGAATAGCAAAACCGATGTTTTCCGCGCCTTGTGCCACCGCCACGTTCACTCCCACCACCTCTCCAAATAAATTGAGGAGTGGCCCCCCAGAATTCCCCGGATTAATGGCAGCATCGGTTTGGATGATGTTCGTGAGTTTTTCGACATCCCCTAGAAATTGAGAACCCGCGGTCACATCTCGTTGAAGACCCGAGACAATTCCTCGTGAAACAGAATTCGCAAACTCGCCCAAAGGATTTCCGATGGCAATAGCGGTCTGTCCCACCTTGAGTGTATCCGAGTCACCGAGTGGAAGCGCCGGGAAATCAGTCCCTTCAATTTTCAAGAGCGCAATATCATTGTTTGGATCACGTGCCAAGACCGTAGCTCCGTATTCTTTTCCGTCGTTAGTAATAATCGTATATTCGGCAGTCGTATCCGACACGACGTGCTTATTCGTCACGACTAACCCTTCTGCCGAAACAATAAATCCTGACCCACTCCCTACTTGACGCTTCGTCGAATCATCTGTTGAACCTTGCGGTGATTGTTCTAGGTCATCGATACCAAAAGGACTAAAGAAAAACGGAAAACCTCCAAATCCACCCCGTTTCAATTGTGGGACATCTTTGGTAATGACAATACTCACTACACCGCGTGTACTTTTCTCTACAACATCAATCACTGCTTGATCTTCAGCCACGGCATTCTCCTTCGCTTCTTGAATATCTTCCGATGTCGGTTCGACCGTCTGCCTTCCAAGATTCGCCAGATGAATCTTCTCACTCACCGTCGCCAATTTTCCACCCGCAAAACCAAAAAGGAGAGCGCTTACAAGAAGAAGGATCCAACTTGATAAGCGAAGCTCTGGTCGCGAAACATGTGCTGGGGTTTCCTGAGGAACGTTTTGAATTGGGGTAAGAGGAGTTTCCATTTTTTTATTCGTTACTACTTACAAAATACTTAGTTTTTTCATAATAAAAGGGTTGGATCACCATCCGCTTTTTCGAGAAGTTTCTTTTCAAACTCAAGAAATGGACCCGGTTGGAAATCGATCTCTGCAGAATCTGCGTTCCATTCGTATTCACGAGACCAAACCCGAAGAGGAAGCTTGCGAAGCTCTTCTGAAAGCCAGTCACTAAATGATGTTTTTTCAACAAAAATTTGACGTAAGTGGTAGAGCTGTTTCCCATTTTCAAACTTTGTTTCTTCGACGAGCAACAAATGAAACCCGAGATCACTTTCAACAATATCTGAAACGACGTTGCGCTTAGCCTTTTCAACCGGCTTTTGGAGATCTGGAGCCAAATCATCTATCGTAAACCAGCCGAGTTCGCCACCCTTACTTGCCGTTTGCCCCTCGGAAAATTCTTGGGCGACATCTGAAAACGAAACTCCCTGCTTAAGTTTCGCTGCAGCCTTCTCTATTTTCTCGGAAGCGCCCTCTCGCTGCTTGGTATCCTTGCCAAATTCCTCTCGAAGTTTCTCTTCATATAAGCTTGGTCGAACGACTTTTGCAGAAAAATCTGAAAGAGTCCATCCGTAGAGTCGTGCAAGGCTTTGTTCGACTCGAGTTTCCGTACCGAGCTCAGCAAGCTTCATCTCAACTCCCCGCTGCGCTTCTTCGGGTGTCACAAAAATCCCATGCGAGTGAGCTAATCGTTCCATCGCCCGATCCTCAATCATCTTGTTGAGTAAATCTTTCTCTCGGAGTTTCAGACGCATCTGGCCGTCTTCGGTCGAAAAATCAATACGCATTCCAACCTTACTAAAATCTTGACTCTCATAAAAGCGCCGGATGGAAAGCATATTTTCTCCGAGATCACGCGAAGTAACCACATCGCTCCATCCGATACTCACCACGGGGAGCGGAATCAAGCGAGCAATGCGAACGGCTAAGGCATTTCCAGGCCAAGCGTATAAAAATCCCCCCACACCACAAATCACAAGGAGTGTCGCTGTCACTATACCCAGAAAAAGGGTCCGAGGAATTATTTTCAAGTGAGTATTTTTCCCCATATCGAGTGCTTACTGATAAAAAAGGCGCAACCACTTTTGATAATTCGGAACCAGATCGTTGACGCTTTGTTCGCCTTTCCGAGCTTCATGATCCAGTATTTCTGTTTCAGCCGCCATCATCTCTGGTCGAACTAAGACCACTTCTTCATCCTGACGCCTGTAACCGAGTTTTTGTTTCGCCTCTTGCTCTTGAAAATTCGGTGAGGAGAAATATGCAATCTTTTCTGATAGTCCCTGATTTTCCCGATCTATTTTCTCCGCTTCTGCTCGAAGCAAATCCACCTCTCTCTGGATCCGCTCTCCTCGTTCATACTCTCTCCATGTTAGAGCTCCTGCTCCTACCGACCCGAGAAGAAGGAAGGCCAAAACAATCCGGGTGATCGGCGACTTCCAATTCATAGGTTAACTATAAAACATGGGTGCGACCAGGAAAAGGAGCATAGACAATACAACCAACAACGAAAGGATGGCCCATGCGACCGATATTTTTTTGCGACGAGAGGCAAAACTCATAGCATTCCTATTGTATCAAAAATGAGACGAGGGCTCAATGATGAGGTAAAACAGCCTCCTCAAGCGAAATGAACGCTGTACCATCATGAGTTCGTAGAAACCGCTCCACGAGAAGTGTCACCTCTTCCGCCGCCTGAGCTTCCATCATGGAGGCACGCAGTTCTTTGGCACCTGGAAACCCGGCTACATATGCCTGATAATGTTTTTTCAAGAGGCTGTGACTTTTGGTATCTTTCCAGGTTTCAAGAAAAATTGCCGAGAGCTCCAAAGCAGCTTCGAGACGTTCTCGCACAGTCACCCTTGTTTTCGTTTCATCAAAAAGCCATGGGTTTCCAAAGATGGCTCGACCCAACATCACGCCCTGACAGCCAGTCTCTTCTACTAACACACGCGCTTCCCGAATATTTCTTACATCTCCATTACCAATAATGAGCGTTCCGGTTCCGTATGCGAGACGCACAGCATCTTTGATGCGATTCCAGTGAGCTGGAACACTTGACATTTCCTTTTTTGTTCGAGCGTGCAGGGTTATCACCGCTGGCTTGGTTTCAAGAAGAGCCGGGAGCCAGGTTTCCAAATCATCTTCGTTATAACCCAATCTTGTTTTCACCGAAACAGGGATTTCCCCATTGACTCCCCCAAGAGCCGCACGAATAATTTCCTGGGCTTGTTTTGGATTTCGCATGCAATTCGCTCCCGCCCCCTGCTTCATAACATTCTTATCCGGACAACCCATATTGATATCGAGGCCATCAAAACCGAGCTCCCGCACCATCCGCGCTGCACGAAACATGGTATCGGGATTTCCCGTAAAGAGCTGTGCCACAATTGGACGTTCTTCTTCATCAAAACGAAGATCACGCGCAAGCGCCAAAAGACCCTTCGGATGACAGAGCCCATCAGCGGCAACAAACTCAGTCCACATAACATCGGGTTTTCTGTGCTTCACAATAAATTTTCGGAAAGCCGCGTCCGTCACATTGGCCAGTGGTGCCAACGCAAAGAATGGCTGAGGAAGTTTTTCCCAAAATCCAAGATAGGGTTGTTCCATAATGCTAGAACCTTACCAAGATTGACAAACTCTCGCAATATTGATAGATTGTATATCAGACTAATTTAGTCCACTTTATGAAAGTTTCGAAAAAAGCTTACTACGGACTCCGGGCGGTTTTGGCTCTCGCGGTGATCAAAAAACCACTTTCCATCCACGCCCTGGCTGAGCTCGAACATCTGCCTGAAGATTACCTCGAAAAAATCCTCCAGGCACTTCGGCGGAAAGAAATTGTCGTGGCCCAAAAAGGCGCCTCAGGTGGCTATACCCTAGCTCACTCACCCGAAGATCTCACTCTGTGGGACATTGTCAGTGCTCTTGATGGACCACTCAAAACTTTTGAACCCCCGATAGTGAAACATGGTTCGCTCCCCTGTCCACAAGTCTCACACTGTCAATCTAATGAAGTCTGGCGCATCCTTGAAGAGAGTATCGAAAATACACTCTCAAAGATCACCCTCCGAAAGATGATTCCCAAAGCCTAATCCTATGCTCAAGATCAATCACCTCTCCGTCGCTATTGATAAACAGCCGATTTTGAAACAGGTCAAAGTAGAGTTTTGCCCTGGAAAAACCTACGTGCTCATGGGTCCAAATGGCTCGGGGAAATCAACCCTCGCACTGAGTATTCTCGGGAATCCAGCCTATACCATCCTTCGAGGAAGCCAAATTCTCCTTGATGGAAAAAATATTACACGGAAAGCGCCAAATGAGCGAGCAAGAATTGGTTACTTTCTTTCCTTCCAAAATCCACTGGCACTCTCTGGCGTCTCAGTGAAGGATCTCCTGCGAATCGCTCTCGAAAAAAAATACACCCCATTTGAACTCTCCCAGAAAATCACAGCTCTCGCGAAGGAGCTTAAAATCAAAGATGAACTCCTGACCCGTTCACTCAATGATGGGTTTTCTGGCGGTGAGAAAAAGAAACTCGAGGCGCTTCAAGCAGTCCTTCTGGCTCCGAAGGTTGCCTTCTTCGATGAGATTGATACGGGAGTAGATGTTGATGCTCTCAAAATTATCAGTCAATTTCTCAGGAAGCATCTTCCAAAAGAAACGACGCTCGTTTTTATTACTCATTCAACGCGTCTTCTCAAATATTTGAAGCCCCAAAGGGTTCTCGTGATGAAAGATGGCAGGATTCTCAAAGAAGGAACTGCTACCCTCGCGAAAAAAATTGAAACGAGGGGTTTTGATTGGATTTGATAATAACGCCCACGTAATCTGCGGGTACAATTTTTCCTCGATCGAGGGTTTAGCATTTGATGAAAATGGCGAGTGAGTGCGTGGCCTGTGCACGTGAGGCTCACGAGCCATCGAAACAAACGCTGAGCCCAAGAAATGAAATCCATGCCTCATAAAACTGCAAAAAATCTCAATTTTGACTACAAATACGGCTTTTCAATGCCGGAACGTTCGGTTCACAAAACCGGAACGGGTTTAAGTGCAGCCATTGTCACGGAAATTTCTGGCGTAAAAAAGGAACCGAAATGGATGCGTGATTTTCGACTGAAAAGCCTTGCCATTTTTGAAGCAAAACCACTCCCAAATTGGGGAGCTCCTCTTGATACCATAGATTTTGACAAACTCACCTATTACCTAAAGGCAACTCAAAAACAATCCCAGTCATGGGATGATCTTCCAAAAGAAATTAAGGATACCTACGACAAAATTGGCGTTCCCGAGGCCGAAAAAAAATTCCTCGCTGGTGTTTCTGCTCAGTACGAGTCAGAGGTTGTGTATGAAAGTGTGAACAAAGAACTTGAAAAACGTGGGGTTATTTTCTGTGACATGGATACTGCGGTCAAAAAATATCCCAAACTTGTCCGCGAGTACTTTGGGAAACTCATTCCTCCCCACGATAATAAATTTGCAGCCTTAAACTCAGCTGTTTGGTCAGGAGGTTCATTCGTCTATGTTCCCAAGGGTGTAAAAGTGGCGCTGCCACTCCAAGCGTACTTCCGCATCAATGCCGAAGCTTTCGGTCAATTTGAGAGAACGCTCATCATCGCCGAAGAAGGATCGTCGGTACACTATATTGAGGGCTGCACCGCCCCCATTTATACCACTCAGTCACTCCACTCTGCAGTGGTAGAAATTTTCGTGAAGAAAAATGCTCGTGTCCGCTACACAACGGTTCAAAACTGGAGCAAGAATGTCTACAATCTCGTCACCAAACGTGCTCGTGCAGAAGAAAATGCTCTCATGGAATGGATAGACTGCAATATTGGCTCTGGCGTCACCATGAAATATCCCGCGGTTTACCTCGCAGGGCGCGGTGCGCGTGGTGAAGTGCTCTCGATTGCATACGCAGGAAGAGGTCAGCACCAGGATACAGGGGCAAAAATGATCCATCTCGCAAATAACACTTCATCTCGAGTCATCTCGAAATCAATTTCAAAAGACGGCGGCCGCACAAGTTATCGTGGACTTGTACATGTCGCTCAAGGTGCGAAAAACTGTACAGCATCTGTCGTTTGCGATGCACTTCTTCTCGATGAGCATTCAGAGACCGACACATACCCAACCATGCGCGTTAACGAACAATCAACGACTCTTGAACATGAAGCGACCGTCGAACGTATTGGGGAAGAGAAACTACTCTACCTCATGAGTCGCGGACTCTCCGAAACCGATGCCCATGGACTCCTCGTCAACGGTTTCATTGAGCCGATCGTTAAAGAAATTCCCCTCGAATATTCTATTGAACTCGGTCGTTTGATGAATCTCGAGATGAAAAACTCAATTGGATAATACGGTCACTGCAGTAGCCCATTACATAACCACGTCAAATGAAATTCAAAGACATCACCCATGACCAACAGACTACCTACCGTCTTCAAGCTGAGGAAGAGGTGATGTTCTTCATGCTCGGTCGAACTGGAGAAATCAATTTTGAACTGGCTGGTCACGGAGGAACCGCTCATATTCTCTCGCTTTCGCTCGAAAATTCTGGAGAACATCAGCTCAAAATTACTCAGCACCATCTCGCGCCAAATACCGTTTCTCATTTTTACGGAAAAAATCTTGTTGGAGGAAATGCCCATACCAAGCTCGAGAGTCGCGTTATCATAGAAAAAGAGGCGACGGAGGCTGATGCTAGTCAGGATTGCCGGACTCTCCTTCTCTCTGATCAGGCTCGCGGCGAAAGCCGGCCCTTTCTCGAGATAAAAACCAATGCTGTACGCGCCCGTCATGCGGCTACCACCAGCACCCTCCGTGATGAGACTCTTTTTTATATGGCTTCGCGCGGACTGGATCCGAGCGCAGCACAGTCGCTCTCAATTCATGGTTTTGTCAATAATCTCCTCGATAAAATTCCGAGCCATTTCCAAAATAATAAACGCGAAATAAAGAACAGCGTCGAGCAATTCCTTGAGAAAATCTAATCTATCATTATGCAGACATTCCACAATATAAAAAAACAGTTTCCGATTTTTGAGAATCGGCCTGGTTTGGTATACCTCGATTCAGCCGCGACGGCGCTAAAACCAGAGCTCGTTCTCCAGTCTATGGATGAATACTACCGCAATTACTCAGCCAATATCTCACGTGGTCTCTATCCGCTTGCTGAGTGTGCCACGACTGCTTTCGAAGCTGCCCGTGAAAAAATTGCACGCTTTATTCATACAGAAAGTCCGGCTCAGGTCATATTCACAGCAAACGCTACTCAGGCTATCAATTTGGTTTCACTCGGGCTTGAGGAAATCCTCTCGCCGGGCATGAATATTGTCGTAACCTCACTTGAACATCATTCCAATTATCTTCCCTGGAAAGAACTCGCCAAACGTACCCGATCATCCGTTCGTATAGCTCCATTTCATGAAGAGGGCTTCCTTGAACCTCAAGAGCTCGTAAAACACCTCGATCATCAAACAAAGATTGTTGCCTTTTCTGCAGTGTCCAACGTCTTTGGAGTGCAGAACCCGGTAGGAGAAATTATCAAGATACTGAGAGCAAAATATCCGGAAGTTCTCATTCTCGTAGATGCTTGCCAGGCAGTCGGACATATTGAGGTAGACATCTTAAAGTGGGATGCCGATTACGTCGTTTTCTCTGGACACAAGCTCTTCGGTCCAACGGGCATTGGAGTGCTCGCTGGAAAAGAAGCTTCGCTCAAACTGCTGTCGCCAAAAAACGTCGGGGGTGGCACGGTTCTTGACGCGTGTCGTACTGAAACCCGCTACAAAAAACTCCCGGAAAACCTCGAGGGTGGTACCCCCAACATTGCTGGGGCCATCGGGCTGGGCACTGCCATTGAATTCATTGAATCGCTGGGAATTGATGCTCTTCATCAGCACGAAGTAAACCTCACAAAATTGTTGATTGAAGCACTCACCAAAGCTTTTGGAGATAAAATTCGTATCCTCGGAACCACTGAGAGCTCCAAAAGGGTCGGGATTGTTTCTTTTGTTCTCAAAGGCATTCACCCTCATGACTTGGCTCATCTTCTCGGCGAGCAAGACATCTCGGTTCGGGCAGGTGAACATTGTGCCTCACCACTTCACCTGGCCATCAAACTCGGATCCTCTACCCGCGTAAGCCTTTCCCTCTACAACGATGAGCATGATATCGAAAAGCTCATCAGTGCCATAAAAAAAGCGCTCGTTCTGTTTCACTAAAATAGGCTATGCATTCTCTCTACCAAGAAAACCTCCTCGATCACTATCGTAATCCAAGAAATTGGGGGTCTCTTCCTCATCCAACTCATCGAGGAAGCGCCGAAAATCCTACCTGCGGAGACAAGCTTGAAGTAGACATTGATGTTTGGCATGATAAAATAAAGGCCATAAGGTTTCGTGGGTCTGGCTGTGCGGTTTCTCAGGCAAGCGCCTCACTCCTTTCCGAGCACGTACTCGGAATGAAAAAGGTGGAGGTTCTCTCTCTTACCAAAGAAACAACCCTCGAGCTCGTTGGAGTTCCCCTTTCTCCCGTTCGGATGAAATGTGCCCTCCTCTCGCTCGAAACCTTACAGCAAGCCGTTATTAATTCATAAGCCTCTCGTATGTCACAGTGGAAAGATGAAAATAAGCCAGCTGGTCCCGTAACCCTCGCGAATGGTTGGACTATCGAAGTTGATCAAAATGCGTGCATTGGAGCAGCTCCCTGTACCGCAATGGCCGCAGGAACATTTGCTCTCGATGAAGCTGGAAAGGCTGGAGTGCTTGCAACTGCCGATGGCGATGATCAAGACACCATCCTCAATGCTGCTCGTGCCTGTCCAGTCGGAGCCATCCGAATCAAAGATTCTTCTGGAAAACAAGTTTTCCCGGAATAAACCCCTCCCCAAGTAAAACAAAACTTTCCTTTTTTGTGTGGCTTGAACCTTCGGAAGCATGATTTGTGCGCTGGAGCAATTCCGAACATTCATGTCAGTAAAATATTCTCTGGATATTTTACAGCAATTAAAAGGAAAGTTTTTTTGTGAAACATCATTCATCATATGCCAAAAGCGTCTCTCAAAAACCAAGTCCTCAATAAGCTCGACCAAGTCCTCGACCCGGAACTTGGAGTTTCCATCAAAGCCTTGGGTCTCATTTACGAAGTCGCGATTGATGAGAAGAAGCACTGCAAAATCACCATGACCCTCACAACTATTGGCTGTCCCCTCTTTGGCCAAATTCAAAAAGAAATTGAGGATCGAATCATGGAAATCGACACCATTGATGATGTTGAAATTGAGCTTACTTTTGACCCTGCCTGGAGTCCTGACAAAATGACCCCGGAAGCGAAAGCAAAACTTGGTCTCGACTAAAACCCCGCTGTGGCGGGGTTTTCTCTATGAAAATTTTTGTAAAGCATGTTTCAAAGCTTCGTCATCACGCTGCCAGAGATACATCGGATCATCGCCTTCACGTAACAAGGTTTCATACGTTGGTTTCCCGGTACGTTGATACAAAACGCCAAGGGCGAGCTTCTCGGTTTCCAGTGCAAGTTTCATCGCGCCGAGTTTATCAGCTTTGTCATGTTCCTCGTCGAGATAGTAGGTGTGCTCTTTGAACCATTGGAAAGTATTTTGTTTATTGAAGACGACGCACGGTTGAAAAACATCCACCAAGGCATAACCTCTGTGCTCAATCGCCTGTTTTACGATGGCTACCGCTTGCGGAATGTCACCCGAGAAAACCCGTGATACAAAAGTGCAGTCGAGGGAAAGAGCTACAGCTAATGGATTGAATGGTTCAAGAACTACTCCATCGGGTTGAATCGGATTCTTGAGCCCCCGCTCGCTCGTTGGTGAGGCCTGACCTTTGGTCAAACCATAGATCATGTTGTTGTGAACGATACTCGTGATATCTGGATTGCGCCGGATCGTATGGAGAAAATGATTCCCCCCCTCTCCATAAGTATCCCCATCTCCACTTTCGGCAATGACCGTGAGTTTGGGACTGGCAATCTTGATGGCAGTTGCTGGAGCAAGTGCTCGTCCGTGAAGCCCGTTGAAATAGTGCACCCTGAGATAATGTGGGGTCTTGGCAGCTTGACCAATTCCAGAACAAATGACCGCTTCGGTTGGTGGAATATCAAGCTCTGCGAGAGCAGTTTTGACAATATTGAGAATGGGGAAATTACCACACCCCGGACACCAAGCAATGTCCGTCCCATGTGGCATATCGTAGAGTTTCTTGTCGATCATAACGGCAAACTGTTAGTGCTTATCTTTTTCATTTTCACATTCGATATAAGAGATCCAATAAGATACGCCACCAACAACCAAAAGATAATATCGACTATGAATCCAGTAGAATTAAGTTCAGGATCGTATATCGAAGGATTCGTGTGCACCAGTACGAATGTAAATGTCGAAAGTTTAAATACGGATAGTACTGCTGCTGGGAAAAAAAGAATAAAAAATGCTAGCGGTTCCAAAAACGAAGTATTCCAATGATAATACTCTCCAACCAGGACCACAAAAAAAATACTCGCTATTGTTCCGATAAACCCCATCCATGTATATTCTGTTGGTTTCAAAAAATTCATCATACGATTTTTTGAAGTGATTTCATCACATCTTCCACTGAAAATGGATTGCCATCGTACTGGAGAATACGCCGTGTGACCGTAATTTTATACTCCCGTTCCAAGAGATCGGCAAACTGACCCGTAGCATTATTTTCGATGACCACCACCTCCTTGTTTTTCGGAAAGAGTTTCTTCCCGCTTTCCGGGAGAGGATACACTTGGGGGAAATGAATATGGACAAAATAATCGTCTTGCATTCGATCAAGCACCTCCTCGACGACACCGAAATTCGATCCCCACGTCACAACGAGACACTCCGCTTTTTTAATATTCCCGATAACCACAGGTGGGAGAACTGCACTCCGAAGACCCTCGAGCTTCGAAAGGCGCTTTTCATGCTGTGCCAATCGAACGGTAGCACTCTCCGTGATATGAGCAGCTTCATCATGTTCATCGCTATCCACTCCGACAAGACCCGTTCCAAACCCCGGAACTCCCCTCGGTGAAATCCCATTTTTCTGCATCTGATACCGCTGGTACTCTGGATTCGTTTCGGTTATGTAGTTTTTTACTGGCAATTGTTTTACATCACGTTTCTCGACGGTAGATATTGCATCTAAGAGAAACTGGTCAGTTAAAATAAAGACTGGGACTTGATACTTGTCAGCAATGAGAAACGCTTGCTGAGCTGCCCGATACACCTCTGCAAGTGTCCCTGGAGCGAAGATCGCCCGCGGAAATTCACCTGCCCCAGCATAGAGCGCGAGGTTAAGATCGGCTTGCTCTGTCCGAGTCGGCAGCCCGGTGGCTGGACCTGGTCGCTGACCAATATGTATCACCACAGGAGTTTCGATCATACCCGAAAGACTTACTCCTTCAGCCATGAGAGAAAATCCTCCACCAGAAGTCGTCACAATCGCCCGCGCCCCGGCATACCACGCTCCGATAGCCATATTTATCGCCGCGATTTCGTCTTCTGCCTGATCGACTACAATACGAGATGACTTTGCGTGTCCCGCGAGAAATGAAAGCAGCGTTGTCCCAGGCGACATCGGGTACGATGAAATAAAATTACACCCAGCAGCAAGAACTCCCAGGCCAAGTGCCGTGTCACCAGAAAGCAGGAAGCTGTCTTTTTGGATAGATCTCCGTGGAAGTGCTATTTCTATTCCCTCAACAAATCCAATATGGGTGCCATGAAGATATCCCATTTTGGCTGCTTCGATATTCTTCTCCACTACTTCTTCTCCTTTACGCGCAAAACGGGAACGGAGATATTCATGAAAGGGTTTTTCATCCGCCTTGAGCATCCCAAGGACTACTCCAACTGCCAGAGTACTCGTATATATGGGGTGCCCCAATTCCCGCACAAACCGTGTAAAGGGAACATCAATCACCTGACACTGTGTCTCACAAACTTTATCTTTCTCTCCAATCACCAGTGTTTGACGTGAGAGTCGGGGCGCTAGGTGCTTCATGGCACCTTTATCGAGCACAAACAGCAGATCAATCTTCTTCACAAAGGCACGTCTTGGCTTACTCGTAATCCGGATTTCGGTTGAATTACTCCCTCCGCGAATTCGTGACATATACTCCTTCGACGCAAAAACAAAATACCCTTCACGACGGAGCACTTCAACCAGAAGTGCCTCCACGGTCTGGATCCCTTGTCCAGCCGCTCCACCCAAGACGATAGAAATATCCCCAGAAAAACGATGCATTTTTTTATTTTGCCCCCCCAATTGTTTAGTTCTCCTCAAGCTCTTTTTTGACAATTTCAAACTCATTTTCAATCTCCTTGAGCCTGGCTCGACTGGTTTTGATGAGGACAGCTCCTTCCTTAACTTTTTCAAGAGCTCGTTCGACATCAACCTCGCCCGTATCAAACCAGCTCACAATGTCTTCTATTTTTTTGAGCGCTTCGGTCAAATTGGTTGTTTTTTCTTTCATAACGGTGTTATTCCCTTAATAATAGCGCTGAATTTTCCATTCGCCAATGAGCCCTCGATCGTTTCATCTATATGGATATCCTCAGTTCGTCGCACGAGTTTTCCCTGGCGCCGTAGCAGGGCGTACCCGCGCTCCAATACCCGCCTCGGATCGAGCGAGGCCAAGAGCTCTCCGAGTGTCCTCAGGGATTCCCCCACTCGCTCTACCACATGCATATGTTGCTGCATCAGCTGTTTTTCCGAATCACTGACGAAATTCTTTTTCGCTTGAATATGAAGTGTAAGAGAAAGTACTTCTCCATAAAATCGAGAAAAAAGTGTCTGAATATTTTTCTGTAACTCTCGGAAATACCCCTCGATTTTTCGCTCACTCTGGCCAAGAATTTCGTTCGTCTCCACCATCAAACCATTTCCAATATTTACGAGGGTGGTTTTCGCAAGATCCGCTTCATGACGAGCCATTTCCCAACCAGATGCCAATTCTTTCGCAGTCGCCGTCGGTGTAGAGACCATCATATCGGCGACAAGCGCTGCGAGGGTCACATCTTTCTCATGTCCCACTCCACAGAGTACTGGCACCCGTGAGCGTGCTACTTCACGCACTAATTCTTCGTTGTTGAAGGCCTGAAGACTCTCGAGGCTCCCACCCCCACGAATGAGAACCAAGCAATCATATTCTTGAGCATTCTCTCGGAAAAATTGCAGGGCTTCGATGATTTCAAATACTGCCTTTTTCCCCTCCACAGCTGTTGGATAAAAATCAACGTGAATACCGTTTCGACCAAGATTCATCGTAAAGTCTCCGAGAGCCGCTCCATCCGCAGACGTCACGAGCGCCACCCGTTCGATGAGCCGAGGGAGAATTCGTTTACGCTCAGGAGCCAAGAGACCCTCCTGCTCCAGTTTCCGTTTCAGTGCATCATAGGCTTTCTTGAGAGCACCTTCCCCAGCAAGCTCGATCACCCCAACCTTGAGACTAAATCTCCCGCTCGGCTTATAAATCTCCGGTACCCCCTCAATGATAACCTCATCTCCAACAGCCAATTCAACTCCCGAAACCTGGTACTGATAGCGAAAAATGACACAGTTTACCAGCCCCTCACCTACCGGATCCTTGAGCGAAAAATATACCACACGTTCACGGAGATCCACACTCGTCACTTCCCCCTTCACCCGAGCCGCCATGCCCGACAGTTCGACATTCATTCCGTCGAGAAACTGACTCACTGAGAGCGGCTCGTGATTCATAGATTCTCGTTGTTCCTCACCTCCCTCTGCCGGTCCAAATTCATTCTTCGCACTACTAAATCCTCTTCCTGAAAAATCGGTCACATTCGGCATATCACCCACTTTGCATTCTTCAAGAATACGGAGAAGAATTTTCCCGTACTTTTTGCTCTTGGCTGACTTGATCCCCTTCACCTCCAAGAGTTCAAGGAGTGTCGAGGGCATCCGGCCGACGAGTGCTTCGAGGGTTGCATTATTCATGACACGGTATGTCTCCACCCCCTCGATCCGCGCCTGTTCATCTCTCCAGTGCCGCAGCGTCTGCATCAATTTCTGTGACATAATGTTCTCTCAGTAAACGGATTGTCTCTCAATTTTTCTAACGGCTCTGATTATAGAGAGCAGCGATTTCAGAAGCACCAAGAGCTCTATTGTAGATGCGGACTTCGTCCAATTTACCTGAAAAAAATCCAAAAGATCCACCGAATTGACCAATGTAGAGATTGGTACTCTCCGTTGTATAAGCACTTGGAATTCCGTCAAGAGACCCACTTGAAGTAACTCCATCGACATACATAACGTATGAACTTCCATTAAATGTTCCGGCAACGTGATGCCATTGACCAATAGCTACACTGGCAGTTGCAGCCTGTGGTGCAAAAGTACCTGCATGATTTTTCAGAGCGAACATTTGTGTGACTCCTCCATCACGCGTACTTGCAATTAGTTGAATATTTTTTGATCCGTCATACCACGAAATAACTCTTCCATCTGCTGTTTTATTTATCCAAAGAGCAATCGTAAACCCACTTGAACTGAGGTTGAAATTGCCGTTTTGAGGTACAGAAATATAATCATTACTCCCATCAAATGAAAGCGCCTGGCCGAGTTTTCCTGGCGTGACGGCAGGGCCATTCGTCAAGGTGCCATTGTTCCCCGCTCCGCTCCGGTCATAAGCAGTCGTTCCCGAGACATCCTGCCCATTGAACGACCAATAGCCCTTGAGACTGGTATCTGTCCCGGTCGGTGTCCCGATCCGGTAGAGCTGGGAGATCTCATCCTCCGAGAGAGCACGGTTATACGTTCGCACTTCATCTATCTCTCCTTTGAAATTACGAAGACCTGTCCCATCATCTCCCACCCAAAAGGAATTCACATTGGAGACATTTCCCGCAAGCGTACCCGACGATACGAGTACTCCATCGCTATAGAGCTTGACGGTGCTGCCGGCACGTAGCCCCACGAGATGATGCCACGCGTCATCACTCAGCGCCGTCCCGCCCCCAGGATAAATTTCCGTGCTCCCGTTATTGACGTTCATCTGTGGAATCGAGCTGCTATTGATACCAAAGTACCACCCAGCTGCGCTCGATGAGTCTACATTTTTCTTCCCCACGAGCATATTCCCCGAGCTCCCCTGTGCCGTATAGCCCCGCCCTTTCGCCCAAAACGCCACCGAGAAATCGCCAGAACCAAAGTCCAAAACACCCGAAGCTGGATCAGTCACCGAAGCAATAGCATTGGTATCGGAACCTCCCGGAAAAAAAGTGAGTGAGGTTCCCATTTTTCCGGTAGACCAGGATGGGCTATTGGTAAGGGTGAGGGTGGTACCATTGGTGCTGCTATCAGTTGCGCTCGATCCTGAACCATCATCAAATCTCCAATACCCAGCGAGGCCCGAGTCGAGGCGGCCGACACCCTGCGGAGTCGAGGCGGCGGAATTTACCTTGTCACTCTGCCCGCTCGCGTAAAGGGACTGGATTTCACTCACCGACAGGACACGGTTGTTGATGCGTACTTCGTCAAGAATTCCACCAAATCGCCCCGTACTCCCATTGTCACGCGCACCGATAGTGATCGCTGATGTTGTATTAGACATTGACCCACTAAAACTCGTGGTAGATCCTGAGAGCACGCCATCAACATAAAAATCGATTCGAGTTCCCGTTTGGATGGCGACTGTATATAAGTGCCACTGACCATCGTTTATCGTACGTGAAAGCGTGACACTTGCAATAGTACTTCCACCCGAGGTCCAACTAATAAAACAAATGGCACTATCGGACATCTGTTGCAGCGCCCATTCCCAGCCAGGACTAGTCGCTCCTTTCATAACAAGATAATACCCCGAATTTGTTCCGCAGGTCTGGCTGGAAACAGAGCCTGATTTCTTTGCCCATGTTGAAATAGTCATGTTGTTTACCGATGGACTGTGGACATCAGCATCCGGAACAGAGACATAATCATCCGTCCCATCAAAATTCAAAGCCTGACCGACGGCTCCGGGGGTGACGGCAGGGCCATTGGTGAGGGTGCCGTTATTCCCCGCGCCACTCCGGTCGAAGGCTGTGGTACCAGAGACATCCTCCCCATCGAAAGACCAGTAACCCTTGAGGCTCGTGTCCACCACTGTCGGTGTCGTGAGTCGGTAAAGTTGGGAAATTTCATCGGTGGAAAGAGTGCGGTTGTATACACGAACTTCGTCGATATCACCAGTAAAGAAACCATCGCCACCATTATTCGTTAACCCAGTAACCTTATAACCCCCAATGCGCCAATAACTTGATGGGTACGATGAATAGACTGTTCCGATGGCGGTGGTTTGCTGGAGAACACCATCGACATAGAGCTGTATCGTCTTATTGTCCCCGTTACTCACGCCTACAGCATGGTGCCAATTCCCGTCATTGAAAGTACTCGGCGACGTTGCATATTTACTCACACCATCGTAAACACGAAAATAAACCTTGCCATCTGTGCCAATATAAATATCACGATCATAATAGATAGACCCAGTACCAGTTTGATTGCTTTCCAGACCAATAATCTTGCGTCCTGAGGCGGTAGAGGTTTTGAACCAAGTGGAAAGAGTAAACATCTTGAAACTACTCCCGTCACCAATGTTGGTAGTCGTGGTAATCTCGTCATTTGAACCATCAAATGTCACAGCAGTCCCGATCTTGCCTGATGACTGCCAAATTGGAGATCCCTGAAGAGTCCCTGTATTTGCGTTTGTACTTGCATCTGCTGCCGAAGTTCCCGTACCTTCATCAAATTTCCAGTAACCAGCGAGACCATTAGCGAGAGTACCTCCCCCCTGTTTTTGGGAGATACTCGAGTTTATTTTGTCACTCGAGCCGAGATCGTAGAGAGACTGGATTTCAGTCGCCGCGAGCGCACGATTGTAAACGCGGACTTCGTCCATTGAACCATTCACATTGAAATACGGACCCCCTGCTCCATACGAACCAACTTGAAAGAATTCACTGTTTGAAGTAGATCCCGAAACAGCCGTCGAACCAACTGATACTCCGTCTTGATAGAAATACATCGTGCTTCCGGAACGCACTCCCATGTAATAGTGCCAGTCACCAACAATGGAAGTAGGGGTAGCAAGAGCATAGGTAGAAGATCCATTTCGGACGACAAACTGCAACTGATTGCTACTCCCGTACTGGAAATAATACCCAGCTGCATTTCCCGTTCCGACCGCTGTTTTTGAGAGTGGCACGTTGACAGATGAACTCTGATCAACATATCCACTCGTTTTCATCCAAAACCCAACTGAAAAATCACCCGAGCCAAAGTCAAGCTGACCACCTGCCGGGTCACCAATATGGACATATGCTTGGGTATCCACACCATCTGGCCAGAAACTGAGCGCCTGGCCGACTTTTCCAGCGACTTTCGCCGGACCGTTGGTTAGTGTTCCATTTGCTCCCGTTGTACTTTTATCGGTTGCGGTTGTTCCAGAGATATCTGCTCCATCGAACGTCCAATAGCCAACCAAACCCGATGTAAGCGTACCTGTCTGTGGAGCATTGAGGCGTCCCCCAGCACGAACGGAGAAATACCAATAACTGATGGCTATACCACCAAAGACAACAAACAGCCCCAGATATTGGATGACGCGGGAACGAGTATGAGACATAGGTTATGCTCTCATTTTAGCACGCCACAAAAGAATGAGGAGGAAACTCATCCCAGCTATTCCGAGGACATCTACTAGGACATCCTGTAGGTGAGCGCCTCGCCCAAAAATGAAGAACTGATGGAGCTCGTCCGTGGCTCCGTACATGAGCGAAAACACGGCTGCCAATATCAGAACTTTTCCAAACGTTTCTTTCAAATAGACGAGCCAGAAAAAACGAAAAGTGAGGAAGGTTAGTACGGCATATTCGAATACATGTGCGCTCTTGCGCTCGACGACGTACCAGAAAGGTGGTTCCCAATTTACTCCCGTTCCAGGCTGGTGCGAAAAAAAGAAAATAAGCCCCATCCATAAAATGAGCCAACTCCCACGCGCTGCGATCCGGATCGATCGAGTCATGCCAAAAAAATAACTATTTCCCTCGGAATCTTTCCATGACCTCCTGAGAAAGAACAAAAAAAGCGTAAAATGGAAGCCAGAGCCATTTGGTCGAACGAAGAAAGTCATCGAGTGTTTTATTGAGGTTCATACGAAAGATTTTAAGCTATTAAGCTGAAGGGCTTTTGAGCTTGCTAATCATAGAGATTAACATCTTTTTTTCTTCATTAATTAAAACAAAGATCTCTTTTCTTAGCATACCATTTCCATATTTAAGCTCCTCGCTCACAATTAACTGCGTCTCGAGCTCTGCTAAAGAGCCGTGGGAAATCCGCAAAAACTGGACAAAATCTTTCCTCGATGATCGGCTCCTTCCTTCTGCTATATTTGAAGGAATAGATACAGCCGCTCGCCTCATTTGTGATGATAAGCTATACATCTCCTCTTTTGGAAAAGAAGCAGTAAACGCATATATCTTCGTCACCAAAATTATTCCTTTTTGCCAGACAATAAGCTCTTTATACGTTTCTATCATAGCTTTCATTACAGCTTACAAGCTTAGCAGCTACAAGCTTCAAAGCTAATGGCTGATCTCATAAATTACATCCTTTTTCTCAACGACGATGCGCCACCCTTCTTTTTCAGCCGTTTTCTTGAGATTTTTGTTGGGGTTGAAGGCAATTGGGTGTGCAACCATTTTAAGAAACGAGCTATCCGATTCAGTATCCCCCACACCCACCGAATCCTCAAGTGACAACCCGTGTTCAAAAACATATTGCTTCACCACCTCACCCTTGTTGCGTGATGGCTCGAAAGACGCTACCCCGGTATACCGCTTTGCCTCATCTAACTCATAAACACTCCCAAAGACCGCATCAAATTTCAGATAATGGTCATTGTACTCAGTCACAATCTCAAGAGGTGATCCTGAAACCACAATAATGTGATAGTTTTCTTTCTTGAGTTTTCGAATCAGCTCCTCCGCAAAAATATAGGTGCGTTTCGCTTGAAAAGGCACAACGATTTTGGCTGCCCTGAGAACATCTGTTTCACTTACCCCTCGTATATGTTCCGCGTAGAGCGCCACGAGTGCCTTTCGATAATCTTCATACGTCCCTTCGTGTTCGATCCAATTGGAATAAATCTCCGTGAGGCGTTTGCGAACTTCATTGGAGAAAATCTTCATCCAAGAAAGCTCATTGATCAGCTCAAAGTGGAGATTCTTCCGGAAAATGGTTCCATCAATATCGAAAATGGCCAATTTCTTATTGGCGACTCCTTTTTTTGTTGGCATAGGCTTCTTCTATTGTAGCCTGTAATTCATAGAGAGCAATACCACCAGCCACGGAAACGTTGAGTGACTCCTTTTCCCCGCGCATAGGTAGTTCCATAATAACATCTGCCAATTTGAGCGCTCGTGGCGAAAGTCCCAGTACCTCATTTCCAACCAGCAATGCCACCTTCAGAGGAAGCTGAGTGGCCAACAATTTTCCACGTACGAAACGATAATCTTGGCTTAGAGGAGATTGTTCCAGTGCCACAATAGAATATCCGTCCTGGTGCAATCGTTTTGCTACCCTGCCCAACTCCCGAAGGTATGTCCAGGATACACTTGCTTCAGCCCCCAGCGCCGTTTTCCGGAGTTCTTTTTCAGCCACACTCAATACCAGTTGCCTCGAGCGAGCTGGTCTTGGAGAATAGCCCGAGAGGAAAACCTGCTTTACACCCGCGCCATCGGCCGATCGAAACAGCGACCCGACATTATGGGCGCTCCGCACATTATGAATCACGAGCACAAGCTGAGCTATCTCTTCCGATTTGTACATCATTTCATCCACAACTTACGGGTACCTCTCAAAGAGTTCCTTGGCTTTTTCCCATACCTCAGGAGCGCTTTGTTTTTCCTTGAGCCAATACCACCACTCGCCACCCCAGAGATAAATATCTGGAAACCCAACTTGCCGAGCATAGGTAACGTTTTCCTCGAGCAGATCGGCATTCATGGTAATATATTGTTCCTCAAGTGGAACATTGGCAACCCAGCCGTTCGCCCACGGTTCCGCCTGGAGCTCGATCACTGAAAACTGTTCCTGATTGGTGAGAAGTCGCACGAGAGCGGCTTTGAAATGAAAGAAGGTCGGACCGACTGGATACGTAAAATAGCCAATATTTCCTTTGTAAATCTTCCGATAGAGCGTCGTCCCAAACATATCTCCTCTTGCGGCGGCACGATACCAGAGACTGAGCTCGCCTGAATCCGTAAGGAGCACTGGGCGATCTGGATCCAGCTTTTTTACCAGTGCCACTTCTCGATCAAGCAAGGAAACATCAAGTGCTGGGCAGTTTCCAAAAAAGACGAGAAAGGGTTCATTTTCAACCTGCCAGATCTTTATCGATGCCTCATGCTGGTACCGCCTCACTACCTGACCAATAAAGTGAAGGAGGGCATTCTCCCGATCTTCTGCTGACGTGCTCGCCCAACTTGGAATATGACACTCTGGCCAGCGTGGGACGCGTTGTCCCACAACAAGAATTAGTTCTACCTCACGCTTGGCAGCTTCGCGCACTTGCCAATCAAGATCATGCCAGGTATATTCGCCCTTCTTTGGTTCAACGAGGTCCCAGTAAACCGGCAGCCGCATTTTTTTCACACCGATGTCATCAAGGAGTGCCTCGTACGTCGCTCGCCAATCTAGTCCGAGATCATTCGCGTAGCGCGAAGAAAATGTCATACCAAGGTGGACATCTTCACGTGGTGTACTCACCGGAAGATTGAAGTATCCAAAAAGCAAGATAGCACCTAGACATAATACCAGGAACGTTGCTCCTACCATTTTCAGAAATCCACGCCAGGCATGCATATCAACTTGCGTTATTTTTTTCTGCTATAAAAACAACTTAATTCCCGTCGCTGTGACGGCGAGCCAAGTCCCAATCGCGATCAAAACAACGGCTACCGCCTTTTGAAACCAATCCCAAAAGAACAGCCGCTCTTGAAAAATCTGTGGAAACCGATAGGAGAGCGGGAGCGCCATCGCCAAGAGGAATGCATATTGCACTCCATTGAGCGCCTGGATAAACGTGACTGGCCCAAGAAACGTCGCATAGGTAAGAAAAAAAGTTGCCAGCGCACCAAAAACTTTGTTGAGAATAAACCAAAATCCCGTGGTCAAATTATTCCGATTGACTGTCGAAAAGGAGGTACATTCTGCCAGAATTGCTCGCCGAAAATCTGGAATGAGGAGAAGGGTTATCCCTCCAAGGATAAAACCAAAACGAGACCAGACAAGTCCATTTAGAAAGTCCGCATTCTTATAACCAGTTTTGAGAAAAATTAGTGAGAGCGCCATGAGTGACCCAGCCAAGAGAGTCGACTTCATGATGGCATCAGTTTGGCGAAGTGGAAGATCAAAAGCAATCAGAAAGGCTCCAGCTAACAGGAGGAATAATGACAAAAAATGCATCGGAGAAAACGGAGCATTTGCCGCCGGACCGAAAGCGAGCGAGGCAACTCCGGCAATCACCGAAATAATGATGCCAACAAGTGGCGCAACACGAGAAATTTCACTCCGTTTAACGGCGATATAAAAAGCTACCAGTCCGTACAAAAAAAAGACTCCGGAAATGAGGAACACCACCGCTGTCTGCCAGCGAATCGCCTGAAATCCAAACGGAATTAAAAAAACTGCAAAGAGGGAAAAGAGAGAGACAAAGAAAGCATACACCGCAGGTTCTTTAATCCGACCAGCCAAAAGAAACTTATCGAGCAGCGCCGTAACGGCATTGAAAAAGTAAGCAACGAGTGCAAATGAAAGCCAAGCCATGAGTATATGTATTTGTTTTCATTATACTCCGAGAGGAACCGGAAACGCTACCCTCTCGAAGAACTGTGCCCTCAGAAACAGCGATGGTTAATCACGATGAACAATTTCCTGATAATAATGATCCACATCAGCGATCCATTTCCGAACACTCTCGGGACTATGTGTCGCACAAGAATTCCCACATTTCCAAACAATCATTCGCTCGGGTGTCCCGCTTGATCGAAGATCACGCAACTCAACGAGCCGATTCCCAATCGTTCGTACCGCCGCTTCTGGAGTAAGCCAGCAGCCATATCCATCAGAGGTCAATCCGCGATCCCCAGCGCCACGATATCCCCAAAAATTGAAACATTCGTCACCAGAGAGTTTCGGGGTGCGTTTTCCCCAATTTGATTCTTTTTTCCCAATTCCGACGATCAATCCTGCGATTTCACTGTCATATTTTGAAATTGCCTCTACCATAGTCTCGATGGGAAAACCCGCTACCATGTTTCGGATCTGAACCGTTAACTTTTCAGAATCATTTCGAGAATCCTGAACCATTTCATCAGAAAGAGTCACCACTTTCCTCAGGGCGAGCATGTCCTCACACGAGAGCGTTTCGGCTTGTACGGGCTCTTTTTGTCGACCTTCTGTTCGAGCAAAAAAGGCAAAATCATTTCGAAGAGCACACAGATCAAGCGAGGGCTTTACGGGAGCATTCTGCTGATCAGCTCCCACCGGAACCGCCGAAAACAAAAAAAATGCTCCGGAGAGAAACCCTCCAAAAAAAGCCGACATAAAAAAAATCCCCCTTCGAGTACTCTGACCCATACTGCTATCTATATCTGTGCGGATTACTCTGTTCGAGAATCTCCCCTCACTGAAGACGCAAACCCGAATCTACTCTAATACGATGATGAAGTCAATCAAAATTATCCCCAAATTATCACTTTATTGGCTCTATTAAAGCAAAATCTGCCTACGCAGGCAGATGAATATTATATCACGTTTATTAATTTTTTGCAATACACCTCACCAACCATCTAGCTTCCCTCATTAAGTTGGCTAAAGTAGAGATCTACATCCGAAATCCATTTCCGAACACTTTCTCGACTATGACCATCACAACTATAACCACATTTCCAGACAACGAGCTTGGCTGGGGTATTCAGATTTTCTGAATGGATCAGCTTTTCCAGCCGAACGGCCACCGTATTCACGGCATCCTGGCGACTATTGAAACACGTATGCCCGCCGCTGCCCATGAGGCGCCTGATCCCCCGATACCCCCAGTAATTGAAGCAATCTTGTCCCGCGAGCACCGGAATACGCTTTCCCCAATTTGACTCCTTTTTGGCGATACCAATGAGAAATGCGGCTACGATTCGATCTTGTTCAAGAATATACGGGAGCATATCTTCAATTGGATACCCCTTCACCAGCTCTCTGATCTTCTCGGAATATTCATCTTTGCTTGCCTCACTAAAAAACTGAAGGAAAAGATCATCGTTGGGGTCGTATTTTTCTGTCTCAGCCAAGAGTTCCTCTTTGAGCGCCGCCTTTTCAGAATCATCTCCCGAGTTTTCAACAAACGCCGCGCTACTGGCTACAACATTATCCGAAGTCGCAAAGTTTTGGATAATTCCCATTGACACCATACCAAAACTTACCCCGCCGAGCAGCGACGTGTACAAGAGTCGTTTGGGCGTACCACCAAAAACCGGGAGCAACCGTCCAAAACGTCGGATCACTCGTCGTAAGACGACATATACCCGCCGAAAAGAATGATGCCCAAATCGACGAAAGTTCTTCCAGGAAAAACTTTCTCGTGTTGGTTGGCGGAGCCTTACTGCATCGAGCTGCTTCCTCGCGTGCTGCATGCTACTCGTAACGAGAGGTTGCCGAGGGAGTGGCCGAGGTGGATCATAACGCCGACCATAGGCAATACCATCCATCAATACCTTCGCTCGAGAGATTGGCCGAATTTTTGGAGGAACAACTTCGTGCATACCGTGTTTGTTTTTGTCTTGGGTCAAACAATATTATTCTGTCTGAATTCCCGCCTTGGTCTTGAAGAATTTCATGACATCTGGTTCTCCCACATGACAGGTGCCATTTTCAAAAATCATGGGTACGCCCACGTCTTGCGGACTCAGCTGACATATTTTCACTGCTTCGTTCATCTGCCGCGCATGCTGCGTGTTATGCCACACTTCGAGTTTCTCAAAAGCAACTTTTTCGGCAATGTTGTTTGCCGCAAGAAATTCAGCCACCCGCTGACAATGCGGACATTCTTCGCCGTAAAAATACGTCGTGCGCGTCACATCAAATCCGGTTGAAGTATCTTCGTTCATCCCCCACACAGACAACCCAACAACAACGAGTATCAGAATACCGACACCAAGGAATACTTTCATAGTTTGAATTTAGATAGCTCTATTGTATCACGGCGCCAGAAAGAGAGGAAAAGCAGCGTTCCAATAACGGAAAGTCCTGCCGCCAATACCTGATTGAGCGTCAACCAAGAGAAAATAAGTGGGCTCCCCCTGTCTGGTGCACGGAAAAACTCTAACGCAAAGCGGATCACCCCATAGCCAATGAGAAAAAAACTCGTCAGCCATCCTGGTTTTAGCACCTTATGAGAAGCGGCAAGTCGTAGGAGCCAATACAGTACCAGCCCCTCTCCAAACGCTTCATAAAGCTGTGATGGATGTCGAAGAACAGTCGGATCACTGGGAAAATACATCCCCCACGGAACCTCCGTTGCTCGCCCAATGAGTTCCCGCCCCAGAAAATTACCCAACCGCCCAAAACCAAGTGCAATCGGGATTATTTGCACCAGCATATCTGTGAGCCGGAAGAATGGCCAGTGACGACGACGAGCGAGCCACCACCAACCAAGCCCCCCTCCAACCACCCCACCAAAAAAACTCATCCCTCGAATTCCCGTCCAGATTTTATCGTGAACATCATAAGGAGAAATGATGCGCCACGACTCCTGCCAATATGAATCGTCACCATACACCAATACAAAACCGAGCCGAGCCCCAAGGAGCGTCCCAACCAGCCCCCAGAGCACAATATCCGCATAATCGAGAACGGGAAAAAATTTCTGAGCAGGCAACAAAATATAACGAAAATACCACAGAGCCACACTTACTCCCAAAGCAAATGCAAGCCCGTACCAGGCGAGCGAAAAAAAATCGCCTTGCCACAAGACAGGGTCGATTGAGAGCGGCAAACGAGACCAACTCGTGTCCATAGCTAGGATGAGGCATTGAATTCGCTGAGTTGCCCCTTGAATTCGATCGCGTATATCTCCCAGAGAGCCACAAAGAGCGAAACAATGATCGGTCCAATGATGAACCCAGGGAGTCCAAAAAATGCGATTCCACCAAGCGTCGCAAAAAACACCGTGAGTGGGTGCATCTGCGTATCTTGCCCCACTAGCTTGGGGCGAAGAATGTTGTCGATAAGTGAGATCACTCCAAACCCGACCACCAAGAGAAATACACCCTGCCATATTTGACCGAGAAAGAGGAGAATAAGCCCGGCGGGAAGCCACACAATGGCTGAACCAATCATCGGGATAATGGAGAGGAGAATCATAAAGAGTCCCCAAATCGAGGGTGACGGAATACCGACAATCCAGAAAGCAATTCCTCCCAAAAGCCCCTGAATGACTCCTACCACGAGAGTTCCTTTGAGAGTAGCCCGACTCATGGAAACAAATTTCGAAATGAGGAGTTTCTCATGTTCATTTTTCAGTGGAGACAGTCGCATTCCCCCGGCCAGTGCATTCTTCCCATCGATGAGGAAATAATACAGGGTAAAAAACATCACGAACACCCAGAAAATAAAGTGGGTGATGCTTTGATAGGCTGCTTGTAAGAGGCCGAGAGCGTTCTCCCCAAAACGACGGAAATCAACCATGACTTGCTCAGTATTCAGAGTCCGCTCATTAAACAAGAAGTGGAGATAGGGGGCATCATTCAGTTTTTTCACTGACTGATCGACGAGGCTCGTAAACGTCACTTCTTTACTCATCGTTTCGTACAAACTATTCGCTTCTCCAATGGCCAAAGACAGAACAAAGAGAATCGGAGCTACAATAATAAGCGCTACGACCACACAGGTTGCCAGTGATGAAAGTGCACGATGGGCGCGCATCTTCACCTGGAAAAACTCATAGGTTGGTTTGAAGAGTGCCGCCAGAATAGCTGCGGCAATAATTGCTGTGAGGAACGGTTGGAAAATAAAAAACACCACTCCCCCGACAATCAAGAGAATGAGAAAAAAGAAATAAATATTGAGATTGCGCGCTTCCATAAACGATTGACTCAGAGGAGCCGTATAGCCTTATTATACTCGATACGTGCCTTTTTAGGAAAGGCTGTAAAAGTGACCCCGCCAGAGAGGATTTGGGCGTTGACGAGAGTATATCTCTTCCCCCGGAATTCCCCAACAGCCTGGGGTGGTCGTACGGAAAGCTTGAGTCCGTACTGATCACGGAAATATGCCTTGATAGCGCTTCGGCTACAGACTGTCCGTGGGAGAAAAAATGGCTTATACCCTCGTTTCGTCGTCGAGAAATACCGCTGATGACGTTCATGAAGAAAGAGGACGACGTAATCTGGTTTGGGAATAACTAATTTCGTTTTTCGTGCTTTATTCTCCTTTCGTCCACCCGTTGCGTAATACACACAATTGAGACGGAGCATACAGGCCTCACATTTTGGTCGTGCCGTGCACAAGCTCGAGCCGAAATCCATAAGAGCGGAATTCAGCCACGGAGCATCTTTCCCAAAAGCTTGATTCAAGCTGTCTTCTTGTCCCTTGACTCGTTCCTTCCCGTCGAAAAAAAATCTCCCAATCACTCGCCGCACATTGGTATCCCAGGCGATCTCTGGTGCACCATACGCGAAACTCGCAATGGCCCTCGCTGTATAAGGTCCGATACCAGGGAGTTTTTGAAGCTCTGCTATTTCACGTGGAAAGACACTAGCGTATTGCTCTCCAATTATTTTTGCCGTAGTAAGCATGTTTCGGCCACGAGCATAGTACCCGAGTCCCTCATAATATGGGAGGAATTCTTGCCACGAAACGCGCGCAAGTTTTTGAATCGTCGGAAATCGTCTGAGGAAACGTGTATAATACCCAATCACTCGCGATACCTGAGTTTGCTGGAGCATCACCTCCGACACCCACACTTCATAGGCTGAGATACCTTTTCTCCTCCATGGCAAATGCTCACGCCCAGATTTCTTGAAAAAATCACGAAGTTTCCGGCGAAAGATTCGTAAAGTTGCGTCTGATATTTTCATTCTGGCAATATCATTACCCCTCCGCCCAAACAATACTCGCCGTCATAGAATACCGCAAACTGACCTGCAGCCACTCCTGAGTCTTCGCCCTGAAGAAGGACTTCGAGCGTCTTCTCATCCTGCCACTGTACCTCACATGGATACTCTTTCGGTCCATGACGAAGTTTTACAGAAAGCGCTTGACCATCTTCGGGCTTCTCATGAAACCAATTAAGATCGGTCACAAAAAATCTCTCGCGTGAGCATTCCTCTCGTTCCCTCGCGTGAGAAATAGTAATTGTATTCGCCTCCGGATCTTTCGCCACGACATACCATGGACCACCCGAGAGTCCCAGCCCCTCCCGCTGACCAATGGTGTAATACCAAAACCCGGGGTGTGTCCCCAACTTTTTTCCCGTTTCATAATCGAGGATATCCCCTGGTCGTTCACCGAGGTGGAATTTGAGAAACTCATCAAATGGAATCTTCCCGAGGAAACAAATTCCCTGGCTGTCTTTGCGCTCCGCATTGGGAAGCTCGAATTTCCGCGCGAGCGCCCTCACCTCTTCTTTGGTGTAGCTGCCAATCGGAAAGAGCGCTCGGGAAAGTTGACTTCGGGAAAGTTGTGACAGAAAGTACGTTTGATCTTTAATTGCATCCGGAGTTTTTTTCAGAAAAAATTTTCCTGAACGCTCTCCCACTTGCGCATAATGCCCCGTCGCAACCTTATCAAAACCACCAATACCTTTATCATACCCTTCAACTCCTTTCAGTTGCTCAGGGTTCGATTTTCCGCTGAGAAAATCAAAAAATGCTCCGAACTTGATACGCGCATTGCAGAGCATATCTGGATTGGGAGTTCGACCTGCTTTCACTTCCGCAAGCGTATACGCCACCACGCTCTCCCAGTATTCTTTTTGAAATGGCACTATTTCGAGCGGTACCCCGAGTTTTTCTGTCACTCCACGGACGTATGCAAGATCTTCTTCCCATGGACACTCACCAAGAAACGCCAGTTCGTCCTCAAGCCAAATCTTGAGATAAAACGCGGTCACGTCAAAACCCTGGCTTTTGAGGAGCGCCAATGCCACCGAACTATCCACCCCACCTGAAACGAGAACCGCAATTTTCTGCATAATCTATTTAAATAGAAGAAGCCGGACTTCCAATTGGAAGTCCGGCTTCCAAGTCAACAAGGAGCTCTCGATTTTATACGGAAACACCCCATCCGTCAAGTATCAATTATCGTCTTTCGAACGAGCGCCCTCGATAATTGAGCGGACTTCAGCCATATTGATATCTGGCTTTTTTCGGAGATTTTTAAACTTTTTTGGTTCGATATATTGAGCCTGAGAGAGCTTCATCGGAGTTTCTGCCGAAGCATAGCTCTTCGGCGTGGTCACTCGCTGCGTACTCGTATTTTTTTGAACTTCAGGAGTCTTTGCCGACAAAGTGCCCCCAGAGTGAGACTGCTCTTCATTTTTTGCCTTCGCTACCGCTCTCTGATAATCCCGAAGACAATCTTTACAAAATGTCGGTCTGGAATCGTCAGGTTCAAATGGTACTTCAATTTCCATCCCGCACGTTGCACACGTGGCTGGATACAGCACTCTCTCAACAGGAAGAGACGCGGCTGCCACCACAGGAAGAGACACTGACGCCTCAACCTTCTCGAGAGGAAACTTTTCGGCCACGGAATCAGTCACTGGTTTTTCCGACACTTTTGGAGGCTCTACCACGGTCGGCTTTGACTTTGGTATCTCTGTCTTTTGAATCCGATGTTCACCGATCCTTGGTACCATTGACTGAACTCGAACGGGCTCGTTTGAGGTTTTTGATTGAGCGGTTCTCGCGGGCGGTGCCAGAACGGGTTTTGGGCGCGGACGTTCTTCGGGTCGCCTTTCAGAGACACTCGGTGACTTCGGTGATTGAAGCACGGCTCTCTTTTCTTCAGCAGAAAGCACTCCAGTCCAGCGCCGAATTTTCTCCTCCACCTCCTCTTTTTTGGTCGCATAGCGATCCCGTGAAACCTTAATCACTTTCTCGTGCGCTCCACTCTCTTCAAGAGCAATCGGTGGTAAAACGGTCGCACTAAATGCATCTCCCGTTATCCCATCGATCATGAGCTTGAGGTAAATATTGTACTTCGGGAGATTGACGAGATCATTTGGGAGAAAAATCGGTTCAAATTCTTTTTCGAGGAATTCCGCATCAGCAGCTCCTACCCGAAACGTTACGAGAGTTCCAGCGTTTCCAAACACCGCATCACGCACGGGTTCTTCGAGTTGGGTAATATACTGATTCGCCAAAATAAGATCAAGTCGATATTTTCGAGCTTCCGATAAAATGTTGGCAAAAGAATCCGTAGCAAAGTTCTGGAATTCATCAACATACAAGAAGAAATCCTTGCGTTCTTCTTCCGGGATATCCACTCGCCCCATTGCCGCGAGTTGTATTTTCGTAATCATCATTGCGCCGAGCAGTGCTGTCGAATCTTCTCCTATTTTCCCCTTGGCGAGATTCATGATGAGAATTTTTCGCTCATCCATCGCCTTGCGCACGTCAAAGGCTGAGGTTGGTTGGCCGATAATATTCCGAATGAGACTATTCGAAGTAAACTGCCCGACTTTGTTTTGGATGGGAGAAATAACCTCTTGGAGCACCCGCTCATTCCATCCAGAAAATTCATCTCGCCAAAATGATTTCACCACGGGATCTTCGACTTTTTCAATAACCCGTTCGCGATATGATTTATCCACGAGAATTCGCATCACCCCAAGAAGAGTTGACCCGGGATATTCGAGGAGTGCCAGAATTGCATTGCGTAAGATGTACTCGAGCCTCGGCCCCCATGAATCCGCCCAGATTTTTTTAAAAACTCCCACAAGGCCAGATGCCACAAGCGAACGTTGGTCAGATCCGACTTGTTCGAGCACGTTGAATGCAATCGGGAAATCCTGATCAGCCGGATCAAAATAAATCACGTCATTTATCCGATTGGCCGGGATGGCCTTGATGAGTTTGAGCGCTGTATCACCGTGCGGATCAATGAAACAAATACCGTGTCCCGCCTGGATATCTTGGATTGCTAAATTCTCCATGAGGTTGGTTTTCCCCATACCAGTCTTCCCCAAGAGATACATATGCCGCCGCCGATCATCCGCTTTGATACCAAAAATCCGCTCCTGATTTCGGAAATTCGTTTTGGCAAAAAAGGCGATATCAGAATTTTGGGGCATACGAGCTAGATACGTTGATCGAGCGAAAAAAGAGTCTCACAAATGTGAACGTAAACATTCCTATTGTACTGGCAAATTGGCTGGTGCGCTACCACGCCGAGTCGCAACCTTCGTCAACGCTGGCGCGGTCATCGTCATATCTGGAAGATGATAAAGGGTAGCAAGTTCTTCTGATGAAAGGAGAAATCGATTGTTTTGAGGATCAGAATCGCGACCTCGATACCGCCGAAGAAGCCGTCGCTGCCGATAACGGAGGCGCGAATCAACAAAAAGATAGCTCGCGTAGGTTTTGTGAGCATCATCGGGAATCATGCTGTTTAGATTGAGATCATTAAACTGTTTGATCCCGCCAATGAAAGAAGAAACACCCACTTGTTTGGAGAAGCCCTCACGCCGACCGAGATAGACATGCCTCATCTTAATCTTGAACATCGGCTTTCCGATATTACTTTCCAGCGCTTTCAAAACGTCTTTCTGCCCCGGGGTCAAACGGAACTCAAGCGGCTGCTCTTCCTTCGCGGCCTTTTCAAGAGTTGTCCACTCGAGCTCTTTCCCCATAAGTCCGGGAGCAAGATTCCCAAACACTTCTCCCAGAGCATGCCACAAACGTGCCAAGACTCCAATGGATTCTTCTTTGGCGTGTCCGATGTATTCTTCAACGGTAAGTTGTCCTGTTTTCGGTCCCCAATCTTCTTTGACTGGAGTCATGATCAGTTGTAGCCACAAATGCTGCCCTGGCCCGAGCTTTCCCATGGTTTCGATAAGTCCGCCAAGTGGATCGATCATCTTCCCAGTAACCGACTCTTCAAAAAATTTGTAGGTTCGTATCGGATACGCATCCTCTTTCAAGAGTTTGAATTCTACGCCCCAGAGATCCCATTCAGCATTCGGCACCGTGCGAGGAACGTTCTTGGTATAATCTTCGACTTCGACAATTTCGATGTCTGGATACTGCGCGTAAAAATGTGCCTCGACGAGATTACGAAACCCCTTCTGGGTTCGAATATAGAAATGAACAATTCCTTCAGTACTCACGAGTTCGAGACTAAACGAAACAGGAAATTCCCCTTTCACAAATTCTTCAACAGCATTCGGTGACTTGATCACGCCCGCAAAGCCAGAATAAATAAGCTCCATCGGATGTGGGCTCTTTTCAATTTCGCGCGGCGGAATAATCTCGAGAAGTACCCACTCAATTTTTCCCGCGAACTTTCCTTGAACGTGTTCCATCCAAAGGAAATCCCAGAGCGGGTAAAGCAAAGGAGGCAACACGATATACCACACGTCGTGTGCCACTCCGAGCATGAACGATAAGTTGGACAAGAGTTCGGCCATCTGAGGCGACTCAAAAAATATTTGTATCGATCGGTGAGTCGTCCGTTTTACGACTTACCTACAGTATAGATGTTTTTCCCCACTTTCGTGAAGAAGGTATTCAAGTTGATGATAACCGTAGACTTTTTGACTCGACGTACTTTCATAATAGCAGAAAGGATTTCTTCGCGAGACATTGGTTTTGCGCCAGTTTTCAGGATATCAGAAAGGACTTCACGTACCGTACCACGTTTGTATCCCCACTCCGCCAAAGCATACGTTCCGCGACCAACGAGAACAAAGCGCTTGTCTTTAATGAGTTCATTGTGCACGGTTTGAGGATGCGTTTTCTTGTCGACACGGTAGAGTCCGTATTCATCAATCAACCGAGCTATTTCTCGGAAATGTTTCGGTTCACCCAACATTTTCAAAATAAGATACGCGCGCTCACGAGTACCCCGAGGACGGATAGCACTCCACGTTACCAGCCCAAAACGGCCAAAGACATTCTTATCAATTGAAAGGGCTGGCGCTAAAAAGCTTTCCAATTTTTCTGGAGTTAGTAAGAATTTCTCAAACCGTGAAGAAATTGCATTCGTCAATTCTTCAATCGTCAAGACATCCTGGTGTGCACGAAATTTTTCTTCAATGGCCTCAATCAGCTTCTTCCATTCAGAAAGCGAAAAGGTCAGATCAACGACACATTCGTGCCGCTCTTTGTTTTCCTTGAGAATTTTTGTTCCGGGAAGAGCATGAAGAAATATAGAAAGCGCTCCTCTCTCTTTGGGATCATCATGTGCCAAAACATCGAGCAGGTGTTTTGTTGGCATAATGAGAGAAGACTTCTCGAGGACTGCTCGAATCCGTTGAACTGGGACGTTCTCACTCTGTTCAGCCAACAGGCGTTTCAAATGTCGTAACGACGTATCAATTACTTGGCGTACTCGCTCACGCGTAATTCCATAGATCTTGCCAATTTCTTCAAGTGTCTTGTGGCTCCCATCAGCAACACCAAACCGCGCAAGGAGAATCTCGCGGGAACGATCAGGAAAACGAGTGAGCAATTGCTCAAGCGCCCGAGTAAAATCAGCGAGCGTCTTTTCGTCCTCTTTTGACTGGTTCTTTTTTGGCATAAACAATAGGTAAATCAATAGTCACAGGAATACCTATATTAACGCATAATCTTGTTTTTTGTCAAGAGTCTATAGAAAATACCCTCTTTTTCGGAATTTTTTCTGAATAAAAAATATATCTGTGCGAATAAATATTTGCCGTTGACAATAAAAGACTCTATAATATCAAGTGAAAAGCAACATCAAAAAATACAGTCATTTCTGACTGTCAAAAACAAATTGTATGACAGAACCTCTAGACACACTCCCCCAGGATGAGGGTGAGCGTGGAAATAAAATTCAATCACTTCGAGAAATGATCATGAATGCTGAGCGCACCATCCAAGGTGCCAAGGCGATGCTTTTGCAACTCGAAGGAAAAAAGAAAACTGGTCGCCCAAAAAAGCTCGACGAGGATGTGGAAGGCACGGTTATCGAGGGTACCTTTGATGGGCAGATTATGCTCGGAACCGACGGAAAACAATATCCCGTTCCGGCTAATTATGCTTCCAAAAGCAAGCTCGTCGAAGGTGATATGTTGAAACTAACCATTACTCCTGACGGTTCATTCGTGTATAAGCAAATCGGTCCGATTGAGCGCCGGCATGCTCTCGGTATTGTGAGTCAGGATGAGCATGGCAACTTCCATATCCTCATCGAAGGCGAACCATTCCGAGTGCTCCTGGCCTCAATTACGTATTTCCGTGCTGAGCCAGGTGACGAAGTGGCGGTGGTTCTCCCTCGCGATCTCGAAGCTTCTTGGGTAGCCATCGAAAACATTCTCCAGAAAGGCGCGAGTCGTATCGCACCTCCAGTCAAAAAGAAAAAAGTGGCGATCGATGACTGGAAAAAGGAACTCGAAAATGAAGCACCGGGTATTCCGCAAGAACCAATCACTGCCGATCAAGAAATCGTCACACCAAAAAATGAAGTCCTCTCACCGCTCGATGCTTGGGTACGTGACATGGAAAAAATGGAGCAGCAAGAAAGCGCCCCTCAACAATAATTTACTTTTAATACGTTGTATCATGGAATCCGCGCCTGTTGCTCCAGAAGTCACCACCCTCCCCGTTGGAGAAGTACCTCAGTCGGTATCAGCCCCAACCGTAACCATCACACTGCGTCTCGTTCGACTCTTCAAGCAGTTTTCAAAATTCATCATCGTCGGTGGGGTAAATACCGGGATTGATTTTGCTATTCTCAACGTCCTCATGTATCTGACGCACATCAATAGCGGTTGGCCACTTTTTATTCTCAATTGTGTCTCGTTTTCCGTCGCAGTCGTCAACAGCTACTACATGAATAGGCGTTGGACCTTCAAAGAGGCTGCCAAGGGCATCGTGGATAAAAACGCCGGGGTGCAGTTTTCCCAGTTTTTCATCGTCAGTATTATTGGTATTACCCTAAATGGAATCGTCTTGACAACCATTACCACAAATATCTCTGCCCCATTTGGTATCGGACCACAGCTTTGGGCAAATATTGGCAAACTCTTTGCCACAGGTGTTTCACTGGTCTGGAATTTTATTGGCTACAAGTTTTTCGTCTTCAAGAAGTAATTCCACATACCCGCTCGAAAGCCCCACCGAGGGGCTTTTTCTTTTTCTTTCCGTACGAGTATAATGAGGAGTGAAGTTCGGATAACTATCTCTTCCGATTGGAGTTTTTTTTCTCAGAATTTTTGACTCTTCGCTCAATATTCAATCTCTCTATGGCTTCCTATACTTTTTATCGCAAGTACCGCCCAAAGAAATTCGCCGATATCGTTGGTCAAGAAGCTGTGGTCAAGACACTGAAAAGTTCGCTTGAGCAACAGCGAATTTCACACGCCTACCTCTTCACGGGTCCGCGCGGCACTGGCAAAACTACGCTCGCAAGACTCTTCGCTCAAGCCCTCAACTGCAGCACGCGAACCGGAGCCGAGCCCTGTGGAAAATGTCCTCATTGTCTGCTCCAAGAAGAAGGTCGCTCACTCGATCTCTTCGAGATTGATGCTGCCTCACACACCGGAGTAGATAATATCCGCGAACTCCGTGAAACGGTCACGCTTCCGCCCACCATCGGAACCTATAAAGTCTATATCATCGATGAAGCGCATATGCTCTCCATTGGAGCTTGGAATGCTCTCCTCAAAACCCTCGAGGAGCCGCCAGCACACGTCGTCTTCATTCTTGCCACTACCAATGTCGGCAAAGTCCCCGAGACCATCCTTTCGCGTGCCATGCGTTTCGATCTCTCGCAGTTTCCCGTAGACGAGATCATGAATAAACTCCAAAAAATTGCCAAGGCTGAAAAAATCACCATTGAAAAAGAGGCTCTCCTCATCATCGCAAGAGCCGCCCGTGGTGGGATGCGCGATGCCGAGATGCTCTTCACACAAGTCGCAACCCTCGAGGAATCTCCGATTGATGGAAAGAGGGTCGCTGTTCTCCTTGGTGTTACTGATCGACAAGCCTTAGCGAAATTTCTTTCATTGGTTGCTGCCAATGATTTTCTCCATGGGCTGGAGTTTCTCCGTGAGCTCAAAAGTAGCGGGGTGAATTTTATCCCATTCTTGAATCATCTCCTCGAATACACCCGCACACTCCTCTTTTTCGCGGTTGATGCAGCTGCGGCTGCCAAGCTCAGCCCTGATATGACCAAAGAAGAGAAGGAAACCGCCAAAACGGTTGCCGAATCACTCGGAAGTCATCGAATTATCGAATGCCTTGAGCGGTTCCAGGAAGCCTGCATCAACATGAAGGAAACCCCGATTGTTGAACTTCCACTCGAAATCGCACTTGCCAAGCTCGTCCATACTCCTCCAAATCCGAAAGCTCCGTCTGCAACCCCACCTACCCCGCCAGTGGGAATTGCATCTTCCAAACCAACGGGATCACTCACTCCACCGTCCCAATTCTCTCCAAGTGGAATAAAATCAAGTACCGTTGAACCGGCAATAAAAACTCCCCACGAAAGTGTGGCTGCTCCTGATGAGGCTCTTGCCGGGTCGAAGCAGGTATTCAAGAACAAAATCGAAGAGCCAGATCAATCGCTCGTCAAAGCCCTTCCTGTACCTGATTTCTCGCTCATTAAGAATCGTTGGTCACAAATCGTCGCCGAAGCCAAGACCATCAATGCTTCAGTTGGCGTCGCTCTTTCAGCTGCAACACCGACTACCGTCCGCGGAAACAAGCTCGTTCTCACCGTGAAATACCCTTTCCACAAAGAACGTCTCGAAGCCAAACAACACCGATTGACACTCGGCAAAGCCTTTGATACGATTTTGGGGCTTCAGATAGGCTGGGTTGTCGAGGTTCATGGGAAAACAGTTGCGAAAGAAACGCCCGAGAAACGCCCAGCTATCATCGATCAAGCCCTCGAAATCCTCGGTGGCCGACTCGCACAAGAAAGCTAGTATGATTTCTGGAGTTGATGCGATCATTGAAAATTTTGACGGATCATTGTCTGATTCATAATTCCTGACTCCTGATTCTCAGATTTTTGGGGAGTAGCCAAGTGGTAAGGCACGGCGCTCTGGACGCCGCATTCGTAGGTTCGATCCCTACCTCCCCAGC
>CAZABS010000002.1:40848-42204 GCA_964483635.1 uncultured Bdellovibrionales bacterium
CCCTACCTCCCCAGCCAATAAAATATTATGCCTGAAATAAAACGCGACTTCGATGTCTTAACTCCCGATGAGCGCCGCAAGATCACGGATGAATTCATCACTTTCTTTTTTGAGAAACATGGTGAGAAAATCGGAGTAATCGCTGCGGGTGAAATCCTCGATTTTTTCCTCGAGACAGCCGGAAGTCCCATGTACAACAAAGCCCTCGACGATCTCAAACCATTGCTTGAGAAAAAACTTGGTGACACTCTTTTTGATATTGATACCTTCCTCCGAAAGCAACCCTAAAAATATGTCCGTCCACATTACCTACTTTGTTCATGGAACAACGCTCGATAATGAGAAAAATCTCTCTTCGGGCTGGTTTGATACTGAACTCTCTCAGCTAGGCGTGCAGCAATCAATCGATCTCAAACAGCACCTCGGTAATCAACATTTTGACGTCGTTTTTTGTTCTGACCTAAAACGAGCCGTCGATTCAGCGCGCCTGACATTCGAAGGAGTTGCCCCTATCGTAATCGATCCTCGTTTGCGAGAATGTAATTACGGCACCTACAACGCTAAGCCATCAGATATCGTCGAGCCGCTCCAAGAACGCTCTATCACTGAAAAATTTCCGGAAGGTGAAAGTTATGAAGAGGTAAAAGCTCGCATTGCTGATTTTCTCGAATTTCTCCGAAAAAACTACGCTGGAAAACAAGTGGCTATCGTAGCGCATAAGGCACCCCAACTCGCACTCGACGTTCTTCTCAGAGACAAAACCTGGGAGCAGGCCTTCCTCGAGGATTGGAGGAAAACCAAATCCTGGAAACCAGGCTGGATCTACACCATTCCCTGAAGCCATCAGCACTCTTCCGTCGACTTGGCACTCTCTTAGGTGATGGTTTTTACAATTCTTGCTCATCATCGTCCTCCGATTGACTTTTCGTTTTATTCAGCTAAAATACCCACGAACTACACCCCTTGATTCTAAGGGGTTTGTGGTTTTTGTTCCCCTTGTTCTTCCCCAACTCTACCTCTGGAGAGTGCCATGACCCACCCAAACACGACCGATGATTTCAAGCGGATTGTGGACGATTTCAAAGCCACTGACCGCTACCGGGATCCCCTCCTCTTCGCAGTCGGCCGGCGCGTCTCAACCGCAAACGGCAACCTCACTTCGGTGCGCTACCCCGTCGTCAACGGCCCTGGCCAGAACACCGGCACTGCCGCCATCTTGATGCAGGCGCTCGATATCGAGCCCGTGGGAGTGCAACACATCGAGCTCTCTTTTCAAGCCGTCGATTACATCCTCCTCTGCTATTTCCATCCCTTCCGTGGTGATGGGAAGCGTCACGACAATATCCGCGTTCTCGA
>CAZABS010000002.1:42304-50031 GCA_964483635.1 uncultured Bdellovibrionales bacterium
ATTTCCATCCCTTCCGTGGTGATGGGAAGCGTCACGACAATATCCGCGTTCTCGATCAGGCACGGGAATTCCAGAACAAAGCGCACATGGCTGGCCCGAGTGTCATCGTTTCCTTCATCTTCGACGATATCGAACCTCAGGGCGTCGAGGACAGCACGCTGAAGCTTTACGGCCTCTCGAACCGGCACTTCAAGCCGAACCAGCTCAATCTGGCGAGGATCTTCACGAAGCTCCCAAACGTGGCCTGGACCGGTGACACACCGATGGACGCAGAGGAGATCGACAGTGCGCTCATGTCGGCCGCCTTCTCGCGTACCTCGTACGCCCCGCACATGGTGGACAAGTTCCCGCTCTACGTCCACCGCATCAACGCCGTGAAGATGGGGGTACGCATCACCGACCAGCACAAGGTTCGTCTCGGCGCCTATCTCGGCGAAGGAACTACGCTCATGCCAGGCGCGAGCTACATCAACTTCAACGCAGGCACAGACGGCAGTTCCATGGTCGAGGGTCGTATCAGTTCCTCAGCCTTCGTCGGCAAGGGAACGGACATCGGCGGCGGGGCATCAATCCTCGGCACGCTCTCGGGTGGCAATGCGGTTCCAATCTCGGTCGGATGCAATTGTCTCCTCGAGGTGAACTGCGCTCTCGGCATCCCGATCGGTGATGCAGTGATCATTGGTGCGGAAACGGCTGTGATGGCATCATCACGTGTGCTCGTTGGCATCGAAGGGCATCCGCTCTTCGGACAAACGGTGAAAGCTGCGCTTCTCAGCGGCATCAACGCAGCGACGTTCCGCCACGACGATCGGAGCGGCGTGCTCGAAGTCGTCCGTACTCGGCGTAACATCGAGTTTGCCAAGAAGCTCGAGGACGGCCAGACGATCCTCTCGGCTGACCTCCACAAGAACAACTGACGCCGAAGCAGGCTGCTCCAACTGGAGCTACGACGACCCGCCTCAAGAGGTCGTCTTTTTTTACCTGTAACTTGCTTGCCACAATTCTCCTTTCAGAGCATGGAACAGTAATGATTTACAAAAATACCCCTGGTGGGTGTTTTTGTTTATAATGGATAAGCTACCTCTTCTGCGAGCGTAATTCAATTAACTTCCCTGGGTATGAAACACGTGATCGAGTCGCAACAGTTCGACCAAAAAATCATCCAGCAAATTTTCAAGCTCGCTGATGCTCTCGGAAAGAAAAAGGGTCAACCACTTAAAGGGAAAATTATGGCAACCCTTTTTTACGAACCAAGCACCCGCACACGGTTTTCATTCGAGTCAGCGATGCTCCGGCTCGGTGGTAGTGTCATTACGACCGAAAATGCGAAGGAATTCTCGTCTGTTTCCAAGGGAGAAACCCTCGAAGATACCATCCGAGTGGTCAATAGCTACGTGGATGTGATTGTGATGCGCCACGATGAGGCAGGTGCTTCCAAACGAGCATCCCTGGTCTCCGATGCCCCCATTATCAATGCCGGTGATGGAGCGGGTCAGCACCCCACCCAAGCACTCCTCGATCTGTACACTATTTCCAAGGAAATCGGAAAAATTCATGGACTAAAAATAGCCTTCGTGGGTGACCTCAAAAATGGCCGGACGATCCGTTCTCTCTCTTATCTCCTCGGGAAATACAAAGGAGTAGAGATCACTTTTGTTTCCCCCAAGGCCCTGCGGGTCGGCGATGATATCAAAGACTATCTCGCGAAACAACACGTCGTGTTTACGGAAACCGAAGATCTCGAGAGTGTTATTGGCAAAGTAGATGTCATCTATCAAACCCGTATCCAGAAAGAACGCTTCAAGAGTGATCGCGAATACAAAAAATATAAGGGGTGCTACACCATCGACATCCCCCTCGTCAAAAAAATGAAAGCAAAATCTATCATCATGCATCCCCTGCCACGAGTTGGAGAAATCACTCCCGACGTAGACAACTCACCCAAAGCCATGTATTTCAAACAAACCCGCTACGGTCTTCTCATCCGGATGGCCATACTCAAATACCTTTTTGGAAAATAAATTTCACTCACATGCGTGTCGCAATTATAAATAATTCAGACGAACCTCCCAAAAATATCGTAAGCCTTTTGGAAGGACATCACTCGGTTGTTTTCGACTATTCAGAGGCCAATCGAATCCTCCAAGGAAGTTTTGACGTAATTATCCTCTCCGGAAGTAGTCAATTTCCTATCATTTATAATCGCGAAAAACTTTCCGATGAGATAACCCTAATACAAAAAACTCACACGCCCTTAATTGGAATTTGTTATGGCTGTGAACTTATTGCTATAGCCTTTGGTGGCTCCCTCAAAGATCGTGGCGAATATTCACGAGAAAGAGTACCCTTCCCGATTAAAGTCATACACAACGACCCCATCTTTCTCGGTAAGACCGATTTCATGGCCTATGATGCGCATCGTTGGGTTATTGATAAAACTCCAAATACTCTTGAAATACTTGCAAAATCTGTTCATGGCCCAGAAGTCATTCGTCACAGAGAGCGACCTCTGTATGGATTTCAATTTCATCCTGAAAAACTCCAAGATCAAACATTTGGAGATGAAATATTTCACGCACTCTTGCAACAATATGCCAAACGCTCATCTTGATCCTAGCCAGAAAACAACCATCATTTTTGATTTGGATGGAACACTCGTGGATGTCGAACCAATCTTCATCGAAATTTTCAACCAGCTTGCACCACAATTTGGATGTTCTCCTCTTCTCTCGGATGAGATTCCCACTTTGAAAAACATGGGGGCCAAAGCTTTTCTACAATCTCGAGTACAGCTCCCCTATTGGAAAATCTGGTGGCTCATCTGGCGCGGAAAAAAAGAATACGCAAAGCGCATTACTACAATTGAGCTATTCCCAGGGATCAAAGCAATGCTCCAGAAGCTGCGCACAAGCGGCTATCACATCGGCATCCTCTCTTCCAATCGCAAAGACACAATCGAACAACTGGTCCGGAAATTTGGTCTTGAAATTGATTTTCTCTCTCAAAGCACTCTTTTTGGGAAAGCCCGTGCCATTAATAAAGTCCTCCGAAAAGAGAGGCTTCGTGCTACTGAGGTGGTCTATGTCGGTGATGAAGTCCGGGACGTCTTGGCCTGCTACGAAGCAAATATTGACGTCTTGGCTGTCGACTGGGGTCTCAATACCAAAGAAGCCCTCGAAAAAACTGGCGCCACCACCCTGGATACACCCGAAGCACTCTTGGACATTCTCCTACCGAAGATCTAGACTTACCAATTTTTTCCATCAAAAGGCACTCGCTTCACTTGTACAAGATCTACATCCGCAAGACAACGGACATTCACCGCAACCGTCGGAGCACCTGCCTCATTTTTCCCAGTTCCAAAAGGCTCAGTTCCACAGATCTTACAAAAAACATGAGCGATGACTTTTTTGTTGAAGCGATATTCTGAAAGATCTGCCTCCCCCGTGAGGAGAACAAACTTATTCGCTGGAACGAAGGTGAGGAGGAGTCCCTTGATCGAACAGTGCGAACAATTACACTCAATCACTTCTTTGAGATCCATTTCAACTTTGAATGTCACCCGCCCACAGTGACAGGTACCAGTATAGGTATGCATAGTGAAAAGTATATCAAAATTCACGTGGTGTTCCAAAAATGATAGCTCCCCGAGGCATCGCGTGGATGTCGGGGAGCCAAGTGAGCCTTGGGAGAGGCTCGGCGGGAATCAATCGATCCGGAAGCCACATGCGAGGAGCATGCAGCCCCGGACGAACGCAGTATTGAGGTCGTACTGCGCCGCAGCGGTTTCGAGGCCGATTTGCCACATGTCGGCAATCGGCTTAAATTCGCGGAACACGAACATTGCAGTCTCCTGGATTGGAAACACCCTCGTTATACACCCGCGACTCTCTTTCTGTCAATCAGTTTGTATCTTGAGATGCAGTAATTTGTTTCGCCCGGTGATCTTTCCAATATTCATACACTCCCGGCAAAACCGAAACGATAATGATACCGAGGACAATTGGTAGAAGATAGCGATCGATGTTTTCGATCTTACTCCCCAAGTAATACGAAGCGGTGGTAAGACACACCGTCCAGAGAAATGCTCCGACCACGTTGTAGATCATAAAGGTAACGTAGCGCATTTTCCCCACCCCAGCGACAATCGGGGCAAAGGTACGGACAATTGGAACAAAACGTGCGAGCACAATCATCTTAGCTCCGTACTTGTCATAAAACGTTTGAGCCTTCACAACATGCGATTTTCGAAACAAGAATGAGTCTTCGCGCGTAAAGATTTTTGGTCCAACATAGCGACCAAAAGAATACCCCACCATGTTGCCAGTCACCGCTGCGATAAACAGGAGAAAAACAAGTAGGGGGAGTGAGAAAAATCCCTGTGCTGCCAGCACGCCCGTTACAAACAGGAGACTATCACCGGGAAAGAAAAACCCAAGAAAGAGTCCCGTCTCAGCGAAAACGACCCCAAACACCCCGACGTAGCCCACGGTCTTCACGGCTTCTACCAAATCCACCCCGAAAAATTCCATATCAGTTGAATCAATAAATTATGACAAATGAGCCTGTCCCTTGAATTCATTATAGAGCATGGAAGCGATCTTCGGTGGAAGCATCTCATGTTCAACAATTTCATCAAGAAAACGTTCTTCAGCCCTGAAAAATCCCCGCCGCCCCACTTTTTCATGTTCGCGGTCAATCCCTTGGCCAACCCCCTTAGCCGTTTGTTCCATTTTTTCCTGAGTATCCTTTTCAAAACGAGCATAGAGATCAATCACTTTTGCAATAATTTCGTCATCGCCAAACACTCCATGATATCGACCTGTCAGATATCGAAGTCGCCGCAATACTTTCGATGAAATAATGTTTTGTGCACGGTAATAGTGATACTCGTGTATAGCCGTTCTCATTGGGCTGGGTGGAGTAAAAAATCGCCGGAGAACTGCAATCAATTGCTCGAACCAATCCTGTTCGAATACTTCATCAAGAGAATGTATCTGGTCACTTCCCTCTTCGACTCGCGTCATTTGCTGATCGATTTTATTGAGCACACGTTTGAAAACTGCCTCTGAGATCTCACGATACTTGAACAACTCTTTTAAGAAACGTCGCTCCATGCCAAGTGCATACGTACTCAGCGACTTCTCTAATATAAGCGCATCGACCTGAAAGGTCTTCCGAATAACCTCGAGAGAAATGCTTGAATCATGGGTGTACTCGTCTCGCAGCGTCCGATAAACCTTTGGATCCACAAACCCTTTCTCATGATAGTCTCCGAGCTTCTCCAAAGTCTCCGCATAGATATATGCTCGGCTTTCATGATACTCAATCGATTCTAACGGCGTGAGCTGATCAACTTTAAAATACTGAATGAGTTTACCGATAGTTGTCGCTTTCACCAACAACGTAAAGTAGACACATCCGATAGTCAATGCCGCGATAAATTCTTGCACCGAAAAGGAGTATTCCCATCCTGGAATAGACAAGTCTTCTGGGATCAGGAGCACCATGGTCACCGCAAGCGCTCCTCGTAAACTTCCCCAAGAGAGCAGGTGTTGCCATGATCGAGAAATGGGAGCCTCTTTTTTTAAATAGTTCACAAGAGCAACTATCGGATACACTGAAAATGCGCGGCCAAACGCCACGACCAGCATCGTCGCACCAATCGGAACGAAAAACTGATCGAAATGGATTGGGAGACCGGCAAACAATAGTCCCATGAGAATAAATACCAATGAGTTCGCGACAAAAGCAAAGTAGCCCCAAAACCGCTCCATATATTCCTCGACACGCGGCGAAATTTTATATCGACCGTAGTTACCGATAACCATAGACGCCATAACGGTCGCAATAATTGAAGAAAATCGAATTTCTTGTCCACCAATGATGAGATGTCGCGAAATGATTTCTGTCAAAAGAAAAGTAAGATGGGCCATGAGCATGGTCAAAGTGATTTCAATATGTTCATTATCGCGAACCTTTTCGATGAGTTTTGCAAAGACAAATCCCATCAGAAGTCCAAAACCAATGCCCCCAATAACCATCGTCGAAAACATAAACACTCCCTCGAGGATTGATTCAACGCCATGAAAACCCTTGAGGGCAATGTCGAGTACGATCAAAAATACCGCTAGCGATGTTCCATCATTAAACAGACTCTCTCCTTCAAAAATAAGCGCGAGCCTTTTGGGGGCCCCATACTCCTTAAAAAGAGCCAGGACAGCGACGGGATCAGTAGCAGAAATGAGGGCACCAAAAATGAGTGTCACGAGAAATGGCACAGGGAAACCGATCCATCGGAGAACAAAAAACAACACGCCAGCTACAAAAAAAGTAGAAAGTAATAAACTCACAATAGAGAGCCAGCTTATGGAACGGATATTGTCTGTCAACGCCCGCAAACTCATGTTATACGCTGATTCAAAAATCAGCACTGGAAGAAAAACAAAAAACAAAAGTTCTGGAGTCAATTGAAAACTTTGAATAAAATGAAAAAATGGAATTTTTGATAATGGAATAAGAAGCGTTCCTACCAGAACGAGCAGTACCGTGTAGGGAATACGTATTCGCTCTGCTACAAAATATGTCCCAACAGAAATAAGCATCAAAACAAAAAGAGCGAGAATGATTTCTAGTGCCATACTCTTGATAAATAGATGATGAAAAAAGAATCCAAAAAAGGAAAACGTACCGTACTATACTACACTACGATAATCCTTCTGTCCAAACAAAAACCCCACTCCAATGAGAGGGGTTTCGTTCGGAATCAAGCCGTTGGTGAAGGTTACCCCTCGACCTCTTTCAGGACGACTCTTTGTCTTACTTCAGAGTCACCGTAGCACCAGCTTCCTCGAGCTTCTTCTTGATTGTCTCAGCATCTGCTTTGGCCACCTTTTCCTTCACAACTTTCGGAGCGCCATCAACCAGAGCCTTGCTTTCAGCGAGTCCAAGACCAGTTACTTCGCGAACTGCCTTGATGACATTGATTTTCTGAGCACCGGCTGCGGTAAGTTCGACATCAAAATCAGTTTTCTCTTCTGCAGCTTCGGCAGCCGCACCGGCAGCTGGCATCGCTCCCATCATCATTGGAGCAGCCGCAGAAACACCAAACTTGTCTTCGAGCACCTTCACAAGCTCTGAAAGATCGAGCACGCTCATCTTCTCAATTTCTGAGACGAGCTTCTCAAACTTCGCTGGCACAACAACTTCCTTCTTTTCCTCTGACATATGAGTATAAATTAACGAGTTAGAGAGTTTACGAGTTAACGAGATGTAAGATCCTCCGATCCAACCACCCGTTAACCCGTGAACCCGAAAAAATAAACAAAATTACACTTGCTTTGCATCACGCACCGCACCGAGCACTCTGACGAGTCCGCTCACATTTCCCGAAAGCGTCCGTACGAATGCACTGACTGGCGCCTGGAGCGTTCCAACGAGCATCGCTCGGAGTTCGTCTCGTGACGGCAGTTTTGCGAGAGCCTTCACTGCTTCGACCGAGAGGGTTTCGGTACCGAGCGTCCCACCGACAATAGAGAGTCCGGTATCTTTGTGAGCTTTGATATAATCCGCGAGCACCTTGGCCGCTGAAACCTCATCAGCTGAAAAAACTACCCCTACCTGTCCATCAAGATCTCTGGCGTCGAGAGTGTATCCGGCATCCTTGAGCGCGAGATTGAGGAGTGTTTTCTTCAAAACTTGCCACGAAGAACCTGATTCACGAAGTG
>CAZABS010000002.1:50131-55208 GCA_964483635.1 uncultured Bdellovibrionales bacterium
AGATTGAGGAGTGTTTTCTTCAAAACTTGCCACGAAGAACCTGATTCACGAAGTGAACGGCGAATCTCAGTAACATCTTTTACAGAAACTCCCTTGAAATTAGCAAAGACAATTGCTTTAGCAGCCTTCGCCTTGGTGGCCACTCCCTTCACGAGCTCCTCTTTTTGTACCTTCGTTTGCATAGTATTTAGTACTAGAATTCTCAACAAAAAAATCTGCATCCGCAGACTTCCAAAAAATACACCCGGGTGGGTTCTATTCCTCGTGAGGACTTACGCTGCACATCATTCGTACATGATCATGCTTTGCCTCAGGTCTTCGGAGTTATTCGATTGTATCCCATGCTACCGTGAACGCACACCTCTGTCAACCCCGCGTTACTTCACTGCATCAACTTTCGTTGCTTCAGCTACGACTGCAGCTTCGGGTTGAGCAGCTTCTGTCGGAGTTTCAGTTGGTTTTGCCTCTTCTTTCTTTACTGGACGAGGCATTTTCTTTGGGATGATTTTCCCCTCAATAACGCCCTCTTTCACGAGAAGATTATGTGCTCGATCAGACGGCTGAGCCCCCTCCTTGATCCAATGGAGAATTCGCTCTTTCTTCAGGGTTACCGCTTTCGTATGTGGGTTGTAGCTTCCAAGCATTTCGATGTGTCGGCGGCCAGGAGCCTTGGTCTTTTCCTGCAAAACCACGCGAAAAGCAGCCTGGTTTCTCTTGCCAAATCGGTTGAATCGAATCACGAGCATAGATAGTTCCTGCGAAATAAAAGAGTATGCACCTAAGAATACACTATCCTAAAAAGGCTGTCAATAAGGGTTTTCCGTAACCGAAGAGTTAAGCTGTCTTGAGTTTTCCGCCTTCACCTACCTCATCGAGCCGAACCGAGAGCAGCCGAGAAACCCCTTCTTCACCCATAGTCACCCCATAGAGAAGCCCCGCCTGAGACATAGTCTCGCGATTATGGGTTATGGCAACAAACTGAGTTTGAAGTGAGAGCTCTTGGAGCATTTTCCCAAACCGACGTGAGTTGGCTTCATCAAGTGCTGCCTCAACTTCATCCAGCACCGCGAACGGAGGTGGGTTGTGACTAATAATAGCAAAGAGGAGTGCGAGTGAAGTAAGTGAACGCTCGCCGCCCGAAAGCATCGAAAGGTTATGAATACGCTTACCTGGCGGAGAAGCCACAATCTCAATTCCAATTTCAAAGGCTTCCGGTGTTGTCTCAGCGCTCTCACCATCAATGAGTTCCTCTTCCTCATTTTCCTCTTCCCCACGTTTGCGCGATTTGATTTTTACTATCGAGAGTTCGGCCGTACCTCCACCGAAAATAATTTTGAAGTATTCGCTAAATTTCTTTCCAATATCTTTGAAGGTGGTGTGGAAAGCCTGATCAATTTTATCATCCATTTCCTTGATGACTTCTTTCAAAGATTCAATGGCTTGTTTGAGATCGGCGGATTCAGTAGAAAGAAACGTGTATCGCTTCTCCGTTTCCTGATATTCATCCACAATCAGCGGATCAATTGACCCAACGTGCTCGACCTCTACTTTTAGCCGGGCAATCTCACGCTCCAATCGCTCACGCTCAACGTGGGTTCCATCATAAACAAGCGCAAGAGGCTTCATCTGAAGCTCTTCGGCCACGAGATTCGTCAAATCTTCTTCTCGAACTTCAACCCGTGCCAAGCGTACTTTCAGATCATTCAGCTCGTCTTTTTTCGCCTGGAGTGATCGTCCCTTGGCGCGTGATTCTTCTTCTTCCTGAAAGAAACGGGCTCGTCCTGATTTTCCCGCTTCACGAACCTCCATCAGCTCGGCTGATTTTTTCACGAGTATCTCTTCTGCCTCTCCAATAATCTCTTTGAGTGATGCGAGCTCAGTTTCAATAGTCCGAAGTCGCTCCTCATGCTCTCGGCGTTCTTCTTCCGGTAAAGCAAATACTTTTTTCTCACGAATACTCCCCTCTCCTGCCTGCTTCTGAAGATCAGAAACTCGCTCACGAATTACGGTTGCAAACTCACGAATTTCTTGGATATCTTCAAGACGCTCGACATTTTTCAGTTTTTCAATCAGTTCGCCCTGAAGCTTCCTCACCTCATCGAGCTTTCCTTGAACAAAATGGAGATCTACTGGAATAACAACAATTTCTTCGCGAGCTTTCTGTTTCTCGATTTCAACTTGCCAGCGCCCTTCGAGGACGCTCCGTTCTCGCACCTTCGTATTCAAAGCCTCGCGCAAAGTAGCAAGCTCTCCCTCGAGTACATCTTCACGATCATTGGTCTCCATAGCTTTGGAAGCCTCGGCTACTGATGTCTGAAGCTCCGTCACTTCTTCCTCGAGTGTCCCGATTTCGTTTTCAAGGCGAGTTCGCTCTGCAACCAAACCACTCCGTTCGTCTTGAAACGTGTGCCACAGAAACCCATATAAGAGAAGCTGCTTCGCACGAAGTTTTTCTGCAATGTCCTTTCCCTGAGCTGCCTTTTCAGCTTGGCGTTTTAAGTTCTTGAGATGTGGCTCAATTTCAATGACGAGACTGTCAACCTGAGCCAGATTGGCTTTGGTGCTTTCGAGTTTTCGAAGTGCCCGCTCTTTCTCTATTTGATGTTGTTTGACTCCTGCGGCATCCTCGAAGATCGAACGACGCTCACCCGGAGTCGCTTGAAGGAGAGCATCACTCATCCCTTGAGTAATCACACAGTAGCTATCCTTCCCTATACCAGCTTTCGCCAATAGGTCAACAATATCCATGAGCCTCACCCGCGATCCGTTCACCAGATATTCACTTTCACCACTGCGATAAATTTTTCGGGTAATCGCAACTTCAGCAAACTCAATCGGAATACGCTTGTCCGTGTTATCAAACGAGAGAGTAACCGATGCTGAACCAAGACGTGTTTTCTTATCCGTCCCTGCGAAAATAACGTCTTCGGATTTCTTCCCCCGCAAATTCTTCAGTGACTGTTCGCCGATCGCCCAGCGTATTGCATCAGCAATATTGGACTTCCCAGATCCGTTTGGCCCCACAATAGCCGTAATACCACAGCGTCCGCCGCCAGCGATGTCGCAATCTGGCAAAAAATCAAGCGCCGTTTTCGTCGCGAATGATTTAAACCCATTCAGTTCAAGCTTCTTGAGATACACAAGGGGGCACTAATAAATCTCATCGTTACTTACCAAACAAAAACTTGAGACAAAAAGTCTCTTCCTCGAATACCTCCATTATACCCTCCCCGCAGCGAAAAGAAAAAGTCCGGATCCGGGCGAGAAAAATCAGAAACTCTCCACGACGTTACCACCCCTTCTTTTCCAAGGCGTTTTTGGCTGCTGATCGCTGAGCCTCTTGTTTGGACAGTCCCTCGCCTTCGGCCACGAGCGTATCACCTATAAATACTCCTGCCGTAAAATGCCGATCATGATCTGGACCCCATTCTTTGAGAACTCGATAGCTCGGTGTTACACCCTCTCGCTCTTGGGCTTTCTCCTGAAAATAACTCTTGGCATCCGTATGGAGTGCCTCTTTAACCACTTCATCGAGACGCGATAAGACATGATCAGTAATAAAGAGAGCCGCTGCTTTGTAACCCTGATCAAGATAGAGCGCTCCGATGATAGCCTCAACCGCGTTGGCCACGAGATACCCGCGAGCTCGTCCTCGATCCTTGGCCTCTCCTCGGCTCATGAGAAGAAAAGTCTCAATGCCAAGCGAGCTGCCAATTTTGGCAAGCATTTCACCATTCACGAGGGCTGCTCGAAGTGCCGTGAGTTCTCCTTCTGGCTGATGCGGAAACGTCGTAAAGAGGTGTTCAGTGACGACCAATTCCAAAACAGCATCACCCAAAAACTCCAGCCGCTCATTGTGTGGGAGTGGATATGATTTATGTTCATTCAGATACGAACGATGTGTCAAAGCCTCCTGAAACAGTTCATTTTTCCGAATGATGATACCCAGTTTTTGGCTAAATTCACTGACTTGGAAAAGCGGGGTCATACGCGAAAGAAAAGAGTGAGAATCAAAAAGTGCCCCATGGCACTATTTTTTTGGCGTTTTTGTGGCTTTTTTCGTTTTCTCTGTTCGAACCTCCGCTTTTTTGGCGGGTTTCTTCTTGGGTGATTCAGCCGCATCTTTCTTGGCTGATTTGGCTTTCTTGGGAAGCGCTTCTTCGTGCTCTTCACGCTCGGCCTTGTGTTTTTCGCTCGTATCGTCTTTCATCGGCTCCCCCATTTCACGATAGATCGTCCCAAGGACACCATTCACGAAACGTGGGGTCGAGTCGCTTCCAAAAGTCTTTCCGAGTTCAATCGCTTCATTGATAGCCACCTTGGGTGGAACTTCGTCATAGTTCCCAAACATCAGTTCATAAATCCCAAGACGGAGGATATTGCGATCCACCACAGATACCTGGTCTAGTGGCCACTCGGGTGCACACTTTTCTATAAGGTCATCAAGAGTTTTTTGATGCTTCAGCGTCCCTTCCATCAAGGCACGCGCAAAAGTCGTGTCTTCGAGACCCGCCGCAAATTCTCTGAGATTTTTGCGAAGAATCGCGAGAGCGCGTTCCGGTTTTTGCCCTTGGAAATCCCATTCGAAGAGCGTTTGCATAACGACTGAACGTTGGAGATGCCGATTGGCCATAGCTTCAAGTTACTATTTGTATTTCCGTCTTAGTATACCACCACACCAATCTCTCAACAACCAGCAAAGATACCTCTTTCCCATGATACATTGGTGCGGTGGTATACCATATCTCTCGCAAAGCCAAGAAGTCTAAAAAAGACTGCTAAGCAGTCTTTTTCGTCTTTTTGAGAGCTTCGGTTTTCTTCACCACTTCGCGCCCACGGTAGGTACCACAGACCGTACAAACTCGATGAGCGGTTTTCTCTGAGCCACACTTATCACAGGTGACCGTTTGAACCGGCTTCATTTCGAGCATTTTGCGCGCGCGATCGCGGCGATGATGGGTATGTCGTTGCTTTGGGAGTGCCATAAAATGAGGGTTTAGCGTTGAGGGCTTCCAAGGTAGCCCCTGAAAAATACCTAGCCACTCTACCAGGCTTTTGGTTTCTTGGCAATACCACG
>CAZABS010000003.1:0-7651 GCA_964483635.1 uncultured Bdellovibrionales bacterium
GGCTGAGAGCACTTATTTTACCGAGAGAATTTCGTATTTCACATTCCCCGCAGGTGCAGCTACGGTGACTGTATCACCCTTGGATTTTCCCATAAATTCTCGGCCAATGGGTGACTCACTCGAAATTTTCCCATGAAGCGGATCCACCTCATTTGAACCGACGATCTCAAAATTCATTTCTTTCCCATGCATCTTCACGGTAAGTGTTGAACCGATCTGTACGGTTGACGATTTTTTGTGCGGAGCTGCTACCACAGACTCTTTCAAAACTGCTTCGAGCTCGGCAATCCGAGTTTCATTTTCATTCTGACGACGTTTCGCCTCACTGTACTCAGCGTTCTCAGAAAGGTCTCCTTGTTCCTTAGCTTCCTTGATAGCCTCGGCGATTTCTTGACGAAGAGCCGTCTTGCGTTCCTCGAGTTCGGTCGTAAGCTTCTTCAGTCCTTCTTCGGTAAATATTTTAGCCATGTTCTCAAATTATTTTTGCTTAGTGGTGTCAAAAAAAATGACACACGATGCCCCCCATGGTACGCTTTCGCGCACACCTTGTCAACAGTCACACTCAGGGCTCTAACAAGCCCTATTCGGGACGAGAGAAATACCACGAGAGAATGTCCTTGGTGATAGGCACGGCATTGTACCCCTCTTCTCCCTGTCCCTCAACCAGAATTATCATCGCAAGCGTAGGGTTTGTATACGGCGCAAAGGAGACAAACCAACCATGTGTCTTTTCTTCATTTCCAAACTGTGCCGTCCCGGTTTTCCCCGCCACCTCGACTGGGAGATCTCGCAAACTCTGTGCCGTCCCCCCGGTGATTGTCTCACGCATCCCCTCACGAACAACTTTGAGAATCGAATCTGAAACAACCTTTTCCGTAATTACCTTGGGATGAATGGGTATCAAACGACCATCGAGGTATCGCACAGCCTGAGCCACATGAGGTTCATACAGCGTACCGCCATTCGCAATAGTAGCGATCGTATTGGTGATTTGAAGCGGAGTTGCCGTGATGAATCCCTGCCCGATGGCTGCATGATAGTCATCACCAATATACCAACGCTCACCAAAATGTTCTTTTTTCCACTCGGCATCTGGAATCGTTCCCGTGACTTCTCCTGGTAAATCAATTCCCGAGAGTTTGCCATATCCAAATAGATTCGCGTACTTTTTCATTCGATTGATTCCAAGCCCAGTGATACTTCCATGACCACCGCCGAGTGTGTAAAAATACACGTCACTCGAGACAGCAATTGCTTTCCGCAAATCAGTAAATCCATGCGCTTTCCAATCACCAAAGAAAAATTTTCCAACCGAGAGTCCTCCCCGACTTTCAATACTCGTGGCCGGAGTAATGATGCCTTCAGCGAGTGCTGCAGCCGCGATCATCGGTTTGAACGTTGATCCTGGCGGATACGCGCCAGAAATGACTCGATTAAAAAGCGGTTTTCCAGAATCATTTATAAGTGATTGGTACTCACTTGTTTCAATTCCCCGTGCAAACAAATTATTGTCATACGCTGGAATAGAAACAAGCGCCCGAACCGCTCCATCTCGAGGATCGAGTGCCACTGCTGCTGCCTGATTGAGATGGTGTGCTTTGAGCCAACTCACCAATGTTTCATGAATTTTCTTTTGAAGCTCGGCATCAATATTAAGTAATACATCATTCCCTTGAGTTGGTGGCAAAATTCCGAGTGATCGCTTGATGTGCCCAAGAGCATCCACCTCAACTTCTTCACGGCCATGAAGGCCACGGAGAGCTCCTTCATATTGTTTCTCTATTCCTTGTTTTCCGATAGAATCTGTTAATAAATACTCGGGATGAAGAGTGAGTTCTTCGGATCGAATTTTCCCTTCATAGCCCAACAGGTGAGAAAAGATTGACCCACCCTTGTATTCTCGCCGAGCAGACTTCTGAAGTTCAAGCCCCGGCAACTCTTTTTGCTGATTGATCGTAAGAATTATCTCCCGCTGACTCAAATTGTCCTTGAGTGGTAACGCGACATGCGTAGCCATTCCATGAAGGATTTCTTGCCAATCTTCCTCTGGAATCTCAAACAAATTACGAATTGTACTCAACACTCCGGCGCGTGCCTCTGCAGATTCTGGTAAACGAGATGGCAATAGAAAGGCGTTGACACTCGGAACGTTCTCCACCAAAGCGGTACCATACCGATCATAAATTATTCCCCTCGGCGCCGCCAAAATACGCGCACGTAAACTATTGGATGTAGCTACCCGTTGATAATATGCCCCCTCAAACACATTGAGATACACAATCCGTCCACCAAGAAAAATCATGACACCCAATATCATCCACCAATAAAAGCGCTGGGGTCGACGAGAAATTGGCCATTCCAAGACGCCTGCATCTTTCTTTCCGAGCGTCAACACCGCATCGTCAATCTCTGAAGCGGCACTGCGGTTTTTCGATGAGTGAAGATAGTGTTTCATAGATTAGGCGTGACGCAATCCACGAAATTGGGATCGTTGTGCCTCTTGAACTCGACCTTCAAACCATTGGACTAAAAGAAAAATTGGCGAGAATACCAAGAGAATCATCCCAAAATCAACCAGCTGATACAACCAACCCGCAAGCATGGTAGCTCCCATAATCGAAAGAAGACTCATCCCCAATACGGAAACACTCGCGACCAACAATCCGAGCAGGAACAATCCCATCCCAGTATGTTCAAAAATGAATCGGCGCGACACAAAACTCACGAGATACGCTAACGTAATGCCGACCAGCACAATAACCGTCACTTCACCAGCACGGAGCACATCATAGAAAACCAAGAGCAACCCCCATTCAACGACGCTTGTTCGAAACCCTCTCACCAAAACAAGCGAGGCGACAACACTCAAGAGCATCCCAGGAACAGCACTCTGAGGAAATAAAACATTGACAAAAGAGAACTGTATCAGAATGACGAGTCCGAGAAAGCTTACCCTCCACCAAAAAAGCTTTAGCATACGTGTTACGGTTTCAAAACCATCACTGCTCGAAGCGTATCGAAACGAAGCGGAGAAACAACAATCGCTTGTTGAAAAAGCCGATCCACAGAAGGACGAACGCTCTCAATAGTCCCGATGAGAATACCAGCTGGAATACTATCCCCGAGACCAGTGCTGACGACTGCTTCACCGGGCCTGAGATTTTCGCGTTGCAGTGCTAAATCAAAAATCATTCCCAATCCATGATCTCCGCGAATAATACCTTGCTCTGCGGTCGTCGAAAGAGCAGCACTCACCACGGTTTCGGGATGGGGAAGAAGTCTCACTTCAGAAGTTCCTGGAGAAACGCGGATCACTTTTCCCACCAGAACTCCACCCTCTCCAAGCACCGGCAAACCCTCTTCCATACTACTCGCTGTCCCACGATTGATGAGTATGGTTGTCGCAACCCCACTTCCCTCTCGTCCAATCACTTCAGCATAAACAAACTGTTTTTCGGAACCCTCATCAAAATGCACCAATTCACGCAGCGTTTGATTTTCTCGCCGAAGAAATTCTAGGTTGGCAACTTCAGTTTTGAGTCGGATATTCTCAGTTGTCAGCGAAGCATGTTCTTGCTTCAAGGTACTCAATGAATCCACAAAATGTACCACTTCATGAATTTCATAAGCACTCCATGACAGAATTCCCGCTACCGGACGAAAGAGCGTCCCGAGGACATTGCTGAGCGGATCAAAAAGCCATCGAGGATTCCACCACAGAAAAAAAAGTGTCACGAGTATCAACCAGAAAGCGACTACAAAGCGACGGCCTGAAAATCGGGAGGAAATTCCCATACGTATTAATTCAATGGTTTCCCTTGTTTATCTTCAATAAGCACTTCCGCCAGCGTTTCCATATCATCGAGAACAATCCCCGTCCCACGAACCACGGCGGTCAGCGGATCCTCTACCGTGCGTACCGGAATTCCCGTCTGATTCGCAATCAAGGTATCCAATCCTCGGATCAGACTCCCACCGCCCGAAAGGACAATTCCTCGCTGCATCACATCTGAGAGAAGTTCTGGCGGAGTTTCTTCGATAACAGTTTTGATATTGTTTACAATCATCCGAATAGAACGCGAGAGCGCTTCTCGAATATGATCATCGGTCACAACAACCTCTTTGGGCAATCCCGAGACGAGATCTCGGCCGCGAATGGACGCTCTGAGCTGTTCCTTCAGCGGAAAGGCACTCCCGATACCAATCTTCACTTCTTCAGCAGTTTTCTCGCCAACCAGTAGGTTGAATTCATTACGACAGAAACGGACAATATCCTCATTCATTTCGTCTCCTGCGATCCGAAGACTCCGTGAAATAACCACACCCCCCAAGGAAATCACTGCGATCTCGCAGGTTCCTCCCCCAATATCTACCACCATATTTCCTGCGGCATCAATCACCGGAAGACGCGCTCCAATAGCCGCTGCCATCGGTTCATCAATAAGAAACGCTTGACGTGCACCCGCATTGGTCGCTGCGTCAATTACCGCTCTTTTTTCGACTTCGGTTACCCCCGATGGTATACCAATCAAAATACGTGGACGACGTAAGAATTTAAAACTCCCCTCGGTAACCTTACCGATAAAATATCGGAGCATCTCTTGGGTAATCTCAAAATCAGAAACCACTCCATCAACCAGCGGGCGTGTGGCGACGATATGACTCGGTGTTTTCCCAACCATTTTTTTGGCTTCACGGCCAATGGCTAAAATTTGACCCGTGCGCGTGTTTACCGCCACCACTGAAGGCTCGTTGATGACGATGCCTCGACCACGAACGTAGACCAAAGTATTGGCCGTTCCCAAATCGACACCAATATCCTGAGACCAATGAGTAAAATACTTCTTGAAAAGTGAATCAATATATTTTTTTGGCCACAAAAAAGCCATAGAAGCAATATCAAAAGATACTCCCTAGGATAGCATTTTTCTCCTCTCTACTCAAGTCAGAAAAAATCAGGTGTATGTACCTACTCCGCGAAAAACCCTACTCGTCGTCGCGATCAATAAGCCAGTCAATAATAGTCATGAGCGCCGAGAGAATGAGGCCTCCGACGACAGCCATCCAAAACCCGTGTACTTCAAATCCCTTTACGACCCCTCCAAGGAGCCAGAGGAGAAATCCATTGATAATGAAAGTAAAAAGCCCCAAAGTGAGTAAATTGATTGGGAGAGTGAGGAGCAGTAAAATTGGCTTCATTGTAAAAGCTAAGAGTCCCCACAAAAGCGCAAGCAATACAGCGGTTTTCCAATTCGCAATTGAGATTCCCGGTACAAAATGCGCTACCACCCAAAACGCCCCGGCCGTCAGTGCCCAACGAAGTAAGAGCATCATACTCAATAAAATTACGAATTACTGACAATTACCTTCTTACCCTCTTAGTATACACCTTTTTCAAAATTCATTTGCTCCCGAAGAAATTCTTCGAGTGCCTCGGTGTATGGTCGAAGAGAGAGAAATTTTGTATTCCGAAGCTCGGAAGAATGCGGGCGCTTGGCCGGTCGCAGAAAATCATTTGCACTCACTCCCTTCACCACGATATCGACGCTGGCTTGTCGAAAGAGTTCCTTTGCCGCCTCATACCAGGTCACCGCTCCACTATTCACAAGGTGATAGATCCCAAAAGGTTTTTTCTCTTCAACCAGTACTTTTGTTGCGAGCGCTAAATCGGGAGCATAGGTAAAACAGCTTTTTTCATCATCCACTACCGAAATTTCTTTTTTCCCACGAGCAAGATCGAGCATTTTTTCAAAGAAACACATTTTTCCGAGGGGAGAGATGGATGGTTTCCCAAAAAGTTTAGAGAGACGAACAAGATAGTATGACTCGCCAGCTGCCAGGAGCTGTTTCTCTCCTTCTCTCTTTGAGTGGCCATACTTTGAAAGTGGATGTGCCACAGCATCTTCGGTGTATCCCTCTTCCGATAATCCATCAAATACATAGTCTGTAGAGTAATGCACCAGGGTCGCCCTCATGTCTCGGGCTAGGCATGCCAAAAATCCCGGGACTTCGCTATTGAGTTTCAATGCTTTTTGATATTCCTCTTCACTTTCTTCACAGGCATCAACAGCGTTGTAGGCAACCGCATTCAAGATGAGTGCTGGTGACAACATTCGAATTTTTTCTTCTGTTTGAGGAAAGTCCGTAACATCAATATCCTCGTAGTCCCACGCGACCACAGCATAAAATGAATCTGCACGATACACTCTCGTGAGCTCTTGCCCGAGCATCCCCTCGGCTCCGAGAATCAGGACTGTATTTTTGTTCATAGCATTTCTCTCCAGTGAAAGAAGCACTGAAGAACCTGATCAAACCCGGGAAGCAACTTGAGTTTTTTCGCCTCTTTTGGAAATATCCAGCGACACTGCTGCGCTTCCCAATCAAGTCGCACCTCATTGCTTTCTACCTTCACTAATACTGGATGAACAATCCAGGTCTTCTTGTATTTGGATGCCTCTTGATGAAAAATATCTCCCCTTTTAAGAGAAAGTATTTGTTTCCGATTGATCCCAAGCTCCTCCCGGAGCTCATCGAACACTTTTTCCTCAAAACTGCGCTGGTCATCCAAAAATCCAGAAATACCGTTCCAGTAGCCAGGATACAGTCGCATCCCCGCGCTTCGTTTAACAATTAAGATCTTCCGTCCATGTTGAACAATGCAATTGATCACTGGACAATAACGTATATCGGTAAAATCAACCTGTCCTGGTTTCGGTACAAATTTCGGTTGCCCCTTCATAATTCCTTATTATGCTTTTCCCGAATTTTCTTTACTTTCCGACCAGCTATTTTCATAACATCAACGTCCAATGCTTTGGCCAAGAGAAAGAGACAAATGAGGCAATCAGAAAATTCATCTTCCAAGGTTTCCCGATCAGCTTTCTTCAATTTCGATTGCCGTTGATCGCCGGAAGATGAGAGCACTTCGCTGCAGAGTTCCCCATACTCTTCTCCGAGTTTGATAGCGCGCGAAAAAATCCGCTCACGCTCGGTTTGCTTGCGTTTCCCGAGGCTCCGAAAAAAAGCATCTTGCTCAGCAATAAATTTCTGAAATTCTTCAATAGTCATAAGGTTATTTTTCAAGGATAAAATATTCCCCCTCCGTCACTACCTCAATTTTTCCATCTGCCACCTTGAGTGCCGAAGCATCATCCAGAGCATAGAGAGGGAATGTGAATTTCTTCCCGGCAGTTTCACGAATTATATCTTCCCGCATTCGAGAGAAAAATGACGAATTTAAATGAGGGAGAAAATGGCAGTTCACTAACCCAATCGAAGGATAGAGTTCGCCTTCAAAAGCTTCCTCGGGGTAAATAATATTGAGCGCTTCGCGTTCAAGAAACTGGCTTATATACATTGATCCAGCACTAATACCCATATAGACTCGCGTCTCGAGGAGCTTGGCGAGGTGTACTCCGCAGCCAGAGATTTGCATTGTCCGAGCGAGATATTGTTCGCTCCCACCTCCGACACAGATAAGATCAACTGCCTCGAGTCTCGGAAGCCACTGTGTTTTTTCAAGAGCTGCTATATCAATAATATCAACAAACGAAAATTTCCTCTCTCGAAAGTAGTTCATGTCTTCTATAAGCCACGTCTTATCTTCTGTATAATAATTGGCTGCAGTCGGAATAAACGCCACTTTCGTTTC
>CAZABS010000003.1:7751-21511 GCA_964483635.1 uncultured Bdellovibrionales bacterium
CATAAAATTCCTGATACTCCCCGCTTTTGACGCGCTTCCACCAAGCCTCGTGCTCCTGGTACCAGGCGACGGTTTTCTTGAGACCATCTTCGAACGAAATCTGCGGCTCCCATCCGAGTTCGCGCTTGGCCTTGGAATAGTCAATCGCATAGCGGACATCATGGCCTGGCCGATCTTTGACGTATTCAATCATATTTTCATCCTTCCCCAGAATTGCGAGGATACTTTTCACGACAGATAAATTGGTCCGCTCGTTCCCGCCGCCGAGACAGTAGGTGTCCCTGATTTTTCCATTTTGGAGTATCGACCAAATACCCCGGATATGATCCTCGACATGCACCCAGTCGCGCACCTGCAGCCCATCACCATAGAGAGGAATCTTTTTCCCCTCGAGAAGATTGGTAATCACCAGCGGGATAAATTTTTCCGGAAAGGCGAACGGTCCATAATTATTGGAAGTATTCGAAATCGTGACCGGAAGTTTATATGTATGCGCGTAGGCGCGGACGAGATGGTCAGAGCTCGCTTTGGAAGCACTGTAGGGACTCCGTGGGTCATAGGGCGTCATCTCGGTAAAGGCTGGGGCGTCGGACGTGAGACTTCCGAATACCTCATCAGTCGAGACATGATGAAAACGAGTGCCTCCGTTCCGGCGAGCCGCTTCGAGAAGCTCGAATGTTCCCATCACATTTGTCTCAATAAAGGTCTTTGGTCCGAGAATCGAACGGTCTACATGCGATTCAGCTGCAAAATGCACAACCGCATCAATTTCGGGGAAGAGCGTATCAAGAAGGGCACGGTCAGTTATACCCCCCTTCACAAAACGAAAACGAGGATCATTGTTCCACATCTCAAGACTTTCGAGATTCCCCGCATACGTCAGCGCATCCAGAACAACCATTTCAACATCGCTCGTTTCCTGAAGGATTAAATGAACAAAGTTTGAACCGATAAAACCCGCTCCTCCGGTAATCAAGAGCTTCATACGGTTTCTTGAAAAACAAAATCATGACCCATATCCGCGAGAAACGGGAATGCGAGATCCTTCGAGGAGACAATCGACTCTTCTCCTTTCCAATCAATCTGGAGTGTTGGATCGTCAAATCGAATACCACGCTCGTGTATTTTGGAATACACCGCGGTGCATTTATATGAAAATATCGTTTCGTTTTCCAGCACTTCAAATCCATGAGCAAATCCACAGGGAATCCAAAATTGCTGAGGATGTTCTGCCGAGAGCTCGATCATCACAAACTGACCGTAGGTGGGTGAACCGAATCGAATATCAACAGCCACATCGAGTACCCTGCCCCTCAGCACTTGAACGAGCTTTCCTTGGGCATGCGGTGAAATCTGATAGTGTAACCCCCGGATAACGCCTTTTTTTGAGCAAGAAATATTGTCTTGTACAAAATCCTGAAGACCCAGTCCGCGATATCGCTCCTGCTCATACGCTTCGAAAAACTTTCCCCGTTCATCGTGAAAAACTTCTGGGGTAATAAGCAACGGACCAGAAATCGAAAAAGTTTTAGTTTCCATAATACCTGCATTATATCAGTCCTTCCGAAGTAGCAAAAACCCCGCAACAAGCGGGGCTTAAGAGACGGTAAGAGCAACCTAGATCTTGATATCGTTCATGACATCATCGAGAGTGCGTGGCGCTGGTGTTGGAGTCTCAGAAAATGTCGGTGCTGTTGGCGGAACCATTTCTCCGACTCCTTCGGCTGTACCAGTTTCCTCACGGCGTCCTCGAGTTGAACCCTCTGGCTCGTTGATCTTGAGATTCACCCGAGCGTTATTCCTGGCACCAATCACTCGGAGAAGCGTCCGGAGTGCCTTGGCAGTCATTCCCTCACGTCCAATCACCATCCCCATATCTTCTGCGTGTACATCGAGCGTAATGAGAACGCCCATCTCATCTATCTTCCGATCTACTTTCACGGCTTCGGGATGATCCACGAGCATTTTCACAACATACTCAATGAATTCCTGGTCTCGCGCTGCGTCAGTCATAGCAGTGTGTCAACAAATTAAGGAGTTATCCCCCTCGTGCTCTATTCTACACGCGCCAAATTACTCGTGTCAACTGAGTTCAAGCGGTTTGTTCCCGCGCTGTAAAACGAGTCGTGACTTCCAAAAGAAATATCCAACAATCGCCATCGTCAGAACCGGAGAGAGCCACTCCGGAACCGGAAGAGTAAACGCATGCATGAGCATGACTCCCGACAGAACCAAAATAGAATACATGGCTCCGTTTTTCAAAAAAACGTACTTCCGAATATGATGAATATTGGCAATGGTTATTTGACGAACAAATATGGCTCCGAGACCATTTCCCAAAAGAATGAGTGGCACTGAAAGCGTAAATGCGAAGGCACCGAGAACGCCATCTATCGAGAAACTTGTATCCACCGCTTCCAAATAGAACAACTTCCGAATATCAGAAACCTGGCTCGCTGCAACGGTTTTCCCTCCCAATCGTATCTCCCGCCGAAACCCCTGAATAATGAAAAAACACATCGCACCAGCCATAGCACCAAGTGTTAACTCTGGCGCCGAAAGAATAGTCAGGAGCACGATAAAACCAATAACGCCAGCTGCTATGCCATAAAACCATAACCCTCGATGATAGAAGTAACGCTCGAGCATAAAACCCACTCGCTTCGGCTCAAGGAAAAACCAGTGTGAAAAAAGGAGAAACAAAAAAATACCACTTCCTATTAAGAGAATCGGGGCCGACGATTTCATTGCAAGGGCCACAGTGGGATCATTGGAAAAGGTAGCCGTAAATGCTGATAAAAAAGTAATCCCAGGTACCGTGAGCCAAACCACCAGCCATGGGAGCATTCCGCGCACAACAAATACTGCAAAAAACATTCCCCATGTCAGAAAAATTCTCCGGGAACGACGATGCATATTTGTAAGGGTCTCGGCATTGAGCACCGCATTATCAACACCAGAAACCACTTCAAACAGCGCCAACCCTACAACGATGAGAATAATACTGATCCATTCCATAGAGCTATTTTAGACTGGCCACTCCGCGGGCGCGATAAAAGGTTTCGCTTGCCACGTGATACTTTGTCGCGGCAACCGGTCTCGATCCTTCTCAGGATATGCCAGGAGCGATTCTACGATTGTTTCCATGCGCAAGCCCTGAGAACCTTTTACTAAAACGAGATCACCCGTACGCACTATATTCGCCAATGACTCACATGCGAGAACAGGATCTTGAAACGAGTAAATGTACTTCTCTGGAAAAGAAGTTCCTCGGAGGGCGTCAGCAAGATACCGCATGTAATATCCAACTCCGACAAACACCGTAGCCCCACTTCCAATCACCGCGTCCGCCAATTTCCGATGAGCGTCCACGGCACCCTCTCCAATTTCAAGCATATCTCCCAGAATCACTACCCGTCTTGGTGCAATGATTTCTTTCAGAACAGCCAGCGCTGCGCTCGTAGAGAGTGGAGAGGCATTGTAGGTATCATCGAGAATTCGCATATCTTGCCTTCCCGTTAGCAGCGTCAGTCGTCCTGGTAACGGACGGAAGGACATAAGTGCTTCGGCAATTTCCACCAGATTCATTTTAAACGCTACTCCGACGGCTGCTGCTGCCAAGACCGGCGAAACATGATGTTTCCCGATGGTTTCCGGGAGACGCACCGGCAGACTTGTCCCGCCATAACTGAGTTTAAAACTCAGGCCATCTATTCGACCCCCCTCCTGAAGCAGTTTCAAATGCTCCCCTTTTACATCCACATCACCCTGCAACCCATAGGTAATTACTTTTGCTTTCGTTCGCTCGCCCATTTTGACAACCCGCTCATCATCTCCATTGAGAATAGCGGTTCCAGCTTCAGTCAGTCCTGCAATCAAACGTCCTTTTTCCTTTGCAATTGCCCCCAACGTTCCAAAGTATGCGAGGTGACTTTCAGAAATATGTGTTACCACGCCAAAATTGGGTGTCAGATGGGAGAGTAAATACTGCATATCTCCAGGGCGATCAATCCCGAGTTCCAACACTAAAATTTCGGGGAATTTTGGATCTCGCACCAAGAGATGCCACAACGCTAATCCAAATCGACCGATCCACAGCCAAGGATTTCTCCCAGCGCTTGCCAATCCAAGAATCGTAAGAGGGACTCCGAGTTCGTTATTGTAATTCCCTTGGTTCTGGCGTACCCGCCACTCTCGCCCCAAAACAAGTGCGATCGCCTCCTTCGTCGAACTTTTTCCAACTGAACCAGTCACACCGACTACTTGTGGTGCATACTTCGCCAGAGTGAGGCGTGCCAAAAGCCACAACAATCGTTCAATAATTTTTCTCAATACATCAATCATGTTCATTTTGTATTTTCCAAGAGAGTCGGCTGTACTTTACCATAGGACAACAAGAACTGCATAATTTTCCCAAAAAGTGGTGCTGCACTTGATTCAGCCCACTGGACGTCTTTAGGATTGTCTACCTTCACCAAAACAACGTACTGAGGATCTTCGAGCGGTGCATAGCCAACAAAGGAACCAATCGTAAGATTTTCTTCATATCCTTTTCCATCGCTCTTGGCGACTTGAGCGGTTCCCGTCTTTCCTACCACCGTATACCCTGGCACATCCGCGCGCTTCCCATGGCCATTGACGACCACACTCCGGAGCATGGTGCCGACGAGTTTTGCCGTGTCACTCCTGACCACCTGCCGGACAGCATACGGAGTAATTTCTTCCTCTGTTCCATCCGCATGAATGAAACGATCTACCAAGAGCGGCTTCATGAGCACACCACCATTGGCTAATGCGCCATAAGCCATAAGCATCTGAAGCGGGGTGACGGTTATCCCTTGCCCAAATGAAGCGGTATAAAACTGAATCGTTGCCTTTGGATTCGCCAAATTTTTGAGATTCCCGGCATGCTCAGCAGGCAAACGAATCCCTGTTTTTGATCCAAATCCGAATTGTTCAAGCCGCTCCCGAAACCGCACATTCCCTACCAATTTTTCGACGTACATCACTCCCGTATTGATTGACTCTTCGAGCACGCGCGTCATCGAGCTCCGTCCGTACACCTTATCCTCAGCGTTCCGGATGGAGTATCCAGCCTCGACTACCACTCCGGTATCAACATACTCCGTCCCCGGATTTACCTTCCCCTCTTCGATGCCGATAGCCATGGTAATTGGTTTCATGACGGATCCTGGTTCAAAGGGTATTGAAATAACCGGATTCATAAACTGCGAGAGATCCTCTACCGTACCATATTCATTTGGATTGAAATGCGGTAACGCTGACAATGCTCGTATCTTCCCTGTTTTTGGCTCAAGGACAATTGCTGAAACTTGGTCTGCTGAATGTTTTTCTTTCGCTTCAGCAAGTATTCTCTCAATTTCATACTGAATCACTCGATCAATCGAAAGCACGACGCTCTTCCCATGTTCCGCGGCAACTTCATGTCGATCAGAAAGCGGGATCCAGCGACCAGCCGCATCCTTTTCTTGAGAAAGCGTACCGTCGCGTCCACGAAGCTCGCCGTTATAGCTCGCCTCGATACCGTAAATCCCATTCGCACCATCTTCTGAAGGTCCTACAAATCCAATAATTTTTGAAGCAAGCTCATTCGCTGGATAATATCGGTACGTTTCCGGGAGAAAATGAACCCCCGGCAGATGGAGCTCCTCCACCCGAGCTACCTCTTCAGACGTCAAACGTCGTTGAATCACCTCAAACGGATCATCACGGCGCTGCTCAATGCGTTTCAAAACATCTGATTCCGGTACCCCTAATACAGCACTAAGAAGGACTGCTGTTTGTTTTGGATCAAGAATATCCCGCGGAACAATATATACCGTCTGATATTCCCGATTGACGGCAAGCGGAATGAGACTCGAACCATCGTGGCCATAAATATTCCCTCGATCCGCCAGCAAGGCTCGCGAAAGGGAATGCTGATTCTGAGCCAGAGCCACCCAATACTCTCCTCGATTAACTTGGAGATGAAACAATCTCGCCCAAAGAAAAAAAGCCACCAAGATCACTGCGTATCGCAAAACGAGAAGGCGGAAATTCCTCTTGGGTGATGCGGACTTTGCGCGGCCGCTCCTCGATGTATGAACGGTCTCTCGCATATGAAGCAAACATTAACGGTAGGCAATCGGCGCTGATGGTGAAAGCAAGGTTGGTGATGCTTTTTCCATCCGAAGTTCAATACTCCCTGCCTCGACTCGCGCTAACGAACTCACCTCTGCTGCCTCGAGGCGCAAAACGACATTTTGTTTCTTCAAATCCTGAAGTTTCTTTTCGAGTGTGCGCATCTCGTACCCCTGTACCGCACTTCGATTCACTGAGTATAAATAGCTACCACCTGCGGCAAAAAGACAACAGAAAAACACGATAAATAGGGTATGTGCTGAACCTGAAAACGTAAGTTGCCATGCCTTTCGGCCAGCATATTTCTTCGTGATTGATTGCTGTGAAGTAAACGGTGTCATGAAAATGTGTATTTTTGTTTTTCGATCTAACATTTTTCGGCTACCCGAAGTTTGGCACTCCTTGCTCTTGGGTTCTTCCGAATTTCCTCGACGGTTGCCTCAATTGGTTTTTTGGTTATGAGGGTAATCACCGGATCTTCGAGATTTTTTTTGGACTGTCCCTGGAAAAAATGCTTCACCACTCTGTCTTCGCCTGAATGAAATGAAACGACCACAACTCTTCCACCCGACTTGAGACACCCTATGGCTTGAGGCAAAAAAACTTCGAGTGCTCGCTGTTCACCATTCACCGCTATCCGGAGCGCTTGAAACACTTGTGTTGCCGGGTGAATTTTTCCCCATGCCCGTCGCTTCGATACACTGTGTTTCACAATGGCAGCCAGCTCAGTCGTTCGCACAATCGGCTGTTTGGTTCTTTCAGCAATTATGGCTTTGGCCACTCGTTTAGCCTCCGGTTCATCACCGTAAATTTCAAAGAGTTCTGTAAGCTGTTCCTCTGACCATTCACGAAGAAGATCAGCAGCCTTCACTTTCTCTTTTGAATTCAGCCTCATATCAAGAGGTCCATCGGCGAGAAAACTGAGTCCATACGCAGGATCTGCCAGCTGATCACTCGAAAGACCAAGATCAGCAACAATCGCATCCACGTGAGGAATCATTCGAGCATCGAGCTCTCGTTCAAGCTGAGAAAAGCTTTCCTCAACGAGAATGAGTGACCCATCTGCAAGCGCTTGAGTGAGCAATGGATCGGAATGCGCATATTCACGAAACCTCGTATGCGCCACAACGTCCCAGTCAAAAGCAATCACTCGTCCGCCTGGCAGCACTCGTCTGAGAAGTGCCTCCGTGTATCCGCCCCCGCCGAGTGTAGCATCAACAACGGTCATCCCTGGCTTGAGTAGCAGTGCATCAAGCACTTCCGAAAGGAGCACGCTCACATGGACTGTGTGGAGTATTTTTTCCATGTTGTTGAGGTACTGTCTTAGTAGACACCGAGTTTACCGAGCTCATTCGCAATGCGATCGGTATTTCTCGCTGCCACCGTCTTGTATTTCTTCCACACACTGGTATCCCAAATTTCCACTCGATTATAAAGACCGACTATCGTCACATCTTTCTTGAGACCAGCCGCCGTCTTGAGATATTCCGGAATGAGCACTCGTCCTTGACTATCAAGCTCGACATCACTCGCGCCTGCGAGAATCAAGCGAGTGAAACTTCGAGTTTCTTTTTCACCAATCGGCAACGTCCCAAGTTTTTCTGCGAGTTTTTCCCACACTGGAAGTGGATAGACAAACAACGAATGATCGAGACCACGGGTCACAACGACTCGACTCCCAAGCTCCACACGAAACTTTGCTGGAAGTGCCAGCCGCTTTTTCGGATCAATCGAATGTTCGTACTCGCCGATAAACATATTGCGTGGCAAAAACGAACAGAAATCTTGTTACTGGAGAAATTCACCACATTTCACCACATTTCTGTTCCTACTCCACATTTTACGCCACTTGCTATTCCCCTGTCAACACACTGCTACACCGAGTTATCCACTCAGATACACGACAAAAAAACGGCTTTTTTAAGCCGTTTTTGGAAAGAATATCCTAACGCTCACACATCAAAATCGTTCCAGATAACGAATCAGTAATCGAATAGCCGCACCAGCAGCTCCTGGAGCGAGATGTTCACCTTTCACCGCCGTCATTCGCGAAGCAATATCGAGGTGGACCCATGGATATCCATCTGCAAATTGTTTCAGAAAAGCAGCGGCTGTAATCGCCCCTCCCCATTTGGTCGAACCCAAATTGGCTACATCACCAAAAGGAGCTTTGATTTCTTCATCGTACTCATCCCAAAGAGGCAGAGGCCACACAAAATCCCCTACGGATTCTCCAATATGACGAAACGCTAATTCAAGTTTTTCATCTTGCGTAAAAAGACCAGCAGCCCGCTCTCCCAAAGCCACCATCACTGCGCCCGTGAGCGTTGCCACATCAACCACCAAGCTCGGTCGATAGCGCTTCGCATACGTCAGTGCATCAGCCAAAACAATTCTCCCTTCTGCATCTGTATTTTGAACTTCGATCGTCTTCCCGGACAGAGAACGAATAATATCTCCGGGACGATAACTCTCACCCGATGGCATATTTTCAGCTGCTGGAATTAACGCCACTATGTTTTTCGCGAGTTTGAGCCGTGCACATGCCGCCAAGGTATGAATCACCGCCGCCCCACCTGACATATCCATGTTCATTCCGATGATACTATCCGAAGGCTTGAGATTGATCCCACCCGTATCAAACGTAATTCCCTTTCCAATAAGAACGATGGGAGCTTTACTCTTCGATGTGCCCCGATATTCTAGTATGATGAATCTTGGTTTTGCATCTGAACCTTTTCCAACCGCAATAACACCACCCATTTTGAGACGCTGCATCTCACGCATTCCAAGTACTCGCACCAAAATTGGGAGATTTCGCACCGATGCGCGCGCATGTTCGGCAAGAATTTCTGGAGTCATCTCACCACCGGGCATATTGGAAATGAGGCGAGCTCGGTTGACTTCATCACCGATAATATTTCCTCTATCAAAACCCTGACGAAGTTCTTTCGTTCTAGCATGCAGAAAATAGATACGATCAACGCTTGGAAAGCCTTTGTTTGGTGGAGTTTTAAAATGAGTGAAAGCAAAATTAGCCATGAGAGCATTCACCACAAATGCTTCTGCTATCTCAGTCGACGAAAGTGCTACTTTTGGAAATTGAAGATCCTTCCAGTCGATCGCGAGTTCTTTAATATGTTTCTCTTTGGCCAACTGAATAATGCGCCGTACGAGCAAGAAAAATTTTCGCGAATTAATTTTCTGTCGACTTTCAATGCCGATAACGAATTCACGGCTTCCATTTTCTCGTCGAATAATTTCATCAGTATCAGAGGTGGCGAAACTCACGCGAACGGCCTTTTGGGGAATCTTCTTATCGGTCAAAAACTGCATACGTGTCTATGATAATTTTTTTACATCAGCCAGTATATGTTCAGCGTGACCTAGCGGCTTGACCGGATCATATATCCGCTGGATCTTTCCTCGTGGATCAATCAGAAATGAAACGCGTTTTGTACCCATATATTCATGTCCCATAAATTTCTTCTTTGTCCACACGTCATAGCGTTCGACGATTTCTTTTTTCTCATCTGAGAGGAGCGTAAACGGAAGTTCATACTTCAAAGCAAACTTTTCATGCTTCTTGATTGGGTCTACTGAAACACCTAAGACGACCACCTTGGCACGCTTCAGTTTTGAAAAATTATCACGAAAACTGCAGGCTTCGATGGTACATCCAGGTGTATCATCTTTCGGATAGAAATAGAGAGCAACCCATTTTCCGAGATACTGCTTCAGAGTATGCATTTTTCCCTCCTGATCAGGAAGCTCAAACGATGGAGCAATTTTTCCGACAGAAACAGAAAGAGTCATAAAAGTCTCTTGAATAGTTAGTTTGCCATCTTACCATTTTTAGGAGAAAGAAAAAACCCGCCTCAAATACTGCGCTCATTTGAGGGGGTCTGTCGAAACGAGGGGAGTCCCCTCTTGGCTGTCGGTTACGGCAAACGAGGCTGGATCTTCGATCCCGAAAAGGTTCTTCCTGGTGGAGCGACGGTGCTGCGCAGAAGCTCCTTTATCCGAAGACAGTACATAAGCCGTTTGGATTCCTGATCAAGTTTCGCTAAATTAGCTGGTTCGATACAACAATCCAATCTGAGATCATCATCTAGCAACATAGTAACTACATCCTTTCGAAGAAACAAAAAACGGCGCTCGATATGAGAGAGTGGCCGTCTGCGTATCAGCAAAAAGCACTAAACACAGCGTAAGAAGTATACCCAAATACTCCCCCAGCGTCAATTCGGTAGGTATTTTTTCTTTTTGAGTCTTCCAGGAAGATACTCTTGCTCCGCCGCTTTTGGGTTCTTATACTCTGGGGTATATTTATAATCCTTTCCATAACCGATCTCTCGCATGAGTTTGGTGGGAGCATTGCGAAGATGGAAAGGCACGGGCTCATTGGGATGAGCCGCAATCTCTCGCTTCACCTCGCTATAGGCCGTGTAGAGCACATTACTTTTTTTACTCTTCGCGAGATAGACGACTGCTTGCGCTAAATTTACTTCACATTCAGGCATACCGATATACTGCACTGCTTGAAAAGCGGAGACTGCCTGCGGCAGTGCAAATGAATTGGCCATTCCGACATCCTCTGAAGCAAACCGCACCAAGCGCCTCGCCACATAGAGCGGATCTTCGCCTGCTTCGAGCATGCGACCGAGCCAATACAGTGCGGCATCCGCATCGCCACCTCGCATGGATTTATGTAGGGCAGAAATGATATTGTAATGTTCCTCACCACCCTTATCGTAGAGAAGATGCGAACGAGCCACAATTTTTTCAACGAGCTGTGAAGTAATAGAACTCGACTGAGAGGCACAGGCCTCAAGGATATTCAGCGCCTGACGAGCATCTCCTCCAGAAACCTCGCCGATAAAACCAAGTGTTTCATCGCTTGCGGCTACGTTTTTCTCAGTTAATACATCATCTTCTTTGAGCGCTCGTCTCAGGAGTTTGACGAGTACCTCTGGAGAGTGTTTCTCGAGCACCAATACCCGAGTTCTCGAAAGCAACGCTGCATTCACTTCAAAACTGGGATTTTCTGTTGTCGCGCCGATAAGCGTGAGTGTTCCTGACTCAACAAACGGAAGTAAAGCATCCTGTTGTGCCTTGTTCCATCGATGAATTTCATCCAAAAAAAGTATCGTCTGCTTACCAATTTTCTGATTCTCTTTTGCTTGTGCCAAAACCACTTGAAGATCTTTCTTCCCACTCTCAACCGCCGAAAGGGAAACAAACTCTGCCTTAAGTGTATGCGACAAAATTCTTGCCAACGTCGTTTTCCCACTTCCCGGTGGACCCCAGAGAAGGAGTGATGGAACCTGACCTTTCTTTAGAGTATCTCGGAGAAATGATCCTTCACCAAAAACTTTTTCTTGACCAAGAAAGGCCTCTAGGGTATGTGGCCGCAAGCGTTCGGCAAGCGGCGGAAGGAGGGTGGCCATACGAGTCTACCAAGAAAGCGTTAGTCCAACGGGAGCGTGATCTGATCCAGCCACCTCAGTCAAGATAAAGGCATCCTCTACATTCGGAACAAGATTGGCACTCACATAGAAATAATCAATGCGCCAACCAACGTTTCGCTCTCGTGCCCGCGTTTTCATATCCCACCAACTATATTCAACTTTTTCTCCATTATGGAGACGATAGGTATCCACAAATCCAGCTGCCTCGAGCGCATCCATCCACTCGCGTTCCATCGGGAGAAAACCTGAAGTTTTTTCATTTTCCTTTGGCCGCGCGAGATCAATTGGTTGATGAGCGGTATTCACATCACCACACAAGACTATTTTTTTTCCTTGTTTCGAGAGGTGTTTGAGATAATGGAGGAATTCATCATAAAACTGCATCTTGTATTCAAGTCGCACCTCTCCCGAACCGCCATTCGGGAAATACACATTCAAGAGTACGAAATCGGCAAACTCCATTTCTATTACGCGACCCTCGCGCGACAGTAAGTTATCACCAAAGAATGTCTTGACTTCAAACGGCTTCATTTTCGTATACACCCCGACTCCGCTGTAGCCTTTCTTTTCCGAAGCCGAGTGAAAGTAGCTCACATATCCATCCGGATGCCTGAGAGTATCTTCGAGCTGATCGGGATGAGAAACTTTGGTTTCCTGCACGCAGACAATCGGGAAGCGCCCTCGATTCATCCAATCGAGAAATCCCTTGCGACCGGCCGCCCTGAGGCCGTTGACGTTCCACGAAATGAGGGTTATTTTTTGTTCCATAGTACTACTATCCTCGTGCTGTTACAACGTATTTTGTAGTATAGCAAGGATTCAAGAAAACGAAACGGAATCAATCTCAAGATTCAGAAAGTTGTAACGGTACTAGTATATCTCGAAGATAGATAAAAGAAAGCACCGCCGAAACCCATCGGATCTCGGCGGCGACATACAGTTTGGCACGATAGCTCCTATTCAAACTCGGAGCCAACGTTGCCACCCCCGCACTCTGCGGCAAGTGTACTCACCACCCGTCTGTGCTCGCGGCGCGTCCACTGAGCGAAAGCGATTCCCACAACGGGAAAGGCAAACGCGAGCAAAGCGTACGACCACCAGAACCCGATCCCCTGGATCAGGAGATATAGGTCGAAGGCAATTGCCCCGACCAACACCAGCCCGAAGGCTGTCCCAAAAACGTTTTTCATTTCGCCCCCCATGATTAGCCACCTGTTCGTGGCAAAAAAATGTGACCAAAACAGGCACGGTCACTCCTAATGCCATTATATCACAAATAACGATTCTTGTACAGGGTACATCTACCCTTCTCTCAAGCCTCTTTTTGCTCAATTTTTTTCTTTCCAATGAGATATTCTCGCCCAGAGAGACGAAGGACGAGATGATCGAGCTCAGTGTAACGACGCTGCTTTTCGTGAATATCCACATCATTTTTGAGCTTGAGCGCAGCTGTCCCATGACGCGGCGAGTACCAGGCAATAAATGCCTTGGAGAATCTTACTCGCTCAACTACCTTCTTCGTTTCCTCAAAATCCACAAGGGTCTCCCCTGGGAACCCCACAATAATATCGGTCGTAAACCGCACTTCAGGAATTTTGGCTCGAATTCGATCAATAAGGTCGAGATATTCAGCTTGGGTATACCAGCGATTCATAGCCTTGAGAATGGAGTCGCTCCCCGCCTGAATCGGGAGATGAAGTTCTCGATCAATATTGTTGTGCTGTGCGATGGTGTCAATCAGTTCATCCGAAAAATCCCAAGGATTGGAAGAGATGAAGCTCACTTTCTCTACCCCCGGAAGAGTTGCGACCGCTTCGAGGAGATGAGGGAAGAGGGTTGGGATACGATGACGACTCAGATGCTTCACCATAACCGGCTCGACGAGTTCACCGTCTGGTAAGCGATACTTTTGTTGGCTCTTCATCCCATCAGCCAGAAAATCTGCTCCATACGAATTCACATTTTGACCAAGGAGCATAATCTCTGTTTTTCCGCTCGCAATTGCTTCACGCACTTCCTCGAGAATTTCCTCAAACGGTCGCGAACGCTCTTTCCCTCGAGAAAACGGGACAATACAAAAAGCACAAAAATTATTACAACCATTGGATATCACCACAGACGCTTGCTTCCCCGGAAGACGTTTAGGAG
>CAZABS010000003.1:21611-43470 GCA_964483635.1 uncultured Bdellovibrionales bacterium
GTATTTTGTTGGCATCCAAAGGTTTGGATGAAGTATTTTTTTGGCATAACGTCAAAGCATTGTACCCGGTTTCAGACGAGAAATCAATGCTTAAAAATGAAAACCCGAGGCGCATTGCGACTCTCGGGTTACGGTATTTCGAAACTGTGATGAAGTACGTACCGATACCGCCTCAAACTGCCATCTTCCTTCTATGATGAAGGGCTGCACAAAAATGACAAGAACAATATATAGGGTGCTATTTTACGTCAAACTAACTCCTAGCGCTTCGTAAGGTTAAGAATCTCACGAAGTTCTTCTTCTGCCTGATCCAAATAAGGCCTAGCTTCTTGCGATTCTGCATCCCATTCAAGAGGAGTGTAGGGAGCAGAGAGCGTCATAAAAAACCTCTCCGTGTGATACACTTGATACGCAAGAAATGGCAACGCTTCTTGAAGAATTGCTTCGGCATGGACCACCAAAAAGTCTTCTTCCATGAAAAGCCTCTCTTCGCAGAGATAGTCCGGGGCCATGTCTTCGAACAATTCAAACATCTGTTGTGAATACTCGGCTCTTGCGATCACTTCACCGTCACATGAGATATTACAACTGCTGCGATCAAATTCGCAGCCAATTTCACCTTCCAACGTATTGCCAAGCCTCTCCAGAGCGTCGCACAAAATGCCTGTCAATGTGCGGCCGACTACATCACTTTCCCAATCCACTATCAGTTTCATGGTCAGTCCTTTCGGTATGCTGTTCAAGCAAAACGAGTATTCGTTTCACCACAGCAGAAAACTGAGAAGAACAGGATTTCCGAGTTCACTGCCACGGTGAAGTATGGATTTTTAAGGTAAATTTTATTATACACTTTTTTGGTGTTTCTGTAAAGGGTGTTGCGTATAGACTATTTTTTAGACGAAAGAAGCCCCGTTTGACCGGTTGAAGAGAGTGTGATCGGCAGCTCTTCGGTTTGGATACTCTTTGTTATTGGATCAATTGTTACTTTCACGAGTAACCCTGACTTTGTTTCGGGGCGGAAATACTGATCAAAAATAAAATTGCCAAGCGAATAATAAATCATCTTTCCACGATACTCCTCTTTTTCCTGCACCACATGCGGGTGTGATCCAATGATGAGGTCAGTACCAGCATCAACAAACTCATGTGCCAGAGTTTTCACCGAGGCAAGCGCCGGTACGTATTCCTTCCCCCAATGGGTGTAAAGGACCACGAAATCAGCTTTGCCACGTACTGAAGCAATATCAGCAAGGGCTTTTTCTTTCCCTTGGAAGATAAACTCGTTGTAATTTACGAAAGCCACTTTCGTATCACCAACATCTTGGATGAGCATCCGGTCATCTCCAGTAAGAGGCGAGCCAAAAAATTGAACTCCAGCATGAGAAAGGTATTGTTTCGTTTCTTTTACACCCTCTTCTTTAAAATTGAGAATGTGGTTGTTTCCGAGATTGACCAGTCGAATATTCTCTTCATGAAGAAAAATACCCGTTGTTGGCGGGAAAGTAAAGATATAATTATCGTGCTCCCCTTCTTTACTCGACAAACTCACTGATGAAGCATTGGTAATTGGCCCTTCCAAATTGGCGATTACCAAATCTGCCGTCTGAAGTTCTTGGCGCAGAGAATTTGAAAGAAGGAAATCCCACCCCCTCTTAAGTACAACGCTGCGGATATATCTATCAAGCTGAACATCTCCTCCGAAGAGTAACACCACGCGTTTTCTTGATTCAGGAATTGATTGAACACTCATCTCAGGTTTTTCTTGAATAGGACGCTCAAGAGAAAACGACCGGCAACCAGAATGATCAACAAAGTAAACGCTCCCAATCGCAAGAATACCTCCCATGAGAAAAATGCTCACTACGTACTTCATGAAATTTTGTTGAGAGTTGCAAGTTGTCCGCAGGCCGCAGCTATATCTGCCCCCTTAGTCTTCCGTCGTGTTACATCCAGCCCAGCTTTTTGTAGACGTGCTTCAAAATCAAGAAGAGGCCGACTTTCACTCGTAGCATACTTGCTTTTAGTATCATTGTAGGGAATGAGATTGATTCGAACTTTACCTATAGTATGCGAAAACTGAATAAGTTTTTTTGCATGCATCTCAGTATCATTCACACCCGAGAGCATGACGTATTCAAAAGTAAGATGTCTTCGCCGTGTATCAAATTTTTCAAAATATTTTTTTGTCCACTCAGTGAGCTTTTCAAGAAAAGAATCATATGAGCTCGGCATGATATTCTTACGTGTTTCGCTATCAGCACTATGGAGCGACACTGCCAAACGTACGGGAGGCCACTCCGGATCTGTGAGCAGTTTTTCAAGCGCCGGAATAAGTCCTACCGTCGATACGGTCAGACGTGTCGGACCCATATCGGTGTATTGTAATAACAATTGTAAGGAGAGTTTTACATTTTCATAATTGGCAAGTGGCTCCCCCATCCCCATATACACGATATTTGAAATCCGCTGTTCGAGAGAAATATCTCTTGCAAGGTAATACATCCAAAAGCGATATTGATCAATGATTTCATCGGCTGTGAGATTTCGAGTAAACCCCATTTTTCCGGTTGCACAAAACGTACACGCCATTGCACATCCTACCTGTGACGAGACACAAACACTCCAAAACCCACGGCTATTTTTCATGAGTACCGTCTCAATCATCTGATGATCTTCGGTTTCTAATAGCGCCTTGAATGTGTCCTTGGTTTGACTTGCAGTAACATGCCGCCGAGTGAGTGTCATCCATGGAATATACTGAGAAAGCTCAAGGCGGAGTGTTTTACTCAAGGTTGTGACATCCTCGAAGCTCTGATACTGAGGCTCAAAAAACGCCTCAAAAAACTGCCCCTGGCGATAACGCGGAGCATCAGGAAAGGTTTCTAGAAAGAGATTTTGGCGCAACATAGAAATTCCATTCAGTGTAAATGGAAGTACGCAAACAGTCAACGAGTAGGGATGCTCAAGTAAACAGCTTAGTTATTGTTTTTTCTCCTTTTTTCCGATAAAAAGATCCCGTGACAATTCATGGGAGGCAGCATGCTCAAGTGCAAGATCTTCGAGATCCTTCAATACATTTCTATATTGTTCTTCTTGAAACACCGTTTCTTTAATCGTGCGTTCGAGGAATACTTTCTTTTCCTCCGCTGTCCAAACATATCGATTTAAGTTCAGGTACCACTGTATCCCTCCAAGTGCTGATACGATCAAAAACAGAATGAAAAATAGCACCTTGTATCGCTTGATCCACTGATGAATAATCCGCTTGCGCAAAGCAGAAATATTCGGAAAATGAAAGCGCGACTTGAATGACATAGGATTATTCTCTCATATAAACAACGGTTTCAAAATGTGCATTCAGAAACAATTGCTTTGAATCAAGACTTCGTTCTGTTATATCGGTTGAAGCGTCGGCAAGACCATCTGGAGTAAATGGATTTACCCCACTTTCTTTAAACAAGATATCCTTCTCCTCAGATCGCTCTTCAATATGTATCCCTACCACATCAAGAGCAAAAGGCATGGTCTCAATCTTCTGTAAATAAACAACGATGTCAGAATATGATCCGGTCACGGTTATAGTAAGCGTCAGCGACTTCTTCAAAGGGAGATCTTGACGTATGCCAGTTTCCTTTTTAACACTCGGTTTTTTTTCATTCGCCGCCGATTCACTGTCAACCTTCACTCCTTTCGTATCTGATTTCGATGGAAGTACCGTTGTTTTACTCTCGAGCAACGTATTATCCTTAGACGTCATACTGATGATGACATTATTTTCCTGGGCGAGTTTTTCGAGTAACTCGATAAAATTGACGAGGTCCTCTTTAGCGAGAATGATCCGGAGGGCGTCTTGGTGTTCTTGAATAAAATCAAACTGTTCCCCTAAGCGTGGAATTTCATTCATTTGTTTCTGTCGATGCTCTGCTAATACACTAAACTCTTGGAGTTGATTCTGAGTCATGCGTATACCCTGAAGGAGAAACCGCACCCCAAACCATCCTATGGAAGCAATCACTCCCCACAAGCACAGCTGGAGCAAATATGGACGAAATTTATTCCATTCGGGAGATATCATATGCTATGGAGTTTTTTCTCGGACCAGACAAGTCTGCCGGATATTAAAATCTATCTGAAATTCAACTTCTGTTTGTGAAAACAAATTTGAGATTGGAACTTTTACATCACTCACACAATCTGTTTGCTTGAGACGATTTTCAAAACTCAAAAAATCCTCGCGAGTCCGAGCTTGCCCACTCAAAGAAACCGTATAATCCTTGGTGAGGAGCTCGATAATCACAACACCCTCTTGTGTCACCTCATCGAGTAGCGTAAATAGCGTTGACCAATGAATGTGATTTTTCGTATACAAGGCTACTTCATTTGCATTTGCATTTGCTCGCTTAAACTCTTCTTGATACAGAGCAAGCTTCTTTGTTTCGTCATTCAATTCGCTATATTTCTCCTCTGCATCACGCGCCAGGATAGCCTCGTGTCGCAGAATAAAGAAAACACCACACAAAATAGAGACGTAATAGAGCAAGAGACACAACAGGAGAACAGATTGCCAAGCAAAAAACCTCGATCGAAATCGTCGAGCTAAAGCCAGCTTCTCAACTGGAGGAAGAAGATTAAGTAAAATCCGCATACTCATCGAGGCCTCGGAGTGCAAGGCCAATAGCTGTTGAATACTGAACTGAGTGCCCACGGTCAATTGGGGGAAGCGTTCGTCCAAGATTCACATTCACCCAAGGGTTACCAAATTCGATTGGTTGGTTCAGCCTCTTCGTGAGATACGGGAGGAGTCCTTTCATATTTGAGCCGCCACCACAAAGAACAATACTATCAATAGAGGCTGAGTACGCTAAGTTTGAAAGAAAGAAGTTTGTTGAACGATCAATTTCTACCGCAAAATTCTCGAGAATTGGTTCAGCCGCTTTCAACAGTGGACTTTTTGTCGCTAATGATCCAAGACCGTATTTTATTTTCATCGTTTCTGCTTCTTCAAAAGAAATTTTGAGCTCTTTTGAAATAGCATCCGTAATCATCTGAGAGGAAAGAGGAATACTCGAGGTAAAACAGGGTGTGTTTCCGATGGCTACCAAAAAACTCGTGCGCCGATCGCCAATATCCACGATAAGTCTCGTCTTATTTTCATCTTTTTCAGAAAGCAAACTCCGCGCCTGAGCAATTGATTCAGTTTCCAGACCAGCAACTTCCAGTCCCGCCTTCTCGAGTACACTATGAAACTGATCTACCATATTGCGAGCAACTGCTACTACCAAAACACTCATTTTATTTTTTTCTTTTACGAGCTTTTTATCCAACACTTGAAAGTCATAGTAAACCTGATCGAGGGTGAGTGGAATATTCGCCTCAATTTCCCACTTGATCGCTTCAGCAACCTCTTCATGAGCCATCGTTGGAAGAGAAACAATACGAAGAAACGCTTTCGTCTCTGGTAATGAACAAATGACTTTCTTCGTTGTAATTGGCTCCGGCCCTGCCGTTGAAAGGAGCTTATGAACCGCATCAATAACTGCCTCTTCACTGACGATTTCACCATCAACAACACTCCCCATTGCTAAAGGTACTGAACCAAAACTCGTCACAATTTCTTCTTTTCCTTGACGTTCAAGCCATAATCCCTTGAGAGAAAGATCACTCAAGTCAAGGCCAAACGGCTGAGGAAAAAGATTAAACACTTTTTTCTGCAAAAAACTCATACACCACTTTTCTTTTGGTTTTCGATATTGGCTCTATTTAATATGATAGCATATTCTGCACTAGAGCTCTTCCCACAAATCAAGCTCATACTGCGTTCCCGTTGGGAAATATGGGGGTGGAAAATATAACAGGCTATTATCGTAATATATATTTCGTGTTTGATATCCCGTTCCGTCCGTCCAAGCAAATCCATAACGTAGATTGGTTGCAATGGCACCATATACCGTGATAACAGACTTACTATCAGGACTATACCCTTTATCGAGATAATGTTCCCGACCCACTCTCCCCTGTTGCGCCAAGAGCGCCGCGTCAATTCGAAGATCATTTTCACTCGCCCAGCCGATTTCAATATTGTTTTGAGCAATGATTCCGAGAATATCAGTACCCGAATAATTGGTATACCGAACGTCATTGAGAATATAGACGGATGGGGCAGGACCACCTAAAAGATCCGCTGCGGCAATAGTCACCTTTCGATTATTGATTGTTCCCTGAATCCAGACATTATCTTCGACAAAAATCACACCATCATCAGGGATCGTATAATTCTGCCAGTTCCCATTGTATGAGGTGATACTATAAGCAGTACTGTAATTGCGGACTTGTCGAGCACGAAAGGTTCCATCAGATCGAAGTTCAATATGTGTTCCACGATTATTGGCACCACTACCGGTAAAATAGACTCCGTGACCACTCTGAGCTTCGCTCTTCATATAATTTAAATCGCCGAGCACTCCGTTAAAATCAAGTGTTGAAACGGGAAATTCCCGGCCAGCTTCAAAAACATCTGGACGTGCTGGCACCGCTGCCGGAGGAAGTGGATCCGTTGGCGTATCATGTGTATGAACCGCGAACTCATCACCACCGGAATGATCCGGATCGTTATAGTCGGCTACAGCACTTGTAACAATATTGTGTGCCACGCCATCAAAACGAATCCCCTGATTAGAATGAATTGGCCCATAGACATGTGTCCCGGCACCAAAACGCATAAAATCATTGGCAAGAACCGCATTCTCACTCCACGATGGACGCCTGAGTCGAACCTGAAGCGTTCGCGAAAGACTTGGGTAACGATACGTCCAGGCTGTTGACTTCACGAGGGCAATAGTAGAGCCAGTTTCTGGCGCCGTTACTTCAATCCGGTAACGCCCAACCACTCCTCCAGATGGATCCGAATAATCAGCTTCATAGGCTGATCCGACCCCATACGCCGTGCCCCCACTCCAAAACGCTTGTATTTGTGATGCTGTTTTTCCCTCCACGTTATGAGCGAGGTACCAACGATAGAATTCAACACCAGCTTCAGCTATTTGAAAGGCTTGCTCACGTGAACGTATCTGAAGACTATACTTGATATTCGCAGTAATAAACTGAACGATTGCCACCAACACAATCAACACCGCACTCATAATTATGAGTGCATAGACGAGCGCACTTCCCCGTCGCAATTGTTGTGATTTCTTAATTCCCATAATATTCAAGATTGCGAAGATCAACAAACGTTTCTACATTGATATTATTGGGAGCGCGTACCGGATCAATATTCATACGTAGCAGCACTCGCACCAGTCGAACGTCATCGACTTCTACTAGCGTCGTGAGAGGATTGTTTATCGTATCACCAGGATAGTTTTCGTTGTAATAGTAAAAAAGGGGCTCCGTCGCTTCGTTGACAATATAATTTGCGAGAATTGTAACCGAGTCATCAGAAGCTGCATAGGTTGGCGGGGTAGCAGATGATGGTTCAGTGACTCCGCGTTTGAGCTGATCAGTCCCACTATCAAGCCAGTAATGTACCCTTTCCGTAACGCCATCTGCATCAATATCCACATAGGCTTTCAACTCAAAATCATCCCCAAGTTCAAGAGGATAATCCCCATTGTCTGCTTGGCGCACCTTCCGTAAGGTACTCACCACTTCCGCAGAGGCTCGATTCACCTGCATTGCCGTTACTCCAGATTCAACTATAAACTTATTACTTCGCCAGGTGCTAGTGAAAAGGAGTGTAAACCCAATCATGCCAGCACTCATGATAAAAATAGCCACCATCATTTCTACAAGTGACATCCCCGCTAACCGCCCCTGATATACCGTTCGTTTCATCATGATGGATTTAGGTTTACTGCCACCTCTTCCAAACCACTCGTAATATCTACGGTGCCGTTATAGGTTGAATAGTCTGTTGCGCTCACCTCAACATCGTAAGTTGCGGCGGTGAGTCCTGGTGTACTCGTTTTCGGAAAATACGCCTTCCCATAGGCATTTGCAACCACCTCCTCATCGTATGACAATCCACTATTCGAGAGCCGAACTGATGCACCATTAATAACTTGCCCATCATCGGTGCTGGTCACGGTAAAGAGTGCTCCATTAACTGCTTCATCGGCCAAAATCATCTTCACTGGCATCGTCGTTCCTGGTAAAAGCTCAATAGCTTGAGCGCTGAGCCCCGATTCAGGATCGAGACCAACAAAGGTATAGGCTGTTTCACTCGTATCAAGCTCCCATGTATAGGTACCGTAGCTCATATCTGCATACTGCTTTTCCCCCGAACCATTCGTGCTGTCATCGTCACTAAAACCATATACTGGTTCAGGAGGACTTGATCCAAAAACCGATCCGAGTTGCCTCCCTCCCTCGATATGATATTCCACGTCGGAGAGTGAGGAACCAAATGGATCCTCGGTCAACAGTTCAAGGGTCGATTCTCGATCCATTACAAAGGTCGCGGGGTTTACCGCCCCATTCACCACTGATGCATGCACATCGGTAGGAATAAACGAAGTGGTTGGATACGGGGCGTAGGAGGCACTCCCGAAATATCCAGATTTCGAAAAGGTAACCTGATACCCTTGGCTACTTGCCGGAGCCCCTACCAAAAAAAGATTCCCGGTAGCATCGGTATCAGTTGTAATATTGACCGCTGGAACCACACTCGAATTTGTAATCGCCACGGTTGCGCTCGGCACTCCATTTCCTTCCGAATCCAGTATATTCACTGAAAGAATCCCCCCTCCCGCCGACTGTTCGATGCCCAGAGGGGCAAGTGTTGAAAACAAGGCAATTGTTTCAGCTTCCGTCTCTTCTCCCCAGCCTACCTCAATCCTTACTCGCTTCGAGTCGTTCGGTATCAGGTCATTTGGGCTTCCACCCAGAGTTCCATCGTACGCATTATCTATATACTGAACAAAGGTGTGGATATGAAACTGTGAATTATTTACCTGCACTGTCTCATCTTCAACCAGATCTCCACTTGGAATTCCTGTTGTTGTACCGATAGCGTCATACTCAAGACTATGGACGATTTCCATCTTCTGAGTCGCCAGTGCGATCGCTCCCAACCGATTCTTCGACTGCACGATCAGCGCCGTTCCATAGGCATACACTTGAAAAAATACAACGGTAATCAGTGCAAAAATAAACAGAAAGACTGCTGCTTCAATAAGTGTAAAACCTTTCTGTGTCTTTCGATACATTCCCTCCATTGCTGTCTCGAATTATTTTATATTCTCGAGCACGCTATACATCGGTGAAAGCATGGCCACTGCAAAGAAGCCGACTGAGGCACCGATGAGAAGCATCAGAATCGGTTCGATAATTGAGGACATGTTTTTTGTGATCTGATCCACTTCACCTTCGTAGAATTCAGCTAATCGTTGAAGCACCTGCTCCGTCTTCCCCGTTTCCTCTCCCACAGCAATAATCTGCGGAACCAAGAGCGGAAAAATAACCGGGTATTTCTCAATAATTTTCGAAAGCTCAACACCTTTTTGAATTTCTGCAATACCTACATGAAGCGCTTCTTTATAATAGACGTTACTCAGTGTTTTCGAGACAATCGTCAACGCATTCACCACGGAAATTCCACTCTTCAAGAGTGAACTATAGATTCGAGCAAAGCGGGCACAATTTACCTTGATGATAATTCCCTTGATAATTGGAGTACGCACCAATAGCCATCCAAAAACGTGTTTCCCAAGATCCGTTTTCGAAAAAACTCGTATACCGACAATAATACCAATAAATAAACCGGTAACAACAATATAGTGATTCCGCATAAAATCTGACAGCGCTATTACCGCCAGGGTTGTCTTCGGAAGGGCGACATCCATGTCTTGAAAAACAGAAGTAATTTTAGGGAGAATGTAGGTCAACATCAAAACACCAATCCCCAACATCGCAACCACAATAACTGCTGGATACGTCATAGCACCACGTACTTTTGATAAGAGATCATGCTCTTTCTCGAGTTGTAGCGCAAGAATATCCAAAACCTGTTCAAGATTGCCGCTCACCTCTCCCACATACACCATAGATACAAAGAGTTCGCTAAACACAGCCGGATACTTCGCCATCCCTTCAGAGAGCTGCTTCCCCTCTTGAACTTCCTGATAGACGTCTTGCAATATTGTCCGAAAGCGCTTGTGATTGGTTTGAAGTGAGAGATTATATACCGCCCGAGAAACGGTCAATCCAGAGGACACCATCACCGCCAAATTCCGGGTAAAAACCATCTTTTCCTTGAGTGGAACAGTTTTAAAACGATCAAAAAAATGAATACTTATCCCTTCATTCTCCCGTACCGCCTCTAGGGAAGTTACAATATACCCTCCTGAACGTAAATCCTGTGCGGCTTCTTTTTCATCTTTTGCAACAATTTCCCCACCCTTGGTTTCGGCGCCAGCAATACTCTTCGCCGTATATAAAAACTTCGGCATATATTCCGTTTCTATTTGTTTTTTCTCACTCTAGTATAGCACGTCAAGGAAGTCCAATTGAACCCAGGCGAGTTTTAAACCGGTCAAAAACGATAGGACCTTTTGGTTCTGGAAGAAAAATGAGGGCTTCCCCATTGACCTGAATAAAACTTCCCTCGAGTTTTGTCTTTGGGTTCAATAAAACTTTCTTTTTCTGCCATGAAGCGAGCCAGATCTCAAGCCAGTCCCAATCAAAAACCGACTCCAACCATTTCCAAATCGTCTTCTCTGGTAAGGTCCACAAAGAAGAAATTTCCGGGATACGATATTGCGGTTTATATCGAGCAATCCAACGGTTCGCCAACCCAAATGAACGTGCCATCCCCCGATCAAGAATCGGGAGTAAGAATCGATATTCATTTGCCGCATAAATATCTTGCGGGTGAACCGCTAAATGTCCATCCGATAGGTAATAATTTAAGCAGGCACGATCTTGAATCTTAGATCCATAACGTCGCTTCCCGAAAAGGTGCAGTACCCCCGTGAGGAGTGTTCTCCCAATCCAGAGCCGACCAGCCCGAAGAATCACAAAGAAATCCCAATCGCTCAACACGTCACTTTTTTTCATCGAAAGACTCCCAGCGATCCCAATCATTCTAATAAAAGGAATCCACGCCAGCCAACGAATAAGCCGACGAACTCTTTTGAGCTTTAACACAGATATTTTTTCCTCTTGAATTCTTTGTGAAACCAAGTGTGAACGCCCCAAGAGAACATACATTCCATTTATACATTCGAGTTTCTGTAACATGACTAATTCGGTGAGATTCCGCCAGACTGTCCCCAAGGATACCGCACCCGAGGGTGCATACAAATCCAAAACGAGGAGGTGCTGCCACGCCTCAAAAGCCGTCAATGGATACTCGAGACAGTCATAGTAGGCAACTGTCGAAAGAAGGTGTTTCTGGAGCATAGTATCAGAGATAGCGCGAAGTAAAGCCTCGTTTTGATTTCTTCAGTTTCTCCGGAGTTCCGGCAAAAATAACCTCTCCACCACGAGCTCCCCCCTCGGGGCCCATATCGATCACCCAATCGGAGGCTCGAATCACATCAAGATTGTGTTCCACGACGAGGACTGTGTTTCCTTTGTCTACGAGGGCATTGAGTACTTCAAGCAGCCGCCTCACATCTTCGAAATGAAGTCCAATGGTCGGTTCATCAAGAATATAGAGCGTGTTTCCAGTTGATTTTCGAGCAAGTTCGGTCGCAAGCTTGATGCGCTGGGCCTCTCCCCCGGAAAGATTGGGGGCACTTTGCCCCAAGACAAGGTACCCAAGACCAACTTCTTCAAGCACTCGTAGTTTTTCCTCAATAAAAGGTTGATCAAGAAAAAAATGTCTCGCCTCAGAAACGGTCATGTTGAGTACTTCAGCAATGTTCATGCCGCGATATTCGATTGCCAACGTTTTTGCATTATAACGTGTTCCGCCACACACCTCGCAAGGAATATAGACATCCGGAAGAAGATACATTTCAATTTTCTTCAGTCCTCCACCCTGACAGAACTCACATCGTCCACCTCGCATATTAAAACTAAAATGGCTTGCTGAAAAACGCTCCTTGGTCGCCTCAGGAGTCGCTGCATATACATCTCGAACAAGACTAAAAATTCCTGTATATGTAGCTGCATTTGATCGGGGCGTACGACCAATAGGATCCTGCGTTACGGTTATAACCTTATCAATATGCGTCATCCCCTCAATGGTGCGATGTGCCCCTGGCGCTGTTTTAGCTTGATAAAAATGCTGAGCGAGTGCACGTGCCAGAATATCATGGACAATTGAAGATTTGCCCGATCCAGAAACTCCCGAAACCGTGATAAAAGTTCCCAGAGGCACGGATACATTAACATTTTTTAAATTATGTTCGGTGGCACCGACAATCAAGAGTTGTTTTCCGTTTCCAGGGCGCGACATTCTCTTTTCAGATACCAAGCGTTTCCCGGTAAGATATTGTCCCGTGAGCATTTTTGATCGCATCAGCTTTTGTGGTGGACCAGAAAAAATAATTTCTCCGCCATCCTTACCCGCTCCTGGACCAAGATCAATGATCCAATCAGCTTTCTTCATGATTGCGATATCATGTTCAACTACCACAAGTGAATTATTCGCCCCTCGTAGTTCCTCAAGGGCTCGAATCAGTCGATCAGTATCTCGGCTATGAAGACCAACTGAAGGTTCATCTAAAACATAAATAATCCCCGACAAACCTGACTTAATTTGAACGGAAAGCCGAATCCGCTGAGCCTCGCCACCTGAAAGCGTGTCAGCACTTCGCTCCAGCGAAAGATACCCAAGCCCCACTTTTTCGACCGCAGCCAAGCGCGTCTGCATTTCTTGAAAAAGCGGTTCGATGAGCGACCTTTCACAGCCTGATTCAACGAGTTTCTTCGACAAACTCGGGAAACACTGCAGGAGCATTTCGACACTCTGTTCAACAAACTCCGTGATATTTTTTCGATCCACAAAAACCGAAAGTGAAGATGGTTTTAAACGCTTTCCAAGACAATCTGGACATCGTTCTGAATGCATATACGACTCAATTTCTGCACGCAAGTGTTCCGATTTTGTTTCATGATACTTCTGATCAAGCAGACCAAGAATTCCAGGAAAGGATTTTTCTTGATTCTTTGAACATTGATCTCCCGAGAGGAGAAACGTGAGCTGTTTTTGATTCAGCTTCTTTATCGGGATACTAAATGAAATCTTGTTCTGCTCGGCGACCTCACGTAAAAGCGCCATCGGACCATGCCCATTTCCTCGGTCGCTATTCATTTTGCTCCATGGACGAATGGCTCCCTCAGCAAGGGAGAGATTTTTGTTTGGGATCACCAGTTCCGGATCAAATTCCAGAGTAATCCCAAGCCCTCCGCATTTTGGACAGGCTCCCTCGGGACTATTGAAAGAAAAATGAGCGGGACTACATTCGGGCATCTCGATCCCGCATGTGTCGCATCGAAAATGTTCGTGATACGTATGTGATCTCCCAGTGCCATCAACCAATTCAAAAACTCCTTGACCAACATGAAAAGCAGTCGCTATTGAGTCCAAAATACGCTCTTTGTCTGGGCGAGTAGTATCGAGCGTCAACCGATCCACGACCACCAAGACCTCATTTTTTTCTGATGAGGAAGTCAACTCGCGCGCCTCAGCCAACGTCAGCATTTTTCCACGAAAAATCACACGAACATACCCCCAATCATCAATCATCCGAAGACACTCCGTTTCAGATTTATCTACTAAGAGTGGGCTACGAGCTACAAAGGAAAGTGATGTTCCGTTTGAGAGCTTTAAAATTTCATCCAGCAGAGCACTCGGGCTCTTTCGAGCGAGCGCTTGTCCACATCGCGTACAATGAGGAGTGCCTGCTTTTGCAAATAGTATTCTGAGGTAATCATACACCTCAGTCATCGTACCAACTGTAGATCGAGGACTCCGTGATACACTTTTCTGATCAATAGAAATCGCCGGGGAAAGATTGGTGATGGTATCTACATCTGGTTTGTCATACCCTTCCATGAAGTTTCTCGCATAAGCCGAAAGACTCTCGACGTACCGACGATTCGCTTCAGCGTACAGCGTATCAAATGCGAGTGAAGATTTTCCCGATCCCGAAAGACCAGTGATCACCACAAACGAATCTCTCGGTACATCAATATCAACATTCTTTAAATTGTTGACACGTGCACCTCGAATGGCAATCACTCCTTTTTTGGTTGCCGGCATAATGACGAGTTCGGAATATGAGACAAGTTGCCTCCGAGTATAACAGGTTTTTGAGATGCGGTAAAGAAGCGCCCTCAAGGGTCAAACGTGGATAAGTCACTTTCTCACCAAAAACTCTCGGCGTTTACGTTTGCGATGAAATTTCAAGGCAAACCGATGCGCTTCGCTATTCACGAGGAGGATATCCCTCTCAAAACGCATCCGAAGACCTCTTGGGCCAATTAGCCGCTCGGGTTGGTGACGTTTGTTTTTTACCACTCCAATTATTGGGATAGACAGTCCATGCTTTTTCAAAATTTGCAGAGCCACATCATACTGGAGGAGTGCTCCATCAACAATAATGAGCTCCGGAAGTGTCCATTCGCTGTGAGCAAAGCGCCGAGTTAATATTTCCTCCAGCGCTGAAAGATCGTTCCCCTGGTGTTCGCCCCTGAGACAAAATGTTCGATATTCACTTTTCTTCAAAATTCCGTGCTGTACCACCGTCATTACCCCCACCGACGCCTCCCCTTGAAGATGCGCTACATCATACCCTTCTATTCGTGCCGCTGACGTTTCCGTCCGATCAACCTTGAGGAGCGCCACATCCCTGATATGGCCAAGCTCGAAGAGGAGTCGTTTGAGTTCTCCCGCTCTCTCAAACTCGAGCTTCTTTGCAGCTGCTTTCATTTCGTGCTCCAGTTTTTTTACCAGCGCTGTTTTCTCACCCGAGAAAAATAATTTGATTCGATTGATGGTTTTTCGGTATTCACCCACTGAAGTAGCTCCAACACACACCCTTGGACACAGCCCAATTTGAGCATGAAAACAAGGTTTGGCTTTTTCTTGTTCGGCTTTTGAGAGTGAATCTAATGTGACACAGGTATCTCGAAAGGGAAAAATCGAGCGCACTATTTTGAGTGCTGTTTTTGGTGCTGCACCATGCGGATAAGGACCATACTGGGTATCGACTGTAAAATCATATTTCTTTTGCAAGAGATCTCGCTCTCGCACCAAGAGCACCCGCGGAAAACGCTCTTTGGTAATCACTATCACATTATGACTTTTATCATCCTTTGCGTCCGTATTGTATGGCGGCTGAAAACGACGTATCAGATCCCCCTCACGCAGAAGCGCCTCAAGTACCGAATCAAAACTCAGCCAACCGATCGAACGCACTTGCTCGAGCATGAGGACGATTTTTGGCCCGCGAGATACAGCAATATCTGCCTTGAAATAGCTCACAACCCGATCAGCAAGGATTGTCGCTTTACCAATGTAGAGGATCTCATCCTTTTCTCCCAGGAAGAAATATACCCCTGGGACTTCCGGTAAGGTGTTCTCTTTATGAAAAGCCGCAAGGCTTATCTTCTTTTGCCAGGGATGTTTCATAGCGTCGCTCATACCGTTACAAACGAAAGATTCATCGGAAAGCCATGATGACATTTAATAAATCCTCTCCTCGTTTTGTAACGGCACTAGTATGTCACAACTTTTGGTCGTATTCAAGGATTGACGTCGTCCCGTATTCCAGGCAGAATAGAGTCAATTAAACAACCGGAGCACACTATGAACCGCGAAGTACCTTCAAATTTTGGAATTCCTGATTCACAAAACCCATCCGAGAAGCTGAAACTTACTCGCCCAGATCTCAGTGAAAGAGTCAGGGTCATGGCAGCGGATAAAGCCAAGCAGGCAATAATTCTCGGAACACAACCAGGATTAAAGGCAGAGTCGACGTCAATAAAACCTTCGACTGCAAGTGAGCTCCGTGCAAAGCCTTACGATCCAAATGACCCGAAAACGAAACTGGGTCAACGTGTCCTACCGCCAAGCGATCGGGAGTAATTTTTTCAATAGGAGCGGCAGGTAATACCCAACGTGCCCCCCTGGACAAGCAGCCGCTCTTTCGCTGGCGAAGACCCTTCCCCTGGTTCCGCCCGCTTTTTTTATTCTGAACCTGAATGCTTCATTCAATCCCGAAACGTGCATTCACAAAAGTACAGTAGTCGCAGTTGTCGGCTGCCTCAGGGATTGTATTGGCCATAAGACACTCTTTCGCCCGAAACACGACGCCCTCAACCCAATCAGTATTTCCTTCATACGCAATAAGATTGATGTCAAACTCAAGCTTTGCGTCGAAAGCCTCCTTGTCTGTTCCGGCATTACAGTAGACAAAATACCCGATGGGCGACACCCGATAGCCGTTTTGCCTGAGGAGCCACTGATACATTTCCATTTGTCTCCGATACTGATGGTGCCAGGTATCATTGAGCTTATCAATTACTTCATTTTTACTCGTGGCTTTGTAGTCAACGACGATATATTCCTCGCGACTGTTGATCCAAAGATCATCTATCGCTCCGGTGATAACGAGATTCGTCGGCACATGATGATGCTGCACACCCTGGAAATTCTCTCGCCATATATCAAGCTCCTGATGCATGACCGGACGCGCATCCACGGCGTACCGCTCGAGGAGCGGGTGTTGAGTTCCAGCTACTCGGTGAACGTCAAATTCTTTTTTGAGAAGAGTATCGACAGCTTTATTGAGATTGAACGGAGGTCCAGTAGGACGCCCCACTCCTCGGCGCCGATCAATATAAAAACAACGTGGGCACTCGAGAAAAAGCTCAAGCTTACTCCGCGAGAGTTTGAAAGGCGTCTCGCTTCCCGGATCGAAAATATTGCGACTTCGAACAATAGCCATAACTCTTGTAGTATAACAAAAAGAAAAGGGACCGAGCCGAAGCTTGATCCCTTTCGACGCCCCCCCACAAGAAACCGTTCATTGAGAAGCCGACTTCCATCCCCGCTGTTTCTCGACGAATTTGAGCGCCTCCCGAACTTTCTTGGAACGGTGCCGCTTCAAGAGAAATTCGGGGACAAACTCCATCACCGCTTTGCTCCCCTCGGCCTTGAAGGGTAAGAAATCGAAGTCTCCACCCCTTTTGGTGGTCGCTTCGTACATCTCCCGCAACAGTCGGTAATCGACTTCGATGACATCATATGACTTCCCATCCGCAGCCCTGCGTTCGATGAAATAGCTCGGATCTGAGCCCTGCCCACGCTCTGCAAGCCGGCGAGCCAGCTCATGATTGGTCAGTTGACCAATCGGATGGATCAACCATTGTGTCATGCTGCCCTCCTCAGGACGTTGTGAAAGGATGGCGAGATTATAGCAGGAATCTAAATAAAATCAACCGGAGATAGTGTCGTATGAAAAACGCTACATCGGTTCCTATTCTGTATCACATTTTCCGGGAGTAATCCTTTGTTGAAGATCACGCGAAGCACTTTCTCAAAAACTTCTTCTCTCGATTCTTCGAGAAAAAAATTGACTCGTTCAACCAAAAAACATTCCTCTTTGGCGAGAGCTCGCATATAAGATCGCGCCTTCTTGATGCGGGTTTCATCACTTTCGTTTACATGTCCCACTTCCTTCGCTTCAAGAAATCGTCTCCCCCGGTTTTCATGGAGAAGAATCTCAATATCACCCGCAGTGAGACCCGTGTGTAGCTGCTTGGCCTCAGCTGAGGAAATTCCATTCACCTGAGACCAGGCAATTGAATCAACCACACTTCCTTCGATTATGACCCACGTTCCCCCAACCAACAGACTTTTTAAGTGTGGTTCAAAATCATGATGATTTTCAATAATAGCTCGGGCGACTCGTTCTTCGGCATCCTCAAATTGCTTACGATAGTCCTCACGAAAAGCCTTGTCTTTAAGGTATTTCTGGAGAAACAATCCTCGCTGTCCTAAGTCGTACATGGGAAATTTGATCGTTTTCGAAATAACACCTCGCGCTGCTAACCAATTCGAAAGGAGTCCGATTTGGGTAGATTTTCCGATATTATTGACCCCGGCGAATTGAATGCAGTGACCGTGCATCATAGGCTATCCTCCACGTTATTCAAGAATGTATCCAAGAGTCTCGCTAGCTGAGCGATCCCAGGAGAAATATGCGAGTCGCTCTTTCGCTTTACCTTTCAGAACGCCCGCCATTTCGGTGTCTTTCCACAGAAGTTCGAGTTTGTGAGCAATATCAGAAACATTCTCAGCATTACAGTAGAGTGCCGCATCACCCCCCACCTCAGGGAGACTCGAGTTCTGTGTGGTAAGCACAGGAACACCTGAAGCAAATGCTTCGAGAAGTGGCAAACCAAATCCTTCGTAGAGTGACGGAAAAACAAACAATCGCGCCCCTTGATACAATGCTCGGAGATCCTCAAAGGTAACCCGACCAGCAAAAATTATATCGCTTTGGTAGACACTCGCACTCCGCGCTCGGATAATTTCTTCTGCAAGCCATGCGGTCTCACCCGCAAAAACCAGCCGGAGATCCGGAGTTGTTTTTTTTACTCTTTCAAAAGCTTGGATAAGTCGAACCAGATTCTTTCGTGGCTGCAGTGCCCCGACATACAGAGCATATCGCCCCCGTAAAAGACCGAACCGATCCAAAGAGACTTGGAGCGTATCCGTCGGAAGGTTAACCCCAAAAAATTCACCGTCATAACCATGGTGAATTACCCGAACTTTTTTTTCATCCAAAGTTGGATAATAATCCAAGAGATCTTTCTTCGTCGACGTAGAAACAGCAATAAGCTTGTCCGCTCTTCTCACCACCGCATCTAAGAGAAGATTGAGCTTTAATTGATGAAGTGTGGGGAATGTTTTCGGATATTTTTTAAAAGCGAGATCATGAATCGTGGCCGTAATTTCAAGTGAACGTGGGACAAGAAATGGTGCTGCCTGTATCGGAAGAAAGAGCTTATTCAGTTTTTGAACATGGAGATCGAATGCAAAACGTGTTTGCATCCAAGCCAGAGGAAAAGGTATGGCTCGTTCGGTATAGTTCGGAAATGTTGGTGGCGCGAGACTCGGATTAAATGTACGTTGATGATACAGCCAAAACTGATCCGATTGGTCTAATTTTCCGAATCGTCGCAAAAGCTCTCGAACATAAACGCGTGTTCCATCAATGCGAGCATGATCAAGGTCGCTGGCTTGAATAGCGATATTCATGAGCGTTCTCGTTTGAGCTTCATGAGTTCGACTGGTTCGGCAAATTGCATATTTTCAGATTTGGCGACATATGATTCTATCATCGCTCCATCACGTCGAAAGAACTCAACTAATTCCTGAACCCGGTCTTCAGGAGCACTCGCCCCAGCAGTAATCCCGACCGTTTCTTTCCCCTCGAGCCATTTCGGATCAAGATCCCGTACATCATCCAGGAGATATGCTTCTGCACCTTCTCGTTTGGCAGTTTCCATAAGCCTACGTGAATTTGAAGAATTCACAGATCCAATAACCAGCACGACTTCTACCACTCGAGCGAGTTCCGTGACAGCTGTCTGGCGATTGGTTGTAGCGTAGCAAATATCTTCAAGTGGTGGAGCAATAATTTGCGGATATTTCTTCTGGAGTGCTTCTATAATCTTTCGGGTATCATCGAGCGAAAGCGTGGTCTGAGTAAGATACACCAGTTTCTCGGGATTATCGATTTGGAGAGCTGCTACATCTTGAAGATTTTCCACAATCGGAATAGTTTTCCCTTGTGCCTCAGCCATTACCCCAATTCCTTCTGGATGTCCCTTGTGTCCAATATAGACAATTGAATAACCCTCCTTCAAAAATCGAATAACTTCGAGATGAACTTTCGTTACCAGTGGACAAGTAGCGTCAATAAGGGTCATTCCTCGAGCTTTGGCTTCTCGAAATTCCTTTGGGGTTGAACCGTGTGCTGAAAACACTACCACTGACTCATCTGGGATATCGACGAGATTTTCCACCGTTACTGCTCCTTTCGCTTCAATTCGAGAAACAACATGTTTGTTATGAACGATCTCATGCTTCACGTAGACTGGTGAGTCGAAAAGGTCAAGCGTGTCCTCGACGGCTTTCACTGCCCTGGCGACTCCCGCACAAAACCCTCTTGGGGATGCCAATAAAACTTTTTTGACGGTATGCATAGGATAATAACGAGAAAAGACTAGCCTACTAGAAAATCACAGCTCTTTCAATGCCTCCTGTCTATTATATCACTCATACTATGCTAAAATAAGCCCAAGAAAGAACTTATGACACGTCACAATACGCTCTACCGGAACGGGATGGTTTTTGGAGTTTTCGATGGTCTACATCCAGGACATCAGGAATTTCTCATCCAAGCCAAGAGAAAATGCTTATCGCTTATTATCGTCGTGGCGCGCTCAAGTATTGTTCGAGAACTCAAGCAGCGCTCACCCAAACATTCTACAAAAGCTCGAATGACCGCTCTAAAAAAATATATTCCTGATGCCGTTGTCCTGGCGGGTGACAAAACTCTCGGAAGTTGGTATATCTTGAAAAAGTATGCACCCGATATTGTTTTCCTTGGGTACGATCAAACACGGCTCGGGGATGCTCTCAAAGTAATCCATCAGCCGAATCTTTTATTGAAGCCATACCAGCCTCACAAATACAAATCCACCCTCCTTCATCATCAGCCGATAAAGAAAAGGCAACAGTTTTAGAGTAGTGCCGCTTCAAGCGCAGCCACTGTAGCTTCTGCACCTTTGTTATTTGACGGGGTTGATCGTGCCTTTGCTTGAGCGAGTGTATTGACAGTCAAAACTCCAAAGGTAATAGGAATTTTGGTAGCGAGTGTCAAATCTATCAGTCCATGAGCCACCGCCTCAGCAATTATCTGATCGTGATTCGTTTCGCCCTTTATAATACAACCAAGCGTGACCAAAGCATCAAGCTTACGTTTCTTTAGGAGCGCAATACATCCATACGGGATCTCAAAACTCCCCGCGACGGAAACAACGAAAATATTCTTCGGCTTCACATTCCATTCTTTGAGTGTCGTGAGTGCACCCGCGAGTAGTGTATCGGCTATTTCTTTATAATACGGTGAAACGACTATCCCAATCTTTAATTTGGAAGCGTTTTTTCTGATCGGTTGCTTTTTTGTTGAGTTATTTTGCATATCCGTATTTTCTGAATAATGAATTACTTCCGATTTTCGAGGGCATTCACGACATATCGAGCCAAAAGATCAGATTCGAGATTTACCTTACTCCCCTTTTTCAGTTGACACAAGTTCGTGTGAGCCAGTGTATGTGGTATGAGTGCCACCAAGAAATCTTTCTTCGTGGTTCGTGCTATTGTAAGACTCACTCCATTTATCGTAATCGCTCCTCGAGGGGCAATATACCGCTTGAGAACGAAAGGGGTAGATACCCGAATCTCATATTTTCCTGCGAGCACTTCTACCGAAAGGATCGCTCCAACCGCATCCACATGCCCTTGTACCAGATGTCCATCGAGTGCTGTTGAAAGGGTTACCGAACGCTCGAGATTGAGGAGTGTCCCCTGTTTCAAAAAACCCAGGGTGGTTTTACGAAGGGTTTCTGGCATGAATTCAACCTCGAAAAAAGTTTTTCCCACTTTCACTACTGTTGAACATACTCCATCAAGAGCAATACTCTGTCCCAGCTTAAGCTTCCAATTTCCTGATTTCTTTATCCGAACATGAAGAATATCCTCTTTTTTATTGAGAATTCCAACAGGCTGTACCGACTCAACAATACCCGTAAACATCACTGTGTTTCAAAAAAATTTTGAGCCTTGTGGATGGCTCCCTGGATAAAGCTCTCAATATCCGTCTCTGGAGTA
>CAZABS010000004.1:0-4003 GCA_964483635.1 uncultured Bdellovibrionales bacterium
GACTCGAACTTGGGACCTCGTCATTATCAGTGACGCGCTCTAACCACCTGAGCTAATCGCCCGGCACAAAGCACTACGGATACTACCAAAAATACCGAAAAACAGCAAGGAAACCCTTGGTGGACCAGGCGGGAATCGAACCCGCGATCTCCGCATTGCAAATGCGGCATTCTACCACTAAACTACTGGCCCCAGTACGCCAAGAGTATACAAGGAGGAGCGGATTTTGTACAGACGGATATGGTGTACAATAGATACGTAAGCCATATAATGCTCAATTACGTTTATGAGTGTTTTCTTTCCAGTAAAAAAACCTGTCTTGCCTCCTACGAATACGTCACATATTTCACATGGCGGAAGTCCCTCTCACTCGAGTCATCATAATGAAAATGGACTTGTGACTGATCGAGAACTTACTCACGAAGTGATGGCAGAGTTACGTAGGCGAGGGGTGAGTGAACATGACCGCACGATCATAGAAGCGGCTGCATCAGGTTTTCGAGATGCAAATGGTTTTAGCTCAAAAGGGATAGATGCTCGTGAGAAAGAAGAGTTGGTGAATACATTAGCTCATGACCGCCGAAACTTAGGATTATCAGAAACGAATGTAAAACAGGTGGATGCAGCTCTCGATCACGCTCTCGAAAATTAGAGAAGTGGGGGCACTCGGTTCTTTCTCGAGCAGAAGTGGGCAGTTTTCTTAGTACTGAGTAAGGTGCAATAAGGCCTGAAAATATGCATTGGATAAAGGACATCGAAAAGTGGCTTGAGGTTTTGGCGACGCTGATGCCGCTGGATTTTTTTGTATTTGTCGGCTCAGTTATTGAGGAGCTCATTGCACCTATTCCTTCGACTCTCGTGATGACCACAGCGGGTGTATTAGCGCATCTTGATGGTCGGACGCTTGTGTATGTGGCTTGGCTCGCTCTGTTGGGAAGTCTCGGCAAAACGCTTGGGGCATCCGTTTACTATGTGATTGGTGACAAACTCGAGGATAAAATAGTCAACCGCTATGGGGGAATTTTTGGGCTTCGGCATGAGGAAATTGAGAATATTGGAAAAAAATTTGGAAAACATCACTGGAAAGACGGGGGAGTCCTCTTTCTCCTGCGAGCGATCCCCTTTGTCCCATCCGTTCCCGTTTCGATTGCCTGTGGGGTGATCAAATTGGATTGGCGAGTGTACCTGTGGGCGACGTATCTCGGGACACTTCTCAAGGATTTTGTCTATGTGTATTCGGGTTTTGCTGGAGTAATTGCAATACGAAGACTGCTGCGAGATGTTATTGAAATTCATCAAGAATTAAACCTGCTCTTGATTCTCGGGTTGATTGTCCTGCTTTCAGTGCTCTATTGGCAACGGCATCATGGCTTACGCTTGGCACGCTATCTTCACAGGCGTTTCTCGAATGGAGTTCCTCCGGAGAGTCCCAATGCTTGAACAGTAGCGGAAATTAGGCTAGAATAGAGCGCTCCTCTATCAACCTCGTTAGAGAACAAACAAGGTATGCTGTGGTGTGTGTTAAAGAGTCTTCCTTTGAATTTCCAATCACTATTTTTTTTTGGTATGCGTGAGAATCTTTCTCTAACGGGGTCAACCTTCCATCTCAAATCAGATTGGCCACCAGCGGGTGATCAGCCACAAGCGATAGATGAACTCGAAAACGGCCTGAAAAAGGGAAACCGTTTTCAAACCTTGCTCGGAGTGACGGGATCAGGGAAGACCTTTACGATGGCGAATCTCATTGCCCGCAGTGGGATGCCGGCTCTCGTGATCGCTCATAATAAGACACTGGCCGCTCAGCTGGCGCAAGAATTTGAAGTGTTTTTCCCTGAAGCGGCCGTGCATTACTTTGTCTCCTATTATGACTTCTATCAGCCGGAGGCGTACATGCCGATTACGGATACCTATATAGAGAAAGATGCCTCAATTAACGAGGAGATTGATCGCTTGCGCCATGCTTCGACCCAGTCGCTCCTTACTCGTCGAGATGTCATTATCGTAGCCTCAGTTTCGTGTATCTATGGACTCGGGAGCCCAGATGAATATCTCAAGGAACATCTTCTCATGGCTATCGGTGATGAATTGACGCGAGAGGCGCTCCTGAGGAAACTCGTAGGAATTTTCTTCGAACGTACCAATGCCGATATTACTCCGGGACACTTTCGCTCGCTTGGGAATCGAATTGAAGTGATGCCGATTTCGGAGAAATTTATTTATTCAATTGAGATTGGCAAAAATAAAATCGAGCGGATTACCAAAATTGATCCCGTATCGCAAACCATTCTGGGAGAAGAAAAGAATATTTTCCTCTTTCCAGCCAAGCATTTTATTACTGATCAGAATAAGAAAGACCGCGCGCTCGAGACGATTCGCCTTGAACTAGGGGAACAACTTGCGAAGTTTCAAGGCGAAGGAAAACTCCTCGAAGCAGAACGGCTGAAGCGGCGCACGCAGTATGATCTCGCCATGATTGATGAAATCGGTTATTGCTCCGGGATAGAGAACTATTCCCGTCATCTTTCGGGCAAGAATCCAGGGGAGCCGCCGGAGTCTCTTCTATCGTATTTCCCACACCTTCCGGATGGGACGCCAGACTTTCTCACAATTATTGATGAATCGCATGTGACGCTCCCACAACTTCGAGCGATGTACAATGGGGATCAAGCGAGGAAAAAGACTCTGGTAGATTTTGGCTTCCGCCTGCCGAGTGCTTTGGATAATCGTCCACTTCAGTATCCCGAATTTCTTGAGCGAGTAGGTCCTATTATCTTTACTTCTGCGACGCCTTCCGAGTATGAGCGTGAGGTGAGCGATAAAATAGTTGAACAAGTTATTCGTCCGACCGGACTGGTTGACCCGGTTGTTGATGTTCGACCGATTCGGGCTCGGGCGGAATATCCAGGACAGATTGGCGATTTTATCCGAGAAACAGAAGCGGAAGTAGCTTCCGGTGGCCGAGTGATTGCTACAACCCTGACGAAGAAAATGGCGGAAGATTTGGCGCAATACCTCAAAGAAAAGAAGGTGAAGGCGGAGTATCTTCACAGCGATGTGAAAACGATTGATCGAATCAAGATCCTGACTCGTTTTCGAAAGGGCGAATTTGATTGCCTGGTCGGAGTGAATCTCTTACGTGAAGGTCTTGATCTTCCGGAGGTGACCTTTATTGGTATTCTCGATGCAGATAAGGAGGGTTTCCTTCGCTCGGAGACTTCGCTCATTCAGATTATCGGACGAGCCGCCAGAAATGTTCTTGGGCGAGTCGTGCTCTATGCTGATACCGTCACGGGTTCAATTGAGCGTGCTCTCGGGGAAACGAACCGAAGACGAGTGCTCCAGATTGCTTACAACGAAAAACATCATATCACTCCCGAAACGATTCACAAAAATATTCACGACATCACCGAGCAACTCGAAACAGAGCATGAGAAAGCCGTAGCGCTTTCACTCGCTCTCGACGCTCGGGGTTTCGCCAAGGATCCGAGTAAGGTGCTCCGGGCGAAGGAGCGTGAGATGAAGGCAGCGGTCAAGATTCTCGATTTTGAAACCGCGGCGCTCCTCCGAGATGAAATTCGGGCACTTGAGGCAAAACTGGCGCATCCAAAAAAAGATTAAAAAAAGCACCGACTGTTTGAGGCAGTCGGTGTGAAGGATAATGGGGTGATGGCCACGACTAGATTGAAGTTGGGCGCGTCGGGAGTATGTTCCAGGGTAATACCACTGGATTGGCAATCTGAGCGGAAGCCACAAAGGAACTTGTTGGGTCTTTGAGAGTTGCCAGCGCTTTTGTTCGAGCGGCGTCTTTGATGGCGTGGAGTCTTAAGGAACTGCACGAACCTCGGCTGAGATTGATGGTCATGTTTTCGTAGAAAATCCTGAGCACAATCAGTTGGGCTACTTCGGTGCTATTAGCGCTGACGATGTCTCGGTGAAGGAAAAAATGTTCATAGCCGGTGCATCGAAGCCAGACACAAACTTCAAACCAGACGTACCTGGAGAG
>CAZABS010000004.1:4103-36445 GCA_964483635.1 uncultured Bdellovibrionales bacterium
CCTATTATGAATCAAGAGATGGATGCGTCCAAAACCCCCACGACGCTCGCAGAATTTAAGGCGCCCGCTACTCCCGATACGGCGGTGGATGATCTTATTGATGAAGCTTTGGCTGATCGAGATGATCTTGACGCTGAAGTCAAAGGAGAGCTGTCTCGACTTGAAACAGAAACAGCGAGCGTAAATAGTTTAAATGAAGTGTATGATGCCAATGAAATCGAGTAAGTTTATTTATCCGAGTATCGCCGTTGGCTTGCTCCTCTTGGTTCCGGTGTTTGTCATGGCAGAAAGCAATACTCCTTGGACGAAACGAGCTGAAGAGGCTGCAAATCGTTTGGAAGAACGTCAAGCGAAGATGGAAGAGCGGGCGAATGAGCGCGAAGCGAAGCGTGAGGAACGGGAAGAAGATCGTGAAAAAAAATTCTGCACCCGTTTTTCTGAGATAACTCTGAAAATGGCAGATCGGATGGAGGAGCGTGGTTCCAAAATTGAGGAACGAAGTACCAATCGGGAGAGTACTGTGGAAGAGCGTAGAGATGGGCGAGATGAAAAAATGGATGGAAATCGTGATGAACAGGATACGCGGCGTGCCAAGCTCTATGCTGATCTCGAAGCGCGGGCTGATACAGATGCTGAAAAAGCAGCCGTGGCCACTTTCAAGGAAACGATGGATGATCTCGTGAAAACGCGGCGGGCAGCGGTGGATGCTGCCATTACCGCTTTCCGGAGCGGGGTTGATGCCGCGATTGTTACCAATAAAGATGGTGCGAGTTCCGCATATACGGATTTCAAGGCAGCGATAGATGCGGCAGTCGCCAAAGCAAAGTCAACTTGCGAATCTGGGACAGATCCCGATACCGTACGAGATACCTTTAAGACAGATATGGAGGCAGCTCGGGCAGCGCTCCAGGATGATCGGAGTGATCTTGAGAAAGTTGGGGAGCAGGTAAAGGCGTTAGCAGAAGTACGAAGAACGGCGGTGGAAAAAGCCCTCTCGGACTTTAAAACTGGAGCGGAAAAAGCTCGTACAGCGCTAAAGGCAGCTTTTGGAGATTCGACTGAATAGTCTTATTCAGCTTCGCGATCAGGGGGGCTATTCAAATATGAACACAAGGATTTCTCTTGGGATTGCGGTGGGAGTCTTGTTAATAGTTGGCGTGGTGATTGTCGAATTGTTTGTGTTGCTCAGTGAAGGGAACTACCTACAGTATCATTTCGCGCAATCACCTCCAGCAGGACTACTTCAAACTGAATCAATAAACCAAGAGAGACTTGCTGACTGGAAGCTGTATCAAAATGAAAAACACTCGTATATTTTTCGATATCCTGCAAAGTTAGAATTGCTCGAGAATTATGGTGGTAAGAGTACCACCCAAAGAATTTTTCTGAAACATTCGATAGCTTTCGAAAATACAGGGGATTGTGATATGGCGGAACCACAGCCGCTTGCGAAGACATTGAATGATCTTACGATTTCCTTTGAAATAATAAATAAGAAAGTTCAGTTGGATTATGACGATGGTGATTATTCAGCCGGTGTTCTTCGGGGGAAGTATGTTTATGAGGGGATTGAAGGGTGTGGCCCCGATGTGTATTACTTTCCTGTAGCAGAAAATAGAACTTTGATTGTCAGGCGTTGGATCCCGCAAGTATTCTCAGGGAATTTTCCTCCTGAAAAGGTTCTAGAAATAGAGAACATACCCGGAGTTATCTTGAGACAGGAGTCTGAAGCGTTGTTCCATCAAATATTATCAACTTTTGAGTTTGTAAATACCTCAGAATAAACGAGGAGACCCCCCCTCATTCGAGATAATCTTATTTGTCAATCGAATGTTGGGTACGCTGATTTCCTCTTAACGCAAGGGATTTTGCTTTGGGAGGAGAAGGGACTACAATAAGGGCATGGAAAAAAAATTTGTTCTCATTCTTGGAAGTATCGCTGTGGTTGCTCTGGTTGTGGTGGCCGGTCTTTATTTGAGACGATCGCCGGATCAAACCGTGGTGTCAGGAGAAGCGATGCGGGGTGAGGAACAATCCATAACCGTTAATCCTGAGACGAAGCTCCCACTTGAGGATATATCGCCAGAGGAGGATCGCGCTGCCAAAGTGGATGAAATTGTCCAGGCAATTAACACAGAGATCGAAGATGATAGGACTGTTTTTGAGAAGGAACAGCATCGTGAACTGACTTCACTGAGGGAGGGCGGAGAACTTATGACAGAACTTGGTACAAGCTATGATGAATCGAAATATTAGTCGGGCAATTATTCTCGGGAGTATATTCCTCGTGTTTCCGAGTCAGGTGTTGGCTCTGCCGCTTTTGGATGTTGGCAAGTTGGATGTCGTTAAAATTCCCAAAATTACTTTGCCGGTAAAGAATACAGAGCCTTTTTGCACGGATTTTTCTCAAACAAAAGATGCGATTGATATGGTGCGGAAACAGCGTGATGCTGCCGTACTTGAATATCTCAAGGAACATGAAAATACACTTGCAGAAGAGAGAAATGTGGCTGATGCTGAACTAGGTGAATCTCGGTCAAAATCTGATCAACGCCGAAGTGAATGGTATGAACGACTGCTTGAACGGGCAAACACTGATACGGAGAAAGATGCTCTGGTGGCGTTCAAACAAACAGTTGAAAAAACACTCGAGAAAAGACGTGATGGAGTAGATGAAGCAATGGTAGCTTTTCGAACGGGTGTAGATGGAACTATTGAGGAACGCAAAGTATCCATGGAGGCAGTGAAAGAAAGTTTCCAGAAGGCGGTTGATGGGGCATTCGCTCAAGTGGATACCGATTGTGCAGCCGGAAAAACAACTTCAGAAATTAAGAAATCATTTCAGACCAATCTCAAAGCAGCTCGCGAAAAATTGAAAACTGATAAGAAACAACTCGACAAAGTGAGTCAGACCATAGAGTCTTTGGCACAAACGAAAAAATTTACTCTCGAAAAAGCAAAAGCGGAGTTTGAAAAGAGTTTCAGTGAAGCCAAAGCAACTCTTCACCTTGTTTTTCAGCATTCAGAACGCTAAGGTCTCTCTTGACGCTGTGAGTGAAGTTTTGATGTTAATTCCTATGGATGTATCTCGCCTGAAGTGTCAAAACAAGACTCCTTTTCGGGAAGCGGTTTATGGGGTAGTTCGCTCTCTTTCCGCAGGGCAGGTATTGAGTTATGGTGAGGTGGCAAAAATGGCGGGATATCCTGGAGCGGCTCGGGCTGTTGGAACGACGATGAAAGAAAATCCCTTCCGAGATGTACCCTGTCATCGAGTCATTCGAAGTGACGGAAGAGTTGGGGAATATGCTTTTGGTGGGAGAAAACAGAAGATTGCGAGGCTGCGGAAAGAGGGGGTGCACATTTCAAAACATGGCCGAGTAATACTCTCTTGATAACTCTCAGTTTTCGTGTTATCATTTCTCACTACTATGACGATTGATCAGGCGCTCCGAAAGCGACTCATTTTTACTGCTGATGACTACGGAATTCGCAATACCGCGGAGCCAATTTTGGCTTTGGCAAAGGCTGGAAAACTCGATCGAGTAGCCGTTATGACGAAGTATGTATCCAAGGAAGCAGCTCTGGCATTGGTTGAAACGGGCGTGAAAATTGATATTCACCTTGAACTGATCGCGCTCATGGGTCGCGGCGAAGAACTCGAGTCGGGGGTGTTTCATCGGGGAGGAGCCTTTCTTCAATCTTGGTTTTCAGGAAGTCTTACTCGTCAATCCGTTGAAGAGGAGTGGCGTTCTCAAATCGAGCGTTTCAAAGAACTCTTTGGGCGGCTTCCTGATGGACTCAACAGTCATGAGCACGTTCATTTTTTCCCATTTTTTTTCCAAGTTTTTCAGCAACTGGCTGTAGAGTATCGGATATTTATTGTGCGCTATGGAACTCGGGGAATTCTCTGGCGCGAGAGTTTTTCACTTATCGGGTGGATCTTGTCACTCTTGCGATGTATTACGCATCGGGCAACGAACAAAAATGTCCTCATGAGTAGTAACTGGCTCATTGGTCTTGATTGGCTTTCACGTCATGAAAAACTAATCGATCATTTACCAGAAAGTGGTACCGTAGAAATTGTAGTGCATCCAGAGCGACCGGAAGAGCGAGCTTTTATAGAACAGTACTGCTAGTTTATGACAAAAAAGATAACCAAGAAAAAAGTACACATCGATGAGCCAGGTGAACCAACGGCTTGGATTACGGTACGCGGTGCCCGTACTCACAATTTGAAAAACGTAACGGTAGCTCTTCCGCGTAACAAAATGGTGGTTTTTACGGGTCTCTCCGGATCCGGAAAGTCATCACTTGCATTTGATACCATTTTTGCGGAGGGACAACGTCGGTATGTAGAGAGTCTTTCGGCGTATGCTCGGCAATTTCTCAATACGATGCAAAAGCCGGACGTAGATGAAATTGTTGGACTTTCGCCAGCTATATCGATCGATCAGAAATCTGCGAGCCGTAATCCACGCTCAACCGTGGCGACCGTTACCGAAATTTATGACTATCTCCGGGTGCTCTATGCTCGACTTGGTCGGCCGCATTGTCTTGAGTGTGGACGAGAGATAGAAAAGCTCTCCACTGAGGAAATGCTTGATACGGTTCGAGCGAAAGTACAAGCGGTTCTCCGCGAGCCCCAAGCCAAAGATGCGCCAGTAATTGTCCTAGCGCCCGTGGTTCGGGGACGGAAGGGTGAGTACTATCAGCTTCTCTACAATGCGCTTAATCGAGGATTCACATCTATTTTTCTCGATGGGGAGCGCAAGAGTTTACGCGAACAAATTCTGCTCAAGAAAAATGCGAAACATGAAATTGACTTAGTTGTGGATGAATTTTTGGCGCGGGATTTCGTGCAATATGCAGATGACACCAATGTCAGGCTTTCGGAGGCAGTTCAGAAAGCTCTCGAGGAGGCTGAAAATATTGTCAAAATAAAAATTGGCGAGGAAACTTTTCTGCTCTCAGCGAAGTTTACCTGTCCCTACGACGGATTTTCCTATCCGGAAGTAGAGCCGCGCCTTTTTTCCTTCAACTCACCTTATGGCGCTTGTCAGGCTTGTAACGGTCTCGGAACCAAACATTTTTTTGGGGATGAACCGTGTGATCTCTGTCATGGGACGAGGCTTCGGGAAGAAGCTCTTCATATCTTAGTTGGGAAAAAAAATATTGTTGATTTGACGAAGATGACGACGAGTGAGGCTTATGACTTTTTCATTGAACTGACGCTCACTGCTCGAGAAAAACAAATTGCGGCCGTCGTCTTGCGAGAAATCGAAGGGAGACTCCAATTTCTTCTCAATGTAGGACTGAATTATCTCACACTGGATCGGCGAGCCAATACGCTCTCCGGAGGAGAAGCACAACGCATTCGTCTTGCGAGTCAGCTCGGTTCGAAATTGGTCGGGGCACTGTATGTGTTGGATGAACCCACCATCGGTTTGCATCAGCGCGATAATGCTCGTCTCGTTGAGACCCTTCATTTCCTCAGAGATCTCGGAAATACGATTATAATTGTTGAGCACGATGAGGATACGATTTTTGCTTCTGATTATCTCGTTGATATTGGTCCGGGAGCAGGAGTTCATGGGGGAGCAATTGTTGTTTCTGGTTGGCTCGAAGAGCTCCTGACCGCCAAAAAGAATTCTTCTCATTCAAAAACGTTAGCCTATCTTCGAGGTGAAGAACATATTCCCATTCCCACGCCGCGGCGCACGAAAGACAAGGGGAGTCTTCGAGTTCGAGGCGGCCGGGTTTTCAATATTAAAGATCTGAATGTTGATATTCCACTTGGGCGTTTCATTGCTGTTACCGGAGTTTCAGGATCGGGAAAATCTTCTTTCCTCTATGAGATCGTTCATAAAAATCTTGAACACCGATTTGATCGGCGTTACCAATCCAACAAAGTTGAACATTGTCTTTCTTTTACTGGAACCGAGTATCTGTCCCGTGCGGTCATGATTGATCAAAGTCCGATCGGGCGGACGCCGCGTTCGAATCCGGCAACCTATACGGGTGCGTGGACGCATATCCGAGACCTCTTTGCTTCAACCGAAGATGCTCGGGTTCGTGGCTGGAAAGTCGGCCGGTTTTCATTCAATCGTCCTGGTGGGCGCTGTGAGACTTGCGAGGGAAATGGGTTTATTGCGGTTGAAATGCACTTTCTCCCGACGGTCTATGTTCCCTGTGACGTCTGTGATGGCAAGCGATTTACTAAGGAGACTTTGGAAGTTACCTTCAAGGGAAAGAATGTTCATGAAGTCCTTTCTATGACCATCGAAGAGGCGTATCAGTTTTTCTATGCTATTCCAGCGGTGGCTGATCGACTGAAGACACTCAATGAAGTTGGCCTTGGGTATCTCACACTGGGGCAGTCTGCTACGACCCTTTCTGGGGGTGAAGCTCAGCGGGTGAAGATAGCTTCAGAGCTCTATCGACAGTCAATTGAGCGCACAATCTATCTTTTGGATGAACCAACCATTGGACTCCATTACGAAGACGTTCGGAAGCTCATCGAAATTCTTGATCGACTGGTTGTGAAGGGAAATACCGTGATGGTCATTGAGCACAATATGGATCTCATAAAATCAGCAGACTTTGTAATTGATATTGGGCCGGAGGGTGGCGTGGGTGGTGGAAAAATCGTGGCACAGGGGACACCAGAAGAAGTAGCTAAAACACCTGGCTCCTACACGGGTGAATATTTGCGGCGAGCATTGAAGCGAATGTAAATAGACCATATGCGAAGGCGAACCATAACCGTGAATGATCGCATGCAACAAGGATATCGGTATGTGTTGACCGAGCCTATGGGAAAAAATTTTCATTCGGAGTTCAAGCCTGACCTTACGCCGAAACAGATGCTCACTCTTGGCGTTTTTGGCGGGAAATATCTCACTGATGGTACAGGAGAGTTTCCGGCAGATTGGTTTACGCGTGCCAAGCTTTCTCCAGAATGTTCGGATCCCAAGCTCAATTTTTTCGGGGTGAAGGCTAGTCAATCACTGGCTGTCTGGAGAGAGAAAGGCTGGATCTATGGAGAAGATCCGCGAGGCTGGTTTCAGTGGTATTGTCGTTATTTTATGGGACGGAGAATTCCTGGTGAAGATGAGCGTCAAATCAAACGCTGGCGAGCAATGACTCGGCACGTCGCTCAAATTGCACACCACTGTCGTCCTCGCGATCTCAGCTGTCGACCTCGTCAACGTCAAGCGCTCCTGCATTGGGCGTACGATACCCGCACGTTGTAGGATAGGGGAATGTTCTTTTCAGAAATCAACATGAGCCGTACGTTTTTCTATGCAATCTGAAATAGAACCGTTAAACTAAGGGAGCTACATTCAACCAACCATGTTCAATAATCCTATTCTTTATCTCAGCCGCATCGTGTGGCGCCTCTCTCTCGGCAATCGAAAAAGTGTGGTGACTTACGTCATCTTTTTTATCATTGCCAATAGCCTCTCACTCCTGCAGCCACTTATCATTGCGCATGTCCTGAACGTGATTCAGGAAACTGGTATCCGCTCCGAAAATCTGTGGTCACTTATTGCTTTTCTTGGACTGTTTGCGGTGCAGGATCTTTTTTTCTGGATGTTTCATGGTCCTGCTCGGGTGATGGAGCGGAAGAACGCTTTCCTTGTGCGGGCACAGTATAAAAAAAATCTCTTGTCAGGTACAATGGCGCTTCCAATGGAGTGGCACGTCGAACATCATTCGGGCGATACCATTGATAAGATCGAAAAAGGCACACGAGCTATCTATGATTTTACTGAACACAGCTTTCAGGTGATAGAGGCCTTGGTGCGTTTCGTTGGGTCGCTCATCGCAATCGCTTTCTTTAATCTGAATGCGATTTTTATCGTTATTCTCCTGGTAGTAATCGCGCTTCGAGCACTGGCTACTTTCGACAAGAAACTGGTGGCTCAGTATACCGAGCTCAATCATGCTGATAACAAAATTTCAGCCAAGCTCTTTGATGCGCTCAGTAATATCTCAACGGTGATAATCCTGCGAGTCGAGCACTTACTCCAGCGTGATATTAGTCAGGCTCTCATGAAGCCGCTGCGACTCTTTATTGAAAATAGTAAACTCAATGAGTGGAAATGGTTTACGGCGAGTATGAGTGCGGGCTTTCTTCAATTTCTTGTATTAGGAGCCTACACTTTCTGGACGGTGCAGAGCGAAGGAGACATTCTGGTTGGATCACTCTTTGCTCTCTATACCTACACGAATCGCATCAATGATGTCTTTTTTACTTTCGCCTATCTCTACAATGATATCGTACGAGAACGGGCTGCCGTACAGAATGCTGAGGAAATTTCACTAGCTTTTCCTTTGATGTCGAAGAAAGATGAGGATCTTCATTACGCGTGGGAAACGTGTAGTATTCAAAACTTAAGCTTTTCGTATGCGACTGGAAAGCAAGCCCCGCTGCATCTCGATCAAATTGCCCTGTCCTGGAAGCATGGTGAGAAAATTGCGCTCATCGGTGAAAGTGGAAGCGGGAAAACGACCTTTCTCAAAATTGTGCGCGGTCTCTATACGCCAGGGACACTCGACCTGAAGCTCGACGGGAATTGTTTAGTGGACGGATTTCTTTCGCTTAAAGAAGATATTGCGCTTATTCCACAGGATCCAGAAATTTTTGCGACGACTATTCGAGAAAATATTACGATGGGGGTGGAGCGGACGGAAGAGGAAATAAGCACTTTTATGGATATGGCGCGTTTCTCCTCGGTCGTGAAGCGTCTTCCGCGCGGTCTTGAATCATCCATTGTCGAAAAAGGTGTGAATCTTTCTGGTGGCGAGAAGCAGCGACTCGCACTCGCTCGGGGACTCTTAGCCTCTCATGACAAATCGATTCTTCTTTTGGATGAATCTACCTCGAGTGTCGATGCTCATAATGAGTTGGCAATCTACGAGAAAATTTTTTCTCGGTATGGTGACAAGACGATCATCGCTTCTATTCATCGGCTCCATCTCTTACGACTTTTCGATACCATTTATCTCTTTGAAAACGGTGCAATTGTTGCACGGGGGAATTTCGAGGAGCTTCTCAATACGTCAGAGGCATTTGCTCGCCAATGGAAAAAATACACAGAAACGAAAAAGGAGGTTTTCTGAAAACAGAGAATCGGAGTATAAAAAAACCACCAGAGCGGTGGAAATACTGGAGAACGAAAGCTCAGAACTCCGTGAGATACCCGAAGTAATAGACCAAAGTACCTGGAAGAGGAAAGCCCGTCCCCATTAGAATATTCTCTACCGAGGTAGAAAATATCTAACGGGGTCAATGCAGGTGAGGCGTCTGAATCCCAAGAATGATAGTTGTCGGAAAAATCATTTTCCCTGAAATACCAGGTGGGTTTCAATTTGTCGCCTCAAACCATTCTGAAGGCTTCCGTACCTATTGTAACATACTCCCTTTTCGGTTGAGGGCTCTCGTGGTAAATTGAAAGTACTATTAATGAGAGAGAATTATGCATGTTCAAGATATCATGGCAACGAATTTGATTACGGTGAAAGCTGAGGCTTCGGCGCAGTCGGTGGCGGATCTTATTGTTCAACATCAGATTCACGCAGTCCCAATCGTGAACGAGCTGTTTGAGCTTCAGGGCATCGTCGCTGAGGGAGATTTCTTCTATCAGCATTCCGGGCCGGTTTCAATGGCATCATATCTTGTAAATCGTTTGTCAAAAAAGGTCAAAGCAGAAAATCTGGCTGACGTGAAAGTGAGCGATATTATGGCAACCCCTTGTGTCACGGTGAAACCAACAACCACGGTTGAGGAGGCGGCACGTTTGCTTGTTGAGAAAAATTTTAACACCATTCCAGTTGTCAATGAATCGAACACGCTCGTGGGCATTGTGACGGCACATGATATCCTGAAAGTGCTCATTGCCAAGTAGTTTGCTGTATTGTTTTTAACTACAAATACAAAAATACATGCTCACACTTCGGAATAAAACATATCTCTCTGTCGTGGCGACTTCACTCGTCTTTTTTGTTGCCGTTTTTTTCATATTACACATCCTGCGTACCGAAGAACGTGAGAAATATCAAAGTGTGGACGGTGAAGAAAAGCTTCTGATTGCGGAGCGCGTGCTTCAGAATGAACTGACCAATCTTTCCGTAAAACTTGCAGACTGGGCACGTTGGGATGATACCTACGAGTTCATTCAGGATCGAAATGATGATTTTATTCGTTCGAACCTCAACGATGAATCCCTGCAGACGGTTGGTGTGCACATGATGATTTTCGTCAATAACTCTGGCGAGTTGGTCTATGGAAAACAAGTGTATAGCGGAGCACCTCAAGAAAAAAATATCCCAGAAGAGTTCCTTCATTATTTCTTAAAAGGAAGTACCCTCTTGGATTTCACAGATCTTACTTCTGCCAAAAGCGGTATTTTGACAACTCAGGACTCGGTGGTCGTACTCTCAGCACAACGGATTACTTCGAGTGATGGGAAATCACCACGTCTCGGCACGATCATCTTTGTGAACTATCTTGATACGCGTTTTACCTCGCTCTTGAGTGAGATTGTTGGAGCGAAAGTAGATATTTATCAATATGGATTTAAAGGAACGACGGATGATTTGACTCCAGCCAATTTTCGTTCTGACAAACCAACCAGTGTTCTTATCCAAGATGAATTGGTAAGAGGTTATCATCTCATTAATAATATTTTTGAGAATCCAGCATTGGTTCTGAAAATTGAATATCCTGCTGATATACTTTCCCTTGGCCAGGGATACATGTGGAAAAATATTTGGTATGTTTTCTTTGGTTTTGTAAGTTATGTAAGTGTGCTTATCGTCGTGATTGATATTTTACTGATTCGTCCGATCGACAATATGCGCCAGATTGCGAGGCAAGTGAGTACTCTCCAGGCTGGTGAACCTCCGACAGGAGATGTCGATGATTTTGGGCATCTCGCAAGCGTTATGATGAATATGATCAAGGAAAACCAGCAGTGTCAGGTACAGATGTCCGGCAGTCAGGGTGAACTTGAAAAATTTAAGATGGCTTTCGATCAGAGTTTTGACCATATTATCATGACGGATGTGGATGGGAATATCCTGTACGCGAATGCGGCCGCTCAGCACCTTACGGGATTTTCTCGAGCAGAAATGGAGGGGAAAACCCCAGCACTTTGGGGAAGACAAATGTCCGATGGGTTTTATAAGGAGTTTTGGGACACGATTCGGCTTCATAAGAAAATTTTTGAAGGAGAAATTATCAACAAGCATAAGGATGGGACACGTTACAAAGCGTATGTTCGAGTGACTCCAATTCTTGATGATAAGAAACGGGTTCTCTATTTTATCGGTATTGAACGTGCTCTTGGTAAGGCATGATGAGTATGAATGCTGCTCCGAGCTGGTATGCCTCACTCATGAAGCCTGTTTGGGCTCCGCCATCTTGGGTATTTGGTCCGGTGTGGACGGGATTGTACGTTCTCATCGCAATTTCTTTCGGAACTGTTTTCTATAAAGTGGTGAAGAAAAAATGGCCGGTGATGGTCGGTCTTCCATTCGCACTCAATCTTGGAGTAAATCTGTCTTTTTCTCCGATTCAGTTTGGACTTCAGAATAATTATCTGGCTGCGGTTGATATTCTCTTGGTACTCGGGACGCTTCTGTGGGCGATGGTGAGTATTTATCCGTATGCGCGTTGGATCGCGTTTGTACAGATTCCATATCTCTTGTGGGTGATGTTCGCGACTGTGTTACAGTTAACCATCACGACTCTCAACTGGTAATACTGCTCAAGTGTATGAGGCACGAAAATTTTTTTCGATGGAGTACGCTACTCTCGCTCGGAGGAGTGGTTTTCGCGGGATATCTCACGGTGACGAAGCTTATGACTAACGTTTGCCCGTTTCAGGAACCTTGTCCATATTTTCTCGGATATCCAGCTTGTTGGTATGGACTTGGAATTTTCTCGCTTCTTCTCGCGATTTCTTTTATCGGACTGGTGGGAAAACGCGAAGAAACTTGGTTGATATTCTTCATTCGTGCTGGTGCTGGGGTGGGCGTCTTATTTGCTGGTTCCTTTGTGATTCGAGAAATGATAAATGCCATTCGCTTTGGTCTTCCTGATTATCGCCTCTTCCTTCCAACCTGTGCGTATGGACTCTTGGTTTATATTCTTATCTTTGTCCTGGCACACCGCACGCTTACACCTAGCGCGTTCAATACAGCTCCTCCCACTGTTTAATTATTAATATTTACCTATGCAAGTAACAACCCCCACTCTGTTGGCCACCGAAGGTGCCAAACCTGATAGAGCGAAACGCAAGCGAGTCGAAAATCCAATGTGGCAGGCACATCGTCTCGAGGGGAAGGTCAAGAATATGGGTATCAAGAATAAGGGGCGTCAGTTGCGAAAGATCCATCAAGGAAAGTAAAACGAGTATACTTGGTTTCGAGCGGAGTGGTTTGTTTCTGTTATACTAGAAACATATTCTTAATCCCTATTTATGGATACTTTGGCGTTGACCAATTTTGTTGCTGATCGCATTCGAGCGGGGGTGACGAAAGTTGAGATTCGAGAAGAACTCTTGGCCGTCGGTTGGTCTGATGAGGAGGCTGAATTGGCATACCGAGATGGGTTGGTTGCGATCGGTGTTCCGGTTCCAAATGAAGGGAATCGTCCAACTCTTTCACGGAAATCAGGAGCCGTAGATGTTGTGATTAACTTTTTCTCGTTTATCCTTCTGGGGATTGTCGCTACGGCGCTCGGAACCCTCTTTTTTCAGATTATCAATAAATATTTCCCTGATCCGCTTGATGCGACGAGTTGGTATGCGGTGAGTTCGATGACGAGTACGATCCATTATTCTATTGCGGCTCTCCTTATCGGATTCCCACTCTACTATTTCGCTATGCGTTTGTGGTTTCGGAAATTCCGTGAGGATGAGGGGCGGACGGAGTCTCGACTCTCCAAGTGGCTCACTTATATTGTCTTGCTGGTCACCGCAGTGACGATTGTTGGTGACCTTATTACGGTGGTCTTTACCTTGTTACAGGGTGAGATAACTGCTCGATTCTTCCTGAAAGCACTGACGATTCTTATTGTAGCCGGAAGTATTTTTGGGTTTTATTATTTCGAGCGGCGTAAGATTCAGTATCACCTCGATATCCCGCGCTCCTTTTTTCTGAGTTTTGGCCGAGGAGCAGCTGGTCTGGTGACAATTGCGGTTGTCCTGGGCTTTTTTGCAGGTGGTTCACCGTCAACCGAGCGACATCGCGCATTCGATCGTACCCGCGCTGAGCATCTCTCATCGCTCGCTAATTGTATTGAGCAGTATGCACAGAATCTTGGTGCCTTACCAGCAACGCTCACTGATCTCAAACAATCGAGCCAGTATAGTTATTGCACGGGATATATGCAGGATCCAGAAAACCAATCTCCCTATAGTTATCGTGTGGTGACGCCATCCAAGAATCAAGGATCGGCGCGGGTAGGGGAATTCGAACTGTGTGCCACGTTTGCACTTGCTACTGACCCTACGCTCCAAAATCGAGGGGCATACTATGGTAGTCCAAGTCCATGGGATACGCATGTAACAGGGAAAGTGTGCCACACATTGACGGCACAACTCCTGGTTCCAAACACGCCGATTATGGTACCACAGTACAACTCTCAGGAGAAAATGACGCCTCAAGTACAGGTAACACCAGTGACGCCGATTGAATAAGTAAGCTATTTCCTTTCCTTTTCATATGTTTGTGAAACTCTATCTCATTGCACTCCCAGTTTTTTTTGTCATTGATATGATCTGGCTTGGGCTTGTTGCTAAAAATTTTTATCGCGGACAGATCGGTTTTCTCATGAAAACTGATTTTAACTGGATAGCCGCGATTAGTTTTTATCTCCTTTTTATCGGCGGGCTGGTGTATTTTGTCATCGTACCCGCTGTGGAACATGGTACTTGGACGCGAGCTCTTTGTGTGGGGGCACTCTTTGGTCTTATGACCTATGCAACCTATGATCTCACTAATCTTGCGACCATCAAGGATTGGCCACTCACGCTCACCATCGTTGATCTCCTCTGGGGGATGCTGCTCTCAGCATCCGTCTCGACTCTTGCTTTTCTCATCGCGAAGAAAATCGAATTGTAACCAATATTGGACGGATGAAATAGATAACTTGAGAGTAATCTATCCTCCCAAATTCAATTAAAAAAATAAAAACCCCGAGCTGTGCAAAGAAGAGGGGTCAGGCGGGGAGAAAAATACTGATGCCATCGGCGGGGTGAGAAACCACGAAAGGATTCTCTCGCTTTGGAATGCCCAACAAAAAAGGCGTCCAAATATTCTCACCCCACACGAGCATCAAAGAAAGGAACTACAAAGTTTGAGAGTGCACCTCAAGTATCAAATTTTACTGGACTTCAGAATATTGGTCAATGTGGAAAACTCTGCAGAAGCGAATCGTGGTTGAAAACACGTGACTCTTGGAGTAAAATGAAGGAAAAGATCTCCGTTTATTCTCGAGAAAAGTAAAATGAATCTGAGACACCCAATCATCATCAGTGCCTTCGTATTGTCTTTTGGACTGTTTTTTCACCACGCATTTGCGAGTGATGAGTCAAGCTGGGATGGGAAAAAAGTGGAAGAGGAAAATAGGGACTTTCTTGAAACAGTGGAAGTATTGCAAACGGCGATTGCTGGTATGATTGGCCGAGTCGATATTACAAAAAAATATTGTAATCAAAAAGGTTGCTGGGAAAGTGTTAATGATGGCCAACTTCTTTCTTTTGAATCAAAGGATGGAAAAGTCACTTGGGAAAGTCGAAATCTGGGTCAGACGATCGAATTTGCGGATGGAAACGGTGCTCGTTGGGAGAGTCTCAATGAGGGACAGACCCTTCGGTATGAAGATTCTGAAAAAATGAGGTGGGCGAGTAGGAATCTTGGTCAGACGCTCGAATTTTATGATGGTCATGGGAACGTTTGGGAAAGCCTTAATGAGGGTCAGACTCTTCGGTATGAAGGTGTTAATGGTATGTGGGAGAGTTCCAATTATGGACAACGACTTAAGTATGATGATGAGTCAAGGCGTTGGGAAAATTTGAATGATGGCCAGTCTACCAATTACCGTGATAGTGCTGGGAATGTTTGGTCGACCGCAAATGGTCAACCTACTCGAAGTGATGATGACAACTAGTCCATATGGAAGAATTTCAATTATCAGAAGTGTCTACGAAGAAGGTTTCCGATGGGGCAGCTTCAAGGAAATCGGTACTCTCAAATTGGCGCCAGGTCATTCTCGTTGGAATCGGGCTTATTGGGCTCGTGCTCGTGTTCGCGGTTGGGTTTCGTGTGTTCAATCCGATTTCTCTTTCGTCTCGATCGCTTGAGTCTTTGTTTTCGGGAGATTCTGAGAAGGCCACAACTCTGTCTCCTGAGTGTCAGGTCGAATATGATACCTTGCTCAACGCCCAGCGGATGCACGTTCCGCTGTGTGAAGAAATGACTTTCCGCAGTGAGAAATTTCAGGATGTCACTCTCGAATCAACACCTATCAACATGGTCATGATTTTCGATGCCTCAGGGAGTATGGCAGCGCAGATTGGTGGCGAGACCAAACTTGAGATTGCGAAGCGAGCAACCAATACATTTATCGGAACGCTTACTGATCCGCGAATTCAGCTGAGTGTGCTTGTGTATGGACATAAGGGGAGTAATGCGGCACGGGATCGAGCACTCTCGTGTGCTGGTATCGAAGAAATATACTGGTTGGGAAAAGTGGATTCGACTCTTGTGCGTTCGAAGTTTCAAACACTCGCTCCGACGGGGTGGACTCCAATTGCACAGTCACTCCTAAAAGCGAAGGATATTCTCGAGAAAGCGAGTGCTGGGAAAGGACGAAATCTGATTTTACTCATTAGTGATGGCGAAGAAACATGTGGAGGCGATCCGGTTGCAACCACAAAATTGATCAAGCAATCGAGTCTGGATATAACCGTCAATGTAATCGGATATGATGTCGGTGGAACGACAGAGGATCAGCTCCGGGCTATTGCAACAGCTGGAGACGGGGTATATACCTCCGTGAATAATGAACAGGATTTTCATGATATTTTTCAGCAACAAGAAAACATGCTGAAGCGTATGGACCATGCGGTTCGGCGGGGTGTTGAACAACTCTATGATATTTCAAATTCAGTGCTCAAATACCATCAGTGTCTCGTCGCTCTCAATATCGAGGAGGCTGGCATGATGCTTCATCTTGAGGATAATATTTCACCAGTGTGTCAGCCTTTGGTCGAAGTGGAATATGCCAAACGGTATGATACTGCCAAAGGCATTCTCGATGAGACATTCGAACGTGAAAAAGATATGTTTCAGGAAATCATCAACGCGAAACGATAATGATTATACTTTATTGTATTCTCGGACTGCTCCTGGGTATTATGCTTGAATTCTTGATTGTAGTGACTGGTTTTTCTGGAGATCTTGTTCTCCCTCTAGGAGTCGTGCTTCTTGGATGTGTTTTGAATTACGTGCTCACCAAAAAGATGTCTGAGAAAATCCCTCGAGGGAAGTACGTGTGGGGTTTCTATATGGTATTTCCCTCACTCTTCTTCATTCTGGTAAGTTGGCGAACCCCCGACTTTTTCGAAGTATTTTTGTCACATCTTCCAGACTGGGTGCTCCTCTATGGTGCGTCACTTTTCGCGGCGCGCGTGAAATCTCCGTTCAATGATGTAATGAATATCTAACTTCTGACAATACAAAACAAGGACAGAAGGGATGTGTTAGATCTCACTTAACTTAGCTGAAAGTATGAATGAAAGAATGGAAACAATGAGCATGGAAAATAGTCAAACGCTTGGGGAAAGGTCTCGATTTCAGAAGCCGATGGAGCAAGAGCGAGTAGTGGCAGCAGCGATTCAATTTCAGGGAGAAATATTTGTTGGGAGAACTCATGGCCAAGCGGTTTTGACGATGGAGAAAAAGTATCCACGGTGGCAACAGATGACGGATCAGCCCGTTGAGGAGGGTTTCTCTACCACAATGGGGAGATTTGTTGATCGACAAGAGGCGGATGTGATTGCAGCGGCGGCAGCCCAAATTGAAGAGGAAGCCAGGTTGCACCGGGTGAATTCACATGAACTTGATTCATCTCATCTCATATAATTCTTCGTCTTGCCCGGATGTATGGCGAAAAAAATTCAAAACGTTGGGGAGTATATTGCAGCAGCGCCTGCATGGGCTCGGGTAACCTTGAAGGAGCTTCGCCGAGTGATACGGAGTGCGGCGCCGAATGCTACGGAGTCTCTAAGTTATCACATGCCATATTACGCTGAGTCAGGGCGGGTGGCATATTTCGGGGTACACAGCAACCATTGTAGTTTTCACTGGGTAAGTACCGAGGACAAGCGAAATTTTTCTCAGGATCTCACCAGCTTCCATCTCGTTGGAAGCACGATCCATATCCTGCGCGGTGAAAAAGTCCCCAAAGGTCTTATTCGCAAAATTGTCCGGGCTCATGTGAAACGCAACGCTGCTAATAAGAAGTGAGTGGAAATGGCTACATCTGTTTCAACTATCGAGTATATTGAAGACCAACTTTCCGATATTCCACTGGTTCGGTCGCGGAAGATGTTTGGTGAGTACGCGCTGTATGTTGCAAACAAGGTAGTAGCATTGGTTTGTGATGATACGCTCTTTGTGAAAATCACGCCCGAAGGTGAGAGATATGTTGGTCCAAATTTTCCGACCGGTTTCCCGTATCCCGGTGCCAGACCGGCTTTTGAAATAGACGTTGACCATATCGATAACCATGCATGGCTGGTAGAGCTCATCGAGATTACAGAGAAAGCGCTTCCGAAGACGAAACCAAAAATGAAAACTCGCCGATAATTTTTTTCGAGTGAGGCGTATTATTGGTGTACAATAGAAAGTAATTATGCCGTGGCCAACAAAATCTATTCTCAATAATGCCTGGCATTGGAAGACACTTCTTTTGGGAGGAGTGATTTACTGTTTTTTATCGATTTTGCACTATCTCTGGATTTTTACATGGACCCCAATTGGGGGTTGTGTTGTTGACTGTGATGTTTATAGAAAAGAGGGGATTACCTGTGTAAACGAATGTCCGTTGGATATAAATAACACGGTAATTCTTGTTGTCTTTGTTGTAGTGAGTTATGTATTGGCACTTGCGCTAGTGGAGTGGCGCAGTCGGATCAATGCTACCTCTCTTCCGAAAACACCAAAATTGTAACAGTATCAAAGTATCATTATAAAATTAATCCTATGCTGGAGAATCGATTTTTGTCAGGGCTCCTGATCATCTATCTTGGACTCTTTACATTGCTTGCTATTAACCCGATTGATCGGACGACCTGGTTCGTCGAAAATCTCACCGTGTGGATTATTCTCACCGTACTTCTCATTTTATATTTCCGAGGAGTGAGGTTTTCATCCGTGGCCTATGCACTTATGTTTGTGCTCATCTACCTCCACACCATTGGGGGGCACTATACGTTTGCACTGGTTCCGTTTGACTGGGTGACTGATTTTTTTGGATTTACGCGGAATCACTATGATCGGGTGGCGCATTTCTCGGTTGGGTTCTATGCATTTGCCGTAGTGGAGTGGCTCCTTGAGAAGCGCTTGGTGACGAATAAGTTTCTCCTCTTTACCTACCCAGTATTTCTTATTGCGACCGCTGCTATGAGCTACGAGCTTATTGAGTGGATTTACGCTGCAACGGCCAATCCTGAAGCAGGAATGGCCTATCTCGGCAGCCAAGGTGATATTTGGGATGCTCAAAAAGACATGCTCGCGGATACGCTGGGGGCGATTGCGGCAGTTTGCCTGTTCTTTGTGTTTCGGAAACCAAAGTTTTCTGACGAGAAATGATATGCTTCTGAAGAGATTATTTTGTCTCAGCAAATGATATACTGTAAAGTGTCACCCTAAACGAGGAGCTTTCTATAATGAAAAACCAAAATCATTTTTTTGGAAAGTTTTTTAAACGACATCCTGTAGAATATCACGCGGCGGCTTTTATTATTGCTCTCGCTTCCATCGGGATAACATTGACGATGACTCTCATGGCCGAGGAGTCAACTGATACCACAGCCGCTACCTCTGGGACATCCTCGAATACTTCTGGAACTTCTTCAGCGATTACTTCCTGCTCCTATAATTACAGCGAATGGAGTGTTTGCCAGCCGGACGGCAAACATTCTCGTGCCGTAACGGGTAGGTCACCTTCTGGCTGTGTTCAAACCACAGCGCCAAAAATTATGGAGTCATGTTCCTATGCGGCTCCACAATGTGGATTTAGTTATTCAGAGTGGGGAGCTTGTCAGCCAAATAAAATGCAGTCCCGCACGGTTCTCACGAAGTCGCCAACAGGTTGTCAGGAGTATAATAAGCCAGAACTTGAGCGGAGTTGCGTGTATGTCGCCCCCGCGTTGACTTCTTCAACCGGAGCCGCCTCGACTTCAGTGGGTTCAACAACGAACACTTCAACGACGGCACCACTTCAATGCATCTATGAGTATAGTACTTGGAGCATCTGCAAATCAGAGGGAAAACGATATCGGAATGTGAATTCTCAAAGGCCTTCGGGTTGTCAAGAATATCTGAAACCAGTGACCGAGCAGGCCTGTGTCTATGAACCATCAGGGACCACAATGGATCCAACTGTCCAAACGACTCCAACTTCTGTGACCAATTCAACGATTCCGGCAGCGACCGCGGGTTTGATGCCAGTATCTTCTACGGCGACGTCTTCGGGAGCCTCTCTTCAGACTTCAGCGACGAGTACATCAGCAGCTGGAATATCCACAAATACAACTGGAGATGCGGTGACACCACCCTTTACCTTTTTAAATATTGCAGACGGGATGACGATCAGTGGAAATTTTGATGTTCGAGGTGTTGTGAATAATGCTTCTCAGGTGGAGTTTTATCTCGTCCCAGTTGGATCGAATACATACAAGTATGCAGGGACAGCTTCACATCAATCTTCAGCTGAATGGAGACTAAAACTTTCTTCAGCCTCTTTCCCAAATGGGGAGTTTTATCTCAGAGCCAAGGTAAAAAATTCCTATGGAGAATATGGGAGCGGCCAGCGAAAGATACTTATCGCTAACGGAGATCACTCACTCGTCACGTCCTCTGCCACGGCCGATGGCTTTCAGACGCTTGGAATGACTGATACTGAAAAACGTGATATTTTGCGAAAGTTTCAAACAGAAGCAAAAATTCCTGAAGCCGTTGTGGTAAGTGATGAGAAAAATGATGTTGACACTCAGCGTCGTCAAGTACTCCAGTATTGCCTCGATCATTCCCGTGAATGTCAAACAGAGAAAGATCAGGATCATGATGGACTCTCGGATGTAGACGAGATCCGTTTTGGCTCGAATCCACAAGTCGCGGATACGGATCTTGATGGTTTTATTGATGGCGATGAGGTCAAAAATGGTTTCGATCCTGTTAAATATTCTGGTGGCGATAAAAGTGATAAAATAGTTTTTGAAAGTCCGCAGTCTGCTGGTGAAGTGAAGAAAGATCTCTATAAAGTGCAAACGGTCTCGGTTGAATCAAAAGAGGGCGGAGAAAAACGCATGCGACTCACTGGCACTGGTCTACCGAATAGTTTTGTGACTATTTATGTGTATAGTAATCCGATTATTCTTACCGTGAAAACTGATAATGATGGTAACTGGACATATGAATTAGACAAAGAAATGGAGGATGGCAGTCATGAAGTGTACGTTGCTATTACTGACAATACCGGGAAAATAACAGCAAAGAGTGAGCCACTTCCATTTGTGAAGACTGCGCAAGCTATCGAGGTAAGACCGCTGGGCGAAACACCAGCAGTTTCCACCGATTCACCTACTGAGAGTCGGTTCAGTCGTGATCTCTGGTTTCTTATCCCACTTATTCTCGCGGGGCTTGCGGCCGCCTTGGCCATTATTGGACTCGCTCGACATCGAAGTCATTTACCTTCCGATAATCTGGGCGTGTAAAGGGAATCATGATGGGTGAAATCGGAAACATAAATTTTATACTTCGGCGTGTAAAATAAATTCTCTATTGAATTACGTATGAATGAGCTCTTCCTTAAGGCTCTTGGGTTTATCCGAGAACATCCGAGTATTATTTATTCATTGATACTGATTGTTTTGATTCCAACAGCGTTGTTTTTTAATACCTACACCATTACTCAATCTTTTGAAAAGAACATTGACCGGATTACTCATGCCAATGCTGTTTTAGCTGAGAATATTCTCAAGTTATTGGTACTTCCGAAACTGGGCGAACCGGAAGAGCTCCAAGCATTGGTTCGAGAAATTGCTCTGAGCAACGACAAGGTGGTTGAATTAACACTGCTCGAGCGCTCGACAGAAAGCGATGGATTTCGTGTGATCGCCTCAACACAGGAGGACCAAATTGGTGAAGAACAAAGTGATATCCAAAATCTTCTTGCCTGGAGTCAGCCAGAAGGGATTGCGTTTCTCGCTCAGAATGAACGAGGACGATTTTGGCGTGTTACCAAGTCACTCATGAATTCGAGTGGTGAGAAAATTGGACTCGTGTCACTTTCACTTTCCATTGCTGATTCAGATGCTGTCATCCAGTCGGTTATTAATCGTGCGTATTTTATACTTTTTGGGATTATTTTAGTGGTGGTTCTTTTCGTTTCGAATCAGACCCGGCTTTTTGGGTATGCCGTGGCTCTTTCAAAACTTCGTGAAGTAGACAAAATGAAGGATACATTCATCTCAATGGCGAGTCATGAACTGCGCTCGCCACTTACAGCGATTAGCGGGTATCTTGATCTGTTAAAAGCAAAAGAAACATCTGAAAAAACTGACGAAGAGAGTAGACACTATCTTTCTAATATTACCGCCTCTGTACATCGACTGCAGACATTGGTAAGTGATATCCTTGACGTTTCGAAGCTTGAAGGAAATCGTATCCCCATTGAGCTTTCGTCTTTCGATCCAACAGGTCTCCTCAGTCAGTCCATTGAGGAAATGCGATCTCAAGCAGTCTTGAAGCATCTTGAATTGAAATGGGAAGAGGGGCCGCAGTCATTTATTTTGGCTGATGAAGAACGTCTCAAACAGGTAGTAGTGAATCTCCTCAGCAATGCGATCAAGTACACAGACAAAGGAAGTGTTACGATGAGTTCGAAAGTGAAAGATACGGAATATCTCATTACGGTCGCGGATACGGGGTATGGAATTTCAGCAGAAGATCAGGCGCGGCTGTTTCAAAAGTTTTCCCGTATTCAAACAGAAAAAACTAAATCAATTACCGGTACGGGACTTGGCCTTTGGATTACTATGGAACTAACGCGGCGGATGGGTGGGTCGATTCAGGTGGAAAGTATTGAGGGTGTTGGTTCACACTTTACGATCCATCTGCCACTTGCTCAAGATCGGTTAGAAGCCGTAAAAAAATAAGCAGAGTCGGAATACCGTTGTTGGAAAAAGCGGGTTATGGTTGGTTAACCGTCATGAGAAAGAATATATTTCATTTGGAGGGGAAAGTGTGGGTGTATCCTAGCCAAAGTGCTCAGTGGTATTTCGTCTCACTTGCGGGTGAGACGGCGCTTCACATGAAAGAACAGTATAGCGCACTGAGGCGTGGCTGGGGATCTCTTCCGGTTCGGGTGACAATTGGAAAAACAACGTGGGATACTTCCATCTTTCCAGACAAAAGAATACAAGGATACCTCTTGCCGATAAGGGCGTCAGTGCGGGTAGCTCAGGCGATCCAAGTTGGAGACATGCTTTCTTTCAAACTCCGTGTCCGGGTGTAGAATGGATGAATGCAAAAGCAACTACTCCTCGGGAAAAAAACTCTCCTGTATACGATTCGAGAAAGTCGGCGTGCCAAACACGTGCGACTTGCTGTGCATGTCGATGGGACAATTATTGTGACAGCGCCGGGAGGTTTTCAAGATAGATTCATCGCACAGTTTCTTGTCGAAAAAGGGGATTGGATTCTCTCAAAAATTTCCTCTTTCAAACGGTTTATTGGAGTAAACTGGATGTATTCGAGTAAACGAGAATACGAAGCTTCACGGGAAGCCACTCGCCTATTCGTTCTTAAGAGGCTCGCTTACTTTAATGAGCACTATCGATTGAGCTATAATCGGGTAAGTATTCGCAATCAAAAAACTCGTTGGGGAAGTTGTTCGCTTCAAGGTAATCTCAATTTTCATTATCTAGTTGCTTTTCTTCCAGCTCATCTTGCAGATTATATTGTGGTACATGAGCTTTGTCATCTCGCGGTATTCAATCACTCGGATCAGTTTTGGAAACGAGTGGCGGAAACGATTCCAAACGTTGAGGTATGTCGATCAGAACTCCGCAGTTTTCGACGTGCCCTCAGATAATATAGAGTATTGGCATATGCAAAGTTTTCTCCTTCATTGCTGTTGTGCTCCTTGTGGGATTGCGGTGGTTGATGATTTGCGCAAGATATATATGCTTTCGGTATTTTTTTATAACCCCAATATTGATCTTGAAACTGAATATCAAAAACGGAAAAATGAAGTTGTTCGGGTCTGTAAAGAGTGGGGCGTCCCCATGGTTGATGGCGATTATGAACCAGAGGTCTGGAGATTGGCGGTCGATGGTTTGGAAACAGAACGAGAGGGTGGGCTGCGATGCCGGGCGTGTATCGGACTGCGTCTCCAGCGGACAGCACGGCTAGCGGCCGAGAAAAAAATGGACTGGTTTGGTACAACCCTTACCATGGGTCGCCGGAAGCGAGCATCACTCGTGACACCACTTGGTGATGCAGCCGGCCAAAAAGTTGGTGTGGCATATTTTGCTGCGGATTGGAAAAAGCAGGGGCGTGAGGCGAGGGCTCGGGTAATGATGCTTGAGCGCAATATCTATCGTCAGACCTATTGTGGATGTCAGTACTCTCACGAGAAACAGCTCGATCTCGATTAGACGTTTTCTCGCGATGGTATACTGGGGGCACTATGAAATACATTTTCTTCTTCCTTACGATAATCGGAATATCTGTTTGGATGTTTCGGTATTGGCAAACAACTCTGTTTTTTCCAAATGAAGGAGGTTTTTCTGAGGATGTCGTGCTTGAACAATTGAATCTTGACCATGACACTCTCTCAGAGTCCCTGTCACATGCTACAAATCCGAGCGATACGGGTACAATTTTCCCACAGGATCGCATCACAGAGCGAGTAACGAAAAAACCATTTGGTATTTTCATTGATTCGAAAGTTTCTCCGGTTCAGCCAGAACGATTTCGTGGTTATCATACGGGAGTTGATTTTGAGACTTTTGATGAAGAAGCTACGATCAATATTCCTGTACGAGCAATCTGCGATGGGGAGATTCTTGAACAACGATTTGTGTCTGGATATGGCGGAGTTGTGGTAACGAGTTGCGCTTTTGACCATCAGCCAGTAACGGTCGTGTATGGCCATCTTGCACCCACATCTTTCTTGTTGGAAATTGGTAACTCGATCCGAGAGGGTGAAGAGCTGGGTATGTTAGGAATGGGGGGGAGCCGTGAGACGGATGGAGAACGAAAACATCTCCATCTTGGAGTTCATCGTGGCAGTGTAATTGATCTTCGAGGTTATGTGCCTACGGAGCGGGAGCTCGCACAGTGGATAAATCCGACGCTACTATTTCGATAACACAAGGACAAATTTTTTCACCAGGAGAGACATCTTTGTGATATAATTCAAAAAAAGAACTTATGGTGAATCCTTTGAGTGAGTCGGTCTCTGTACCAACAGGAAGTATTTTTCTTCGAGATGCTTCGGGTGCAGATCTGGTCAGTCCGATGGTGCGAGATGCGGCAGCTCGAGGGGCTTCAGATATTCATATCGAGGCTATGCCAGGAGAAGTCCTGGTGCGTTTTCGTGTTGATGGTGTGCTCCAGGATTATGATCACATGTCGAAGGAATACCATGAGCACGTTATTAATCATCTCAAGGTACTTTCTAATATGGAGGTGGGTCATGTACGTACTCCCGAAGATGGTCACTTCGCCGTCAAACTTCAGGGAGAGAATGTACAGGATCAACATGCGCTTGATGTTCGGGTTTCTATTTTTCCAACGATCAACGGACCAACCGCAGTATTGCGACTCCTGAATCGTTCTGACATGCTTATTTCGCTTGACGAAGTTGGATTTGATGAAGCCGTGCGTACAAGAATACGTCAGTTGACGCTCGCGAGTTATGGAATGATTCTTACCACCGGACCGACCGGCGCAGGGAAAACATCTACTCTGTACTCAATGCTCATGGAAATTAACCGCAAGGAGCGCAATATCATGACACTTGAAGATCCGGTAGAAATCTTCATTGATGATATGCGACAAAGTCAGGTTATTCCTGAAATCGGATATACGTTTGCAAAAGGTATGCGGAGTATTTTGCGCCAAGATCCAGATGTGATTATGATTGGTGAGATCCGAGATGCCGAAACTGCCGAGTTGGCTGTCCAGGCTTCACTTACGGGTCGAATGGTTTATTCGACACTCCATGCCAATACGACCATTGGTGGTATCGCGCGGCTTATTGATATGGATATTGAACGTGGTTTGATCGCGTATGCAATGCGGGGAATAATCGCTCAGCGGCTGGTACGTAAGATTTGCTCGGCGTGCAGTACGCCCGATCCTGAACCACGAGCTGAATATAGAGCCTATCTTGGCCTCACAGGAGTGGATATTGCCTACCATCGTGGAGCAGGGTGCAAAGAATGTGCTGGGACAGGCTATCGTGGGCGAACGGGAGTTTTTGAGGTGCTTGTTTTTGATGATGAACTGCGCGCCATGATTGTAGACAAAGCCTCGATGAATGAACTCCAGGCCTATGCTGAAAAATCAGGCATGACAACGCTTCGCCAGAACGCTATTAATCTCGTGGCCACTGGCATCTCAACTCTTGAAGAGGTTATTCGGGCGGTGTAGTCCTTTGAAGGAATACTTGCCAATGAGCTAAAAGCGTGTAGAGTGAGGCTATGCTCACGAGTGATGATATTACGTTTCCAATGCGGGTGAATCGTTACCTGGCTCATAAAGGCATAGCAACGAGGCGGGCTGCCGATGAGCTTATTCGCAAAGGATTGGTACGAATTAATGGCAAGGTTGCTGCGCTCGGTGACCGCGTGCTATCTTCTGATGCTCGGATCGATCTCGACACCCAAAAGCTTCCGGCACGGCAGCTTCTCTATTTTGTTTATCATAAACCGCGAGGGGTGATCACGCACTCTCCTCAGTCAGGAGAACGTGATATTCGATCGGTGGCTGATGTCCCTGATGTATTTCCAGTGGGGCGACTCGATAAAGATTCAGAGGGATTGATGATTCTTACGAATGATGGACGAGTGACCGAGCGACTGCTCCATCCACGTTTCGAACATGAGAAGGAATACCGGGTTACGGTTCGAGAACGAGTTGAATCACGTGTGGTGAAGTTGCTTCTTGCTGGAGTGATGAGTGAGGGAGACCTTCTTCATGTTCAAAGGGTGGAAATAACTGGGAATCATCAACTCACCATAGTCCTTACTCAAGGGAAGAAGCATCAAATCCGGCGGATGCTCGATGGGGCACATCTCACGGTTACATCACTGATACGCACGCGTATTATGGACATTCATCTTGGCGGACTTCGTTCTGGGGCGTCCCGGGCGCTTACCGGGAGAGCACGTCTTGCATTTCTCGAGAGCTTGGGATTGAAATAAGTTTTTTGGTACGATAAAGAAGTTCGTTTTGCTTCTGTGAATAAAAGAAAATTTGGTGTATGCCTGGAGCGATTATAATTCTTGTTGGGATATTTTTTGTTGTCGGACTTATCGGAACGCTCGTGCCAGTGCTTCCGGGAGTCGGACTAATTTTTGGTGGCATCCTGTTATACGCCCTGTATTTTGGAGTTGACACTATTGGAATGTCGACACTCCTCCTCTTGGGTTTTGTAACTCTTTTTTCAATGGCGCTTGATTATCTTGCCGCGAGCTATGGAGCAAAAACTTTTGGAGCAAGCGCTCAAGGAGGGTTTGGGGCAATCATCGGAGGAGTGATCGGATTTCTGGTATTGAATTTATTGGGTCTCGTACTCGGGGTTTTTCTTGGAGCAGCACTTACCGAATGGTGGATTACCCGACAGACAGCAGCGGGTTCACTGAAGGCGGGTTTCGGAGCAGTGATCGGATTTCTCGGCGGAACCGTGCTCAAGCTTATCCTGGGGCTACTTCTCGTGCTAGTTTTTCTGATGAAAATTTGGTAGGAATATGGCAAGTTTTCGAGCACATATTTCATTAGGGATTGCTTCTGGAATTCTTGGAATTCTCGCTCTTGTGTCACTTGCCTTGGCTGAAGAGCCGAGTTTTATGACCGTTGTTTTTGTGGCGGCTGTACTTGGATCTATTTTGCCTGATATGGATAGCGATTCAGGAGTCCCGTTTCATGTATCCTTTGGTTCATTCGCTACTGTTGCTGCAGCGCTTGTCTTTTCATCACTTTCCCAAGAATTGTATACTTGGGAACAACTGTTCGTTTGGACGACTGGAACGTTTGCTTTTATTTATCTAGTTATTGGTTCCTGTTTCAAACGTTTTACCAAACATCGCGGCATGGCACACTCGCTTCCGGCGGTGCTTCTCGCTGGACTCGTGGTATTTTTTTTGGCGGTTCATTTTTCTTTTTCTGAGGCTGAGGCATTTATTTTAGCGATAGCCATGATAGCGGGGTATCTGGGACATCTCATCCTGGATGAAATGCATGCTGCCATAAACTTTCATGGGATACCTTTTATTCCGAACAAAGCCCTTGGGAGTGCACTGAAATTTTTCTCACATGATACTTCTATTAACGTGTTCGTCTACGGTACCATCCTTCTTTTGATGGCGGGTAATGTTGGTCGTTTTGTAAATTTAGCCGAGCAGTTTTGGCAGGTAGTCCGTTAAAAAAAAGCGGAACCCCGGTCGAGCGACACGGGGTTCGGATGGTTGAGAAGATGGCGCGACTATTTGCGCCAAAACTGCCACCATTTTGGTACGGCATAGTGACTCAGAAGCACCGTTGTGATGTCCACGGCTACCTCGTCACCATTGGTTCCCTCTGGGAGGGGTGAATTTCTTCCCACGATGAAACGGATCCCGTCTCCTTCTGGGATTGGGAGCATGATGACCCAATCCACTATATCCTGGAGCTCCCGAAAAATGGACTGAACCACGCTCGGAGCACCTTCATTGTGAGGGCTATAGCACACTCCCGTAGATGGGGGAAGTTCTCTTGCGGGCATTTCTACTCGCCAACTTGGCCGGATTTCTGGGGACTGCGACACCCAGTATGAGGATGACGTCATGGCATACCTCCAAAAAAACTGCCTCCTGAAAATAGGGATCATTGTCCCTGAGTATTTTCTTCGCAACAAGAATAACTCAAAAGAGCATCTTTGTCAAAGTCACATTACGGTTCGATATCTGACTGTAAGAGGGGTATAATACATCCGGTACCGTTATTTCCTGGATATGCAAAACTCAGGGAGAATTCTCCAAATAGAATTGCGAAAGTTGGCAAGTCAAGAACGCGCACTTAGTTCCGCGTGGTTTTTTAAGACCGGGAAAGGTGAGTATGGAGAAGGAGACATCTTTCTGGGCGTGAGAGTGCCAGATGTTCGCAAAGTAGCACGAAGATTTTTCGAACTTTCAGAATCAGAAGTGCTGAAGCTCCTCAAGAGGAGAGAACATGAATTTCGTTTGGCGGCGCTTCTGATTTTGGGAGACCAATTTCGAAGTGGCGATGACGATACTCGAAGACGTATATATAAGCTGTATCTTCAGGAAACAAAACATATCAATAATTGGGATCTCGTTGATCTATCGGCACCATCGATTGTGGGAGAACATCTTCTCATCCGCTCACGAAAAAAGTTAGTGTCTTTGGCTCATTCATCCTCTCTTTGGGAGCGGCGAATCGCTATAGTTGCAACCTTTGCGTTTATCCGACAAGGCCAAGCCGAAACAACCCTAGTAATAGCGAAAATGCTCCTCCGAGATCGAGAAGATTTAATCCAAAAAGCTACTGGCTGGATGCTGCGAGAAGTTGGGAAACGAGTAGGGAGTGACATCTTGGAAGGTTTTTTGGATCAGTATGCGAGTGTTATGCCGCGAACGATGCTTCGATATGCTCTTGAACGCCTTCCTTTGAAAAAACGAGCTTGGTATATGAAGCAAGGCTCGCGGGGTGTAAAATAGAAATGGTATATCTTTAACCTTCTTGATATGGAAGTCAATTATTGGGCGATTTTTCTCGGTGCGGTTGGATCGATTTTTCTCGGGGCGATATGGTATGGGCCAATTTTTGGGCGCAAGTGGCTCGAGATCAATGAGGTTACAAGTGCTGATCTTGCCAGGCGTTCTGAAATGCAGAAGGAAACAAAACTACTCTACGGTTTGCAGATAATTTTTTCTCTGGTTCAGATGTTTGTTTTCATTCTCGTGGTGGAAAATACTCCAGGGATGATGGCGTTTACCACAGCTTTTTGGATTTGGCTTGGCTTTATTGTCCCAACGGTGGCGGGGCTTGCAATGTGGAATGCAAAGCCAGTGAAAGTTCGCCTAGCGCTCTTCCTCCTTTCTTCCGGATATCAAGGACTCATTTTTCTGTGGTACGCATTGCTCTTGCGCTGGTTGGCATAACCTTCTTCAGGGGTGTTCGGCCAAGCGTATTCTTGATAGATTATGAAAAAATCTTCTTTCATTTTAGCTGGTCCCCAAGGATTGCTGGACGCTTGGTCGATTCCACATTTTCTTTTTGGGATGGTGATGGCGCTTGTGGCCATTGTGTTTCAACTTCCAATTTTGACGACTTTTGTGGTTCTAGTTGTCATTGCTATTCTTTGGGAATTCTTTGAAATGCGCATGAAACTTCGAGAAAATCTTTGGAATGTGATTTCAGACGTATTGCTTCCACTTCTGGCCTATCCGGTTACCGTTTGGCTGGTACAGCAAACAGAGATCCAACCAGAGGAGCAGGTAGCTTTCTTCATCGTGGCTATTTTAATTTATTTCTATTCCAATATCATGGCGTGGCAAGCGCGGTTTAATAACGACCCTGATTACATGAGTTAACGAAATTAATCTCTTTGATGATGTCCATTCCAAAACTGTGGCAATCCCCGTATCGTGAGTATATTTTAAGTATCCTTCTATCGCTGGCACTCGGAGGTCATTATTTTTTTGATGGAGGAAATACATGGGTAATTGGAGCTGCGCTGTTGGGATCTATCCTTCCACTTTGGGAAGCGCTTCAAGCAATTCGACGGCTAAAGATTACCATTGAGGCCTTTAATTTTTTTGCGCTCGCGGTGTCCTTTGTGACTCATGAATACACTTCAGCTGCCTTTATTGCGCTGATGTTGACGTTTGCAGCCTGGCTCGATTGGAAAACCGAGACTCGTTCTTCTCATGCTGTAGAAGAACTCTTAAAACTCAAGCCAACCAAGGCCGTGCGTGAACAACATGGCCTCGAAGAAACCATTGATGCGAGTGCGATTCAAACGGGAGATCTTTTGATTGTGAAAAACGGTGAGTGTATCCCAGCTGATGGTCTGGTGATCTTTGGGAAAGCATTCGTTAATGAGGCCTCCTTGACTGGGGAGTCAAGGCCAGTTGAAAAAGAGGTTGGAGATGAAGTGTATTCTTCGACGGTTGCCGAATCTGGTGTGATGAAAATTCGAGCTACGAAAGTGGGGGCTGACTCAACGCTTGAGCGAATGGCTAAACTTATTCAACAAGCGTCGCAGAATAAATCAAAAGCAGAACGACTTGCTGACCGCTTTGCTGGAATCTTTCTCCCTATTGTTTTGGTAGCAGGTGTTATTACCTATTGGATTACCGGAAATATTACCATGACGGCGGCCTTGTTTCTGATTGTCTGCGCCGATGATATTGCTGTTTCTATTCCACTTGCCATTACTGCATCTCTCGGGTATGCGGCAAAGCGTGGAGTGATTATTAAAGGAGGAGAATGGCTGAGGGCGCTAGCCAATATCAAGACTTTGCTTTTTGACAAAACAGGAACCCTGACACACGGGCGGTTTGCTCTCTCCAGCGTAGCTCTCAAGCCTGGTGTCGACGAGAAACTCCTCTGGACACTGGTGGGAAGTGCTGAAAAGTTTTCAGAGCATCCGGTCGGGAAAGCTCTTCTGCGAGAAGCGGTTCGGCGAATTGGCGAAGTGAGTGATCCTGAGGAAGTGGAAGTATTTCGAGGAGCAGGGATTCGGGCGCGTCTTTCTGGCCACACCCTTGTTTTAGGGAATAGTAAGCTTAGAGAGGTTGCTGGTGTTGAAATAACGGAAGAGATGGAGGCGCAGTTTCAGAAGAAGGAAGATGCTGAGGAAACGGCCATTATTCTTTTCTTGGATGGAACATTTGTTGGATTTGTCGGAGTGGCTGATACCCCTCGAGTTGAGGCTCGGGAAACTTTGGCCAAGCTTCGACAATCAGGGGTGCGCCTGGTCATGCTGACGGGTGATAACGAAGTGGTGGCTGAAGCGGTTGCTCGTGAAATTGGGATTGATGAATACCATGCCAATATGACGCCCGAAGGAAAAATGAAAGTTATTGAAGCAATTTCGAAACAAGGCGGGTTGGCTATGGTGGGGGATGGAGTAAATGATGCTCCAGCACTTGCGCGTTCAGATGTGGGGATTGCCATGGGTGAGGGGGGTACAGCGGTTGCGGTAGAGGCTGCAGATGTTGTGATCTTAAACGATCGCTTGGACCGGATTCCTGAGATGATTGCTCTTGCACGGAAAACTGTTGGAGTAGTGAACATTGATATCGTAATTTGGGTCATTACCAATGTACTTGGAATCATTCTTGTGTTTACTGGTATTGCTACTCCGGCCTTTGCAGCCCTGTATAACCTCCTAACGGATTTTCTCCCTCTGATGAATTCAGCGCGGCTTTTTCAGACGGGTGGCCATGGAGTAAAATCCCTTAGATAAGCCTTTTTGTAGTATTCAAAGTCCGTTTACTTGGAGAAATGTCGAAGATGCGCTAACATAGTGGAGTGCGATGCCGAGAAAAGTCGTCGAGTTTCGAGGTTTAATTCAAAAAATTTCGTAGTATGACCGGAACAATCAAAACGCTCACAGATCGTGGCTTTGGATTTATCTCCCGCGAAGGTGAGACCAAGGATCTCTTCTTCCATTCCAAGGAACTCGTCGGCGTCACCTTTGACGAACTCAAGGTAGGCGATACCGTCTCCTTTGAAGTCACCGAAACTGAAAAAGGCCCTGCGGCTGTCTCAGTTCAGCGCGCCTAGTTTCTTTGAAACTTCAA
>CAZABS010000005.1:0-6195 GCA_964483635.1 uncultured Bdellovibrionales bacterium
GGATTCACGTTGAAATTCTACCAACTAGGTATGCGACCAGAACAAAAACTTCGGCTACATTTCATAGGAGTGCTCTTTTTGGGGCTCGTGTGTGGTTTGATTGCGTATCCGAAGGTCGTTTCATTTTGGCCGGCTGCAGAGAATTTTTTTGGTCAAACGAAAATTAATCTCGGACTCGACCTTCAGGGAGGGATTCATTTGGAATATCTTGCCGACACGAGCAACGTCTCCTCCGACAAGATTGAAGCGGCACTTGAAGCGGCTTCCAATGTGATAGAGCGGCGAGTGAATGCTTTTGGAGTAGGGGAACCTCTGGTTCAGCGTTCTACCTCAGGAACTGAGAAAAGAATTATTGTTGAACTACCGGGAGTGAAGGATATTGAGGAGGCTAAAAGCATGATCAAAGAGACTCCGTTTTTGGAGTTTCGTGAGCCTGCTGGTCCCGAAGCCCAAGCAGAACTGGATGCCTACAATACGCAATCAAAAGAAAGCGCTGAGAAAATTCTCGAAAATGCTTTGCATGGTTCAGACTTTGCAGAACTGGCAACTACATGGAGTCAAGATCCTGGATCAAAAGACAAGGGAGGAATGCTTGATTTTGCGAAGAAGGGTTCTTATCTTGAAGAATTTGATACCGTAGTTTTTGATTCGAACTTTACGAAAGGTTCGGTGTATCCGAAACTCGTTGAAACGAGCTATGGATGGCATATAATTAAAAAAATAGATGAGCGTGGAGCGGGAGATGATTGGGAGGTACAAGCTGCACACGTGCTTTTTCCGAAGTATTCTCTCGAAATGTTTCCAGAGAAAGAATTTAAAGCGACCGGTCTTTCTGGAAAGAATCTTCAGGATGTATACGTCGATTATCAGTCTCAGGGAGTTGGTTCACCTCAAATAGCCTTACAGTTTGATGATGAAGGTGGGAAAATTTTTGCTGAGCTCACGGAGCGAAATATTGGGAAGCCGATCGCGATATTTCTTGATGGTGAAATTATCCAGCGACCCACAGTCCAGGCAGCCATTCTTGATGGGCGAGCCGTAATTACGGGAAGTTATACCTTGTCTGAAGCGAATGAGATCGTTAAACGTTTTAACGAAGGAGCGCTGCCTCTTCCTATTACATTGGTGTCTCAGCAGTCTATTGATGCTTCACTCGGACAGGTGGCACTCGATCAGAGTGTGTATGCTGGAGTCATTGGATTAATTGCTGTATCGATTTTCATGCTGCTCTTTTATCGATTTCTTGGTCTCATTGCCGTGGCAGCGCTTCTTTTGTACAGTGCGATGTTGCTCACGATCTTCAAACTTTCAGGGTTTACTTCTTTTCCAATTACGCTGACACTTTCAGGTATTGCAGGATTCGTCCTTTCTATTGGAATCGCGGTAGATGCCAATGTACTCATCTTTGAACGTACCCGAGAGGAGCTCTCTTATGGGAAAACGGTTTACAAGGCTCTGCATGAGGGTTTCCGACGCGCTTGGCCTTCCATCCGTGACGGACATCTCTCTACACTTATCACAACTGTTATCCTGATTGGGATGGGCACTGGTTTTGTGAAGGGATTTGCAATTATTCTGGCATTGGGCGTTATTCTTTCGCTTTTTACCGCGGTTGTTTTGGTCCGTATTATGACCGAGTATCTCATTCGCGATTGGGCAGCAAAGCGACCTTGGCTTTTGGTTTCACCAAAAAAAGGAGAAGCACTTATACGAGATTAATATACCGGTATGCTACGCATCATTCACCAACGTAAATACGCCTACGCTTTCTCTCTGCTTCTCACATTAGGAAGTTTGGTGGTGATTTCAATGTATGGATTACGGCTCGGCATTGATTTTAAGGGCGGGACAAGTTTAGAGGTTCGTTTTACTTCAGAGGTTACTCCAACGACAGAATTGGTGAGCGAAAAGCTGAATCTGCTTGAACTCCAAAGTCTTACGATTCAACCAACTGAAAACAATGGGATGTTTATTCGATATCATGCCTCCGATGAACTCGCGAACGAAAAAGCCTTGCGTCTTCTTCAGGAAATTGATCCGAACGTGATTCAGTTGCGAACGGATTTCATCGGAAGTTCAGTTTCGGGGCAAATACAGCGGAGTGCTTTTGAGGGAACGATTCTGTCACTTATCGGGATTGCGCTCTATATTGCCTGGGCCTTTCGGAGAGTTTCACATCCAATTAATTCTTGGGAATATGGTCTTGGAGCAATTATTGCGCTTGCCCACGACATCGTGATTACGGTTGGTGTCTTTTCTCTTTTGGGACATTTTTTGAATGTCGAAGTCGGTGTTCCTTTTATTGCTGCGCTCCTGACCATACTGGGATATTCGGTCAATGATACTATTGTGGTATACGATCGGGTGCGTGAAAACCTCATTCGAGCTCGGGACAAGAGCGATTTTGAGGGACTGGTCAATCGTTCACTTAATGAAACCCTTGGGCGTTCGATCAATACATCAATGACCGTGATTATAGTCCTTTTGGCCATTGCGGTATTTGGTGGGGAAAGCGTTCGCTGGTTCGCGGTAGCGCTCTTGGTGGGTGTTGGATTTGGTACCTACTCGTCAATTTATATCGCATCAGCGCTTTTGGTGACACGGCATGGCATGAAACTCCATCAAAGTAAATAATTTTATTGCTCTACGTTATGACATGGAATCCATTTACCAAGACTGATCCAAAAGATGAGGCGCGGTCACTGGTCGAAAAAGAGAAAATTGAGTCCATGCTCGAAACAATGCCAGGAGCTAAAGACATGAATATGTTTCAAAGGTTCATGGCTAAACGGATACTCTCGATGTCGCCAGAAAAACGTAATGAGGTATTACAGAAAGCAATGACACCAAAAAATATTGCGAAACATAAAGATGAGATTCTGACGCAGCTGAGTGCCATGAAACAATCAGGACAGATGTCCGATGATCAGTTTCGACTTGCCAAGCGAAAGCTTGGATTTTAACTCTGAATATGCCCAGGCACTATCATACGAATATCCCAGCCTCCTATTTGGTTCTCTTTCGCCAATCAAAGGTGCTTTTACTTCGGAGGGCTCATACTGGCTTTTGGGATGGGAGCTATTCGCTTCCAGCGGGGCACGTAGAACTTGGGGAGAACTTTTGCGGAGCGATGGTTCGTGAGGCCTTTGAAGAAATTGGAGCGATTCTGGTACCTGAAGACTTGAGAGTAGTCCACGTGATGCATCGAAAATCTGATACGGATGGATCGGAACGTGTGGACACATTTTTTGTGGCTGAAAAATGGAAGGGAGATATCATGAATAAGGAGCCAGAAAAATGCGATGATCTCTCCTGGTTTTTACTCGATGAGCTTCCTGAAAATATTATTCCGTATATTCGTCACGTGATAGAATGTATACAGCGTAAGGTTTTTTATAGCGAATACGGCTGGAGTTCTTGATTATGAAGGAGAACCAAGAAAAAATAATAGAAGAGATATTCCGACGAGGTACTATTGTTGAAATATTGCCTGACAAGGAGACTTTTCGGAAAAAACTTCTGACTGAGAAGCTTCGATTTTATATTGGGTTTGACGCAACAGCACCTACGCTTCATCTGAGTCATGCAAAAAATATTATGCTTTTGGAAAAATTCCGAAAGCTTGGACATGAAGTGATTATTCTTTTTGGAGATTTTACAGCAAGAATAGGTGATCCTACAGGCGAAAAATCTGCACGCAAGCAACTCTCACGCGAAGAGGTGCTCCAGAATGTTGTCTCTTGGCAGCGCTTGATTAAACCACTCATGGATTTTGAAGCGAAGGAGAACCCACCAATTATTAAATTGAATCATGATTGGCTTTCACAGCTTACTTTTGAAGATATTATCCATCTCGCTTCCAACTTTACTGTACAGCAAATGCTTGAGCGGGATATGTTCGAAAAGAGAATTCGTGCTCGCGAGCCGGTGTATCTCCACGAATTCCTTTATCCTCTGATGCAAGGCTATGACAGCGTTGCGATGGATGTGGATGTAGAATTATGTGGAACTGATCAGACGTTTAATGCGCTAGCGGGGAGAACGCTCCTGAGAAAGCTTAAGAATAAAGAAAAATTTGTGGTGACCGTCACGCTTATGGAGAATCCAAAGAGTGGCGAGCTGATGTCAAAGAGTAGGGGAATAGGTGTTTTTTTGGATACAACGGCCAACGAAAAGTTTGGGCAAATTATGGCGCAGCCAGACGAAATGACGAAAATTTTATTTGTGAATTGTACACTCCGTTCACTTTCTGATATTGATCGGATTATGAAATTGGAAAACCCTCGTGATTCTAAGATAGAATTAGCCAAAGAAATAGTTGCCATGTACCATGGAAAACAAGCATCGGTAGAGGCTGAACATTATTTTATTACAACTTTTTCAGAAGGGAAGATTCCAGATGTGGTTCGATCAGTATCGACGGAAGCTGGCACATCAATCCTTGATGTGATGATGAAGGCCGGGGTGGCAGAGAGTAAAGGATCTGCCCGCCGAAAAATAGAGCAAGGTGGCGTAGAGATACAGGGAAAGCGAGTAACTTCATGGGCACTCACGCTCGAGCGAGAACATGACGGGGCTATTGTAAAGGTAGGAAAAAAAGACTTTTTTCAGGTTACATTTTGAGGTGAAGCATTTTTCCGATAGAATGAAAGTATGCGAAGAGACGATATAGCTGAGATTGAGAAGCGAGCCCTCGAGGAGCTTGCACAAGCCAAAACTGAGGAACTCCTTCAGATTTGGGAGCATACGTATTTGAGCCGGAAAAGTGAGCTGAATACCATTTTGCGTTCTCTCAAAGACCTCTCACCGGAAGAAAAAAAAGAACTTGGTTCGCTCGCGAATACAACCAAACAGTTGCTTGAGAGGGCGATGGACAGCGCTCGCGAGCATCACGAAATGATTGGGGCGGAGACGGCTCTCGATGTTACACTTCCGGGGAAACCAGTCTTGATTGGTCATCGACATCCGATCTCACTGTTAATTGAAGAAATTGAAGCCATCTTTTTTTCGATGGGATTTGAGAGTGTATCTGGTCTAGAAGTTGAAAGTGAGTGGTATAACTTCGATGCACTCAACTTTCCTGCAGATCATCCTGCACGTGATATGCAGGACGCTTTTTGGATAGAAGGAAAATTTGGTCAGAAACGCTATTTGCCACGTACGCATACGTCGTCAGTTCAGGTGCGGTACATGGAGACACATACGCCGCCATTTCGGATTATTATCCCAGGGCGGATTTTCCGAAATGAAGCGACCGATGCTTCACACGAACATACTTTTCACCAATTTGAGTGCCTTATGGTGGGGGATGATATTTCCGTAGCACATTTTAAATATGTTGCCGAACAGTTCTTTGCTACTTTTTTTGGTCAACGCGTGAAAGTGCGTCTACGGCCAAGCTATTTTCCCTTCACTGAGCCTTCATTTGAGTTTGATCTTTCTTGTCTCCTCTGTGGTGGCGGTGGATGTCCAGTCTGCAAGGGGACTGGCTGGCTCGAAATTGGTGGGGCTGGGATGGTACATCAGCATGTGTTTGAGGCGGCTGGATATCCGAAACACCGCTACCAGGGATTTGCCTGGGGGTTTGGACTCACACGCCTCGCGATGATGAAATATAAGATCTCTGATATTCGCTTGCTCATGTCAGGTGATTTGCGTTTTATTAGACAATTCTAAGCGTATGCTCTTCTCGTATCACTGGCTCAAGGAGCTCTCTGGAACAAAAAGATCACCACGAGCAGTGGCTGATCTCCTTATGACACATGCGTTTGAGGTTGAATCAGTTGCAGCGTATGCGCATGAATTGGATGATATTGTGATTGGACAGGTGCTTTCGGTTAAACCACATCCGAATGCTGATCGCTTACGAGTTACAACCGTACAAGTGGGGAAAAAAGATATCCGGCAGATTGTCTGTGGAGCTCCAAATGTTTCCAAAAACCAAAAGGTCGCAGTCGTCCTTCCGGGTGGCTCATTACCTGGTGGACACGCCATTGAGGCAGCCGAACTTCGTGGCGAAAAAAGTGATGGAATGATTTGCAGCGCTCAAGAACTTGGTCTCGGAGATGAGCATACAGGAATTCTGGTACTTCCAGCTGATGCTCCTCTTGGGAAGAGATTTGCTCAATATAGTCATCTTGATGACACGGTGCTTGATATTAAAATCCTGCCTGATCGTGCTGGAGATGTCCTTTC
>CAZABS010000005.1:6295-33370 GCA_964483635.1 uncultured Bdellovibrionales bacterium
GTGCGTGAGGCAAAACCACGCGAAACGCTTTTGCTTCTGGATGGGAAAAAGGTTGCTCTTGGAAAAGAAGATCTGGTGATTGCAGATGCCAAAAAACCGTTGGCGCTTGCTGGAGTAATGGGCGGAGAACACTCTGGGATTACAGAAAAAACAAAGCGGGTAGCAATTGAGATTGCCCATTTTCATGGAACGACAATTCGAAAGACACGAAAGCGAATCGGAGTTGAGACCGATGCGAGCTATCATTTTGAGAGAGGCATTGATAAGGATCGACCGGGTGAAGTGCTTCCGCTCCTGACACGACTTATGGAGGATGTCTGTCGAACTGACTTTTTAGGACGACGGGATATCTATCCCCGGAAAGCAAAACCACTGTCGATTCGTTGTCGTGAGGAGGATGTTGAGGCACTCTTAGGAATTAAAATACCACTTTTTGAAATGGTGCAGTATCTTGCGCTGTTGGGGTTAACCGTGAAGAAAGTTGCCAATCAAAAAGAAATCGTTGTGACTATACCCGTGCGGAGGAGTGATCTTCGCGAACCGGAGGATTTAATTGAAGAGGTTGGTCGGATGAAGGGGTATGCTAACATCAAGGCGGTGGCTCCGGTGATGCCTCTTGCTCCGGTTGTTGAAAATAGAGAGCGTTCTTTCGAAAGAAGGACCCAGACTATTCTTCGTTCACTCGGATTTGATGAGGTGCTGTCCTACTCTTTTTATAGCGAAAAAGATGCTGTGGCTCTCGATCTGAAGCAAGATCTCCATCTTCGAGTAGCGAATCCAATGAATCCGGATCAAGCGTTGATGCGTGCGACATTATTACCGACGCTCTTGCATATCGCAAAGCGGAACATGAGGCATTTACGTTCACTTGAAATCTTTGAGCTTGGTCGAGTGTTTTCTGTTGGGTCAAAAGTTCCGGAAGAACGTGGAAAAATTGGATTGTTGGCCATCAAGCCGTTAGAAGTGGATGACCTGTTCCTGAGTGAAAAGGGGAAATTAGAAATGTTTTTTGACACCCTCGGGATTTCAGTTTCTTTCGTCCCTCTTTCTCCTCAGTCAGGATACTTGGCACATGGACAAGGGGCTTCTCTCCAGAGTGGAGGTGTTCAGATCGGAGTGATGGGAGTTGTTTCAAGAAAAACACTCCGCGCTTTTGGGTTTGAGACATTTGCAGTTGTCTTTGTTGAATTAGATGTTGAGGCGTTACAGGGCTTAGTGCCAGAGAAAAGAGAAATTCATGCACTCCCAAAATTTCCTTTCGCGCATCGGGATATCTCGCTCACAGGGAAGAGTACTCTTCGATTTGCTGAGGTGAATGCCTTGATCCACGAATCTGGTCAACCTCTTTTACAACATGCTGAACTGTTTGATGTTTACCGATCCGCCGGGGAGGTAAGCTATGCCTTTCATTTAACTTTTGGCCATCGTGATCGCACCCTCACGAGCGAAGAAACGGAAGCCTGTTTTCAGGAGATTGTTGCACAGGCTGGGAGTCGTCTTGGAATGAGACTCCGTCTCTCGTAAAAAACTTCAATTGACATAAGCATATAAATATGCTATAGTGTTTTTGTTTACCGTTCTTTTTCAAAACAGATCAGATCATCGCGCTAATGGCTTATATAAGCCATTAGTGAGGAAAGTCCGGACACTTTTTTATCGCGAGATGAAACAGGTAACAGGTAACTCCTGTCTGCTGTGAAGCACGAGATGCGAACAGAGACGTCTCAAACCGAAAGGTGAGAGATATCCTCTCTCAAGGAGGATAAGTTCCTTTGTAAAAAGGAAGATGAAACGGCTAAATTCTTACCCGAGTGCAAGGTCGTGCCTCTCTCTTCTTGGAGCTCAAGAAGGAAGGGGAGAACCGCAAAGACTTTTCTGGTAACAGGAAAGCAAGAGAAATGATGATCACTCCTTGGAGTACAGAATCCGGCTTATCGATCTGTTTTGAGAAAGAATGTGAAACACCGAGTATAATGAGGAAGAAAGATATAATAATCCTCAAATTGTGAAACGATCAGAAATATATTTTAGCGCCATTCAATTGCCCGTTGATCTCCTCATGGTGATGATGGCGTCACTCACGGCGTACTATCTCCGGATTGCCGATTTTACCGAACCGGTACGTTCGCGCGTATTTGCAATGACGCTCGAGCAATATGCACAGATCACGTTGTATATATTGCCCGTATTTGCGCTGGTTTATACTCTCGAAGGTTTGTATGACATGCGGGCAACGAGGCGGTTCTGGAACGAAGCCTATCAAGTGTTCAAAGCAACGTCATTGGTGCTCGTGATTTTAATTGTCGCGATTTTTTTACGTCGCGAATGGTTTTCCTCTCGTTTTGTTATTTTAGTTGGCTGGTCATTTGTCGTTTTTTATGTCGTTGTTGCGCGCTATCTTGTTCAGAGATTACAGAAATATTATCTTGTAAAAAAGGGCGTCGGTGTACATCGGGTGCTCCTGGTTGGTACGAATGGGAAAATTGAAGCCCTGAGAAAACTCTTTCAACGACATCCTGAACTTGGGTATCAAGTCATTGATCATGTAGAAAATATTTCGGTACATCATATTAAAGAAATTCGTACGGCGAAAGGGATTGACGAAATTATTGTCTGTGACCCATCCTTGACCGATGACGAGCAAGAAAAATTGGTTGATTATTGTCAAATCAACAATATCACCTATAAATACATGCCGACGACACGGGAAACGTCGCGTTTTACGATGAGTATATTTAATGGAGAGCCGCTCATTGAATTTCAACATACACCGCTTGATGGTTGGGGAAAGGTGCTTAAACGAACCTTCGATATTGTTGCTGGCTTTCTGCTCACCATCGTGGCGTTGCCAATTATGCTCCTGATTGCGCTGGCGATTAAAATAGAAGATCGAGCTGGTCCGGTGATTTATAAAAACAAAAGAATCGGTGAAAACGGGGAGGAGTTTTCTGTTTATAAATTCCGCTATATGCTCTGGAAGTGGAATATTACGAAGGAAAACCCAAATTTTGAAGCAGCGCTTAAATATGAGCAACAGCTGATAGCTGAGCGGAGCTTACGAGAAGGTCCGTTGTATAAGATCAAAGATGATCCTCGGAAATCAAAAGTGGGGGCATTTATTGAGCGGTATTCTTTGGATGAACTCCCGCAGTTTTTCAATGTCCTCGAGGGAACGATGAGTCTGGTTGGGCCACGCCCTCACCAGAAGCGGGAGGTTGAAAAGTATCATGAGTATCATCGAAGACTCTTAACAATCAAGCCGGGAGTGACAGGGATGGCACAAGTCTCTGGTCGGTCAGACCTTGATTTTGAAGACGAATATCGTCTGGATGTTTTTTATATCGAACATTGGTCACTTTGGCTTGATGTTGTGATTTGCTTCAAGACGGCTGGAGCATTATTGCGACGACGACGAAACTAAAGCCTGGTACCTGTCAACTTCAGTAGTAGGTATGGGAGCTACGAGGGGTTTTCCGTGTTGAAAAAATTACGGTAAACGAGAATAAACAGCGAGCGAAGAGCCGGTGAATATTTTTGAAAATGTTGATGACTTTTCAAATTGAGCGCTATCTATTTTTGGATTAACCATGAGGAATTCAGTATCCGTGTCTCGGAAACATCGAGCGGCTTCTGGGGTATTTGGCGCAGAAATCATGATGAGTGTGCATTGTTCACGGCGTGATCCACCTTCAGTGTACCGGCTGAAGAATCCTCGAGAAAGGGGAAAATTGTAGTCTCGATGAAAGAAGAGTTTTATCCAGGCATCACCAACGATATAGTTGTGGTCTTTTAATACAATGCTGTTGTCCGGTATATGATCTGCGAGATAGGCGCTTCCTCGAAATGTTTCCAGGAGCGCTTCGCTGCTAAATGAGCGATCTGGATAGGAACCCCCGTTCTCATACCAGCCATTCGTACTTAAAAACACCAATCCAAGGAGACTAAAGAGGATGACCGAAAGGAAGGGAATACGAAAAAATTTCAGGTGGGCAGCCTTGGGTTCGTTGGTGATCCAGACTAAGAGCCATGCTCCGGTTAGTGCTAAAGGATAAATGAGATAACTCCCAATGCGATTCGAGGGGATATCGAGGAGGAGGAAATGTGGGAAAAGCGTCATGATCATGAGCATGCTTGTCCAGCCAATAAGAACATTCCCTCCAAGTGTCTTGCGCCATGAAAAAAAAGAAAGGAGTACCAACCCAGCAAGACCAAATGCGAGCTTGGCAAGTCCAACGCTATTGGTGACTTGAAAAAAGGAAAGTCCAGTTCGGGTCGTTTTGGTGGGTGTGCCGATGGCTGAGTCGATCGCTTCCCCTTGGAGATAACTTGGAAGGGCAACGAAGATCATGAACCCAAGGAGTGTCGCGAGTAACATAAGCACGGTGGGTTGGCGCAATATCTTCCAGATGGTTACTAACGATGTTTTCAGCGCAGTAGGATTGAGAAGTATCAGACTTCCTGAAATACCCAAAAGAATGAAGAAAAGGACGAGTGTGCTGAGGTGATGAGTATACGCAAGAATGAATGAAAGAAAAATGCCGATACCGAGAAAACGAGCACTCTGATCTTTTAAGGTGCGGAAAAAAGCGAATAAAATTAGCGGAATAAAAAGGTTCCCCAATAGATTACCGATAACACCTCCGGTAACAAATTTCATCTGGGGCGAAGCGAGGCTGTACAGAGGTCCCAGTAAGAAAAAGGTGACAAGCACAAAGAGAGTCGGCTTGAATCTCGGTACGACCGCTTGCATTTCTTTTCCAATAGACCATGCGAGGAGGAGGCAGGAAAAAATACTGGCGATATTGATCCCGACCAAGAAAAGTGGCGGGAGAGCACTAAAAACTGACAAATTTGTAAAAACTGAGAGCGTCGCAATTGGGAGATGTTCCCCGACAATGAAATCAGCAATTGGGTGTGCCTGAGTTAGCACCAAAGAACCGTCGAGTTCTCTTTGAAGATCAATTTTTTCATATGTAGGTATAGCTTGTTCGAGGGTTATTTTTTGAACCCAGTACATATGATGGCCGAGATCAGTGGCAGAGGGGAGGGCAGTATCAAGGAGGGCTAAGCTTCGTATGAAAACGGTTATGATAATCATCACGAGAAGGAGGTATCCTTCGGTTCGAGAAAATGAACCAGGTACTTTCGGCTCATGTGAGAGCTTTATTGGTGGCACATTTCGATACCGAGACCACATTTTTTGCAGAAAGAACAGAACGGTGAGTAATCCAACAATACCAGAGGTAATTGGTATGCGATCGAGAGTAATACCGAACCGATCCAACAGGAGGAGCGTAATGTCAAGAATGCCAATACTTAAGCCAAGGCTGAAAAGGGCGGTTTCCCACGAAGAAAGATTCTTGAGAGAGAGTACAACGCGAATAACAAACCAGCCCGGGAAGACGAGGAGAGCACACGATGAGATTCCAAGTGAGAGGGTCGAAATAATTGCGTCCAGCATAGAAATTAGTGATTATCAAGGGTGCTGTTCCGAAAATCTTGAAGAAGTTCAAAGTAGCGTTTAGCGCTGCCATCCCAGGAAAAGTTTTTGTTCACGTAGTCTTCAGCTTGTTTTCCTACTTGCGTTCGGAGCAAATCATCCTTGAGAAGCCATTCAATTTTTTCGATGAAGCTTTGGGCGTTTTCAGATGGTACCAGGAAACCATTTTTCCCTTCATGAATAGCCTCTTGGAGTCCTTCGAGTTTGGAGGCGATTATCGGGAGACCACAAGCACCAGCTTCGATAGCCGAAATCCCGAATCCTTCAAAAGAACCAGGTACCGGAATATTGGGTGCAACCGCGAGGTCACTACTGTTGAGGAGGAGCTTGATATCGGACCAAGGAATATTTTTGAGAAGTCGTACCCGCGATTCAAGATGAAGCTCACGGATGATTTCTTCACATTCCGGATAGATATTCGCATCTCCAGGAGCGGTGTTCTTAGGAACTCCACCTGCGGCGACAAAAACGACGTCATTCGGAAGAGCGGGCACTATATTTTGAAGAAACCAGGATACACCCTTGTGTTTTACAAACCGTCCAACCCGAACAATAATTTTTTTTGAAGAAAGGTCAATGTTGAGAAGCTTCGCGAGGGCAGTTCGATCGCTGGTTTGCTTTAGCTGGTTGGGATCAACTCCGTTGGGAGTAACGAAGATGTGACTTTCATCTAAACCAAAGCGAAGAGCAAGACGCTTTGTTTCTTGGCTCACGGCAATGAGTCCATCGAGTTTATTCAGTGCAGGGAGATTGATCTTGGCATAACTTCGTCCGAGCCATGAGGGGTTATCCGCGAAAGTAATGTCAAGTCCATGAATCACGGAAACAACAGTTTTCGATGGGAAAAATAGCTTGAGAATAACTCCGAGCGGGGCGAGTACTCCGTCTCCGAGCAATACGACATCATGGTGACGAAGTATCCAAAGAGCACGGAGAGTCACGAGTGGGAGAAAAAATGGTAAAAAACTCTTTCCACGAGTATTTGCCAGTGTGGTTACTTGGGTGTATTTTCCAAGCCAAACAGCAAGGGCAGCATTTTGATTTTCAATGCCACCAATAATGGGCGGAAAAGCACGAGAAATAAAGAGAATATTCACAAAACTTGAGAAGAACGCTTATGAACCAAAAATTATTTCTGATACTTTGATTTTCGGGCGAGATACAAGGTCTCTTCAATCAGGCGCCGATTTGACTTAATCATGTCAGCAATGAAAGAGAAAATAAGCAGTTGAATGCCAATGAGAAAAGTAACACTTCCAAAGAGGAGATAGTTGAGGTACGGTGTGACTTTCAGTCCGTGTGTTACATAGAGAATGAAAAAGGTAATGAAAGCAATGAGCGAAAGCAAGATGAGGAAAACGCCAGGAATTCCGAAGAATTTCATCGGGCGGACATCACGCACCGCTTTGATGATGATTCGAGCACTCTGTTGGATATAGCGTGAGATACTTCGTACGACCCGAGATTTTCTTTCGGCAAAATAAGTGACTTCAACCGGAATCCAGAGAACTTTTAGGTTCTTTCCGAGCGCGTCGATGATGACTTCCTGGGTATAGGTAAATTCACCTGGAAGATTCAGCCTGAGAAGCGTTTCTCGGCTGTACACGCGGAAACCACAAGTAAGATCTTTAATCTCACTATTCATAAAACTCCCTATGAGTTTTGCGGCCAAACGATTGAGGAGATCCTTTATCCAAGGGATATTTTTGGCTTTGAGATGGTCAAAACGATCAGCGGAGACCATGTCAGCTTTCCCACTGAGGACTGGCAAGAGGAGTGTGGCAATATCTTTCGGATCAAACTGTCCATCAGCATCAATGAATGCCATCACATCGGCACCTTGTTCGAGAGCATTTTCGACAGCGGTGCGAAACGTTTTTCCTACACCGCGATTCATGCCATGAGAAATAACAAAATGTGCTCCCGCTTCACGCGCTACTTTGACCGTCTCGTCCGTGGATCCATCATCAACCACCTGGACAAGCACTTCATCGATTCCCTCAAAATGTTTCGGGATTCGACCAATGGTTTGACCAATTTTTTCTTCTTCATTAAGAGCCGGGATACTGACGATGAGCCGCATAGGTTTCTCGTTATATTTATTGACTAGGCTGTTTTTTTTGAATTAAATTCGTGTACTCGGCACACCGAAAATTACATTCCTCTCTGGCGCCATCTATCCCTTTCCGAACCAGTTTCTCCTGACATTCTTTGAGGGCAGTCTCACACTTCGTTCGGTTATCTTGGAAATAGGTCCAGTTGAACTCATATCCAAAAAAAGGCAAAGCAAAATATGCGATCACGAGCACCCCAGCCATCCAGATAATAAGCCGAATGAGTCCAAATATCATACCAAAATCAGCTTTTTAGGGCGGAAACTAGCGTCCGATACCCTTGTATATAATACCAGCTTTTCGGAAAAGTTGCTTGTCAAAGGCATTTTTCCCATCAATAAAGACCTTGATTTCGTGTTTTACTAAAAGTGCTGGAGTAAGAGTTTCACGAAAGACCCGGTGATCAGTTGCCAAAATAAGGGCCGTTGATTTTTTGAGGAGAGCCTCAAGTGAAGGCATGGTTGATCTTTTCTTGAGATGTGGATCAAACGTGAGGACTTTCGCACCGTGACGCTTGAGGTGCTCGATAATTTTTATGGCAGGAGATTCGCGAACGTCGTCAATATTGGCCTTATAAGCGAGCCCGAGAACTCCCACGGGTGTATCTTTGAGTGGAAGACACAAATCATTCAGGGTGTCCTGGAGAAGTTCAACGGTGTAGGCGGGCATGCTGTTATTGATTTCACGTGCAATTTTGAGAAACTTGTGATCAAAGCCAGAGCGCTTGGCATGTTCGATAAGATAGTAGGGATCAACGGGGATGCAGTGACCTCCCACACCGCAAGAGGGGAAATGAGGCATAAAGGCAAATGGTTTGGTAGCCGCCCCCTCGATGACGTCTTTGGTGTCTATGCCAAGTACATCAAAAGACTTTGCCAGTTCATTCACGAACGCGATATTGATATCACGAAATGAATTTTCAACAATTTTTACCGCCTCAGCCTCACGAATAGATTTCATAGGGCGAATATTCCCATCGACGATCGAACGATAGAATTCGAGTGCTCGTTGAAGCCCTCTTTGGTTAAAAGCGCCAACGACCCGGGGGATATTGGTGACATTCCACTTGGCATCACCTGGGTTAATGCGTTCTGGACAGTGCGCAAGAAAGACATCTTTTCCTTCGTGGTGGCCATGTTTTTCAAAAATTGGCCGAACGACTTCTTCGGAAACTCCTGGGTTCACCGTAGACTCGAGCACCACGAGCGCACCCGGTTTCAGGTTTTCGGCAATGAGAGTTGATGCACTTTCGACGGGCTCTAGATCAGGATAGAAAAATTCGTCGACGGGAGTTGGAACACAAATAAGGATGATATCAGCTTCGCGGAGCTGTTTGGGATTATTGGTCACACAAAAATCAACGCGTGAGATATTCGCTTCAAGATAAGGATCCTCGATGGGTGATTTTTTTTGACTCAGGAGATCAATTTTTTCTTGGCTCAAATCAAATCCAATGGTGCGGTAGCCACTTTCGGCGGTGCGGAGGAGGAGCGGTAAGCCAACGTATCCAAGTCCAACGACAGCAACGGTCTCCTTCACTCGATTTTTTTCCATAAATATTGGTTGATGAGTATGAGGGTATTTTAGAGATGGAAAGAGGCTTTGGCAAGTCAAAGAAGAATAAATTTGGCTTATTTAATGGAAAAAGCTAAAATAGAAGTGAAAATTAAGTCCAAGTTTCCGGTATGTTTCTTACACCAGCTATTGAGAGAGCTATTGTGCGTTCGGCTGAGCTCCATCGCGATCAGGTACGCAAGGGGAATGGCTCCCCATACGTCGTACATCCTTATGCGGTAGCGTTTCTATTGGCGCATTTTGGTGCGGATGAAGTAACGATAATTGCTGGACTGTTGCATGATGTACTCGAGGATGTGCCTGGATATTCCGCCGAAACACTCAGACAAGAATTTGGCGCAGAAGTGATGAAGATTGTGCGTGAGGTTTCAGAGGATGAACAAACAGCACGTGACGCTTCAGGTAAAACTACTCGAGACAGTTGGCGGATTCGCAAAGAACGGTATCTCTCAAATCTGGAAAATGATGGGGAAAAGGCACTTTGGGTGGCGGCAGCAGATAAAATTTGCAATCTTCGTTCACTCGCAACTGATTATTCGAAATCAGGAGAAGCAGTCTGGGAGGTTTTTCTTGGGAAAAAAGAGGGAACTTTTTGGTTTTTTGAGTCGGCGTTCAAGATCTTAGAAGGGCGCTTGGGGAACGTGCCAATTGTTCGTGAATACGAAGAGACACTGCGGAGTGTCAGGGAACAAATGTCATCGCCATAAATATGCGCATCGGGATTCAAGCTCGTTTTTTACGGAAACCAGATACGGGAATTGGTCAGGTAACGTTAGCTTTTGTTGAAGAGCTCGCGCAGCTTCCTTTTGCTTCAGAACATCACGTTATTCTTTTCGTTGAAGAAATGCCGACGCTGTCCTTTGCATTGCCTCCTCATTGGGAAATACGAGTGGTCACAACGTGGTATCGCCGCGATGACCTGATCCGTGAGCATTTGTATGAGCGCTTTTCTATTCCGCGAGCGCTACGCCGAGCGGGCTGCGAGGTATTTCTCAGTCTTTATCAGGCGGCCACAGTACTTCCTCAATCGGTCCGACATGTGATGTTGGTGCATGATCTCGCACCACTCTATTTCCCAGAGTATCTCGGAAACTGGAGAAAAAAATGGCATTACCGAAAAGTTATCCAGGGAATTCTGAAGGCTACACAAATTGTTACCATCTCTGAGTCAACAGCCAAGGATATATATAAATGGTTAGCGATTCCAGTTGAGCGAGTGATTGTGGCAGCACTTGGAGTGCGAAAACAATTTAATCAGGAGCCTGATACATCTGAGATTGCGTCAGTTTTGAATCGGTATGATCTTAAACCAGGAGAGTACCTCTATCATGGTGGAGGGCTCGAAATTCGGAAGAATACAGCGAGGCTGCTCAGGGCCTATGCGTCTTTGATACCGCGCCTTGGAAAATCTCTTCCACCACTGGTAATCAGCGGAAAAGTTCATGCTGAAAGCAATCCGCTTGCTACTCCCGTTCACACAATTGTCGCTCAGCTCGAGATAGCTTCTCGAGTGCGAATTCTTGGATTTGTACCCGAAGAAGATCTCTCCTCACTCTACAGTGGAGCACAAGCTTTCTTGTACCCGTCTCTTTTTGAAGGATTTGGACTGCCCATCGTCGAAGCATTTTCTCGGGGAACCCCGGTGCTTACAAGCCAGGGTGGCGCAACCGAAGAAGTCGCTGCTGGGGCAGCGTGCCTGGTTGATCCGATGAGCGAGGAATCTCTCGCACAGGGGATTGAGCGATTAGTACGAGAAGAAAACTATCGCATCGAGCTCGCTCATGCCGGAAGGAAAAGAAGTGAAATATTTTCGTGGATTCAATTTACAGAAACGGTAGCAAAATTCTTGGTACAATAGAGATATGGAAACAATTCTTGAAAATATCTCACGATTTTTTCAGCAGGAAAAAACATTGCTTCTTCTCGGAAGCGGTCTGGGGTTTGTGGTTTTTGTTTTGATGTACTGGTTCGGACTTTTTCCTCTGGATTCAAGTTGGTTTGTTTTTTGTACCATTCTCATGCTGCTCGCAGCTCTGTATCGTCCTGCCTGGGTATTTCTCTGTCTGTTGACGTGGTTACCGCTTGAGGTGATAACGTTAGCTCCGGCAGGATTTGGCGGAGGATGGAGACCCTATCAATGGCTAGCACTCGGACTCTTCGTGGCTTTGGGAATCCGGAAATTGAGTGGACGTCCGACACCACTCTTCCGTTGGCATTGGCTCGATGGGGTTTTGATGATGATTCCGCTTTCGGTCATTATCTCTGCTTTTGCATTAGGAATCCCGGGAAGCGTTCGCCTCGGAGGTGTTTTTGGTGTATTTGCATTACTCTATCTCCTGGCGCGATTTTTTTGGCGCTCTCCCAAAGAAATTCTGGCAGCAGTTCCATTTGTCGCCTTAGGGATGGTGCTTTCGCTCATGGCTGGACTTGCACAAGCAATCCTCCATACTTTTTCAGGAAGTGGCTTTATGGTTATGCCCGGTCGTCCAAATGCTTCGTTCACTGAACCGGATTGGTACGGAGCATTCCTTTTGGTGGTCATTGCGCTTGGACTTGCTCTGGTGAAACACCTTCGAAGGCATTCCGATCCGGTGTTCATTGGCCGAATCTATTTTTTTTCTTCGAGCGTTCGGTTTCTCTTTTTAGGAATTTCGTTTCTGTTATTGGTATTGACGGTCAGTCGAAGTGCCTGGCTTGGGGCAGGAATGCTCTCTTTCATCTTTATTTTCTTGGTAAGCCTTCCCGTAAATCAGGCACCAAGAAAATTTCAATGGCGCGAGGGACTTTTTTTTGGGAATGCTCTTGTGGTGCTCGTTGGATTTGCGGTCATGATTGCGCTTGGTGCTGGTTTGACTCGATTTGATCTTGGTTCGCGAGCTGCGAGTACGGCAACCGGTTTTCAGAAAATAACTCTTGCCTGCCTTGATGATCGGACTCTTCCTTTTCGTATTGACTCATTAGATGAACTTGATCCACTTGGTTGTCGCTTCATTACTTTAGAAGAAATTCCTGATCGGGAAAATGAGGGACTGATTGTTCGGACGATTCTCCGGCCAGATCCGAATGTTGAAATACGAAGACATATTTATGAGACGAGTTTCGGAGCGCTGCAGGAACATCCTTTGAGAGGGATCGGATGGGGAACAATTGGCGATCGTCTTGGACGTGATGAGCGTGGAGCTGCACTGAATGCAAGTAATATTTTCCTTGAGGTGTGGCTCGGAGCAGGAATCGTCGGAGTAGGTGCCTTTCTCCTGTTTCTTGGTGGGAGTATAGTATTCTTGTATCGTAGGTTGCGTTTTGGGGGGCGGTATCCTGAAATATCAATCTTTATTGCCTCGACTTTGGGAGGATTGATGGTATTTAATCTCTTTAACTCTGGAATTCTTCTTGGTTGGGTGTGGGTATTTTTTGCGCTGCTTCCAACTCAAGCACTGAGCGAATAATATATGAGAACGATTGGTATTGATATCCGACTTATCGGTAAGTCAAGAACAGGTGATGAAGCTGTTTTTTTTCATCTCACCAAAGAAGTTATAAAGCTTGATACAAAAAGTCATTTCGTTTTATTTACGGATGAGAATAACCCAACTGACCTCGCGGCACTCGCCGTGAAACTTGGTTGCGTTGGAAATCAAAAGGTTACGATAGTGAGCTTGTTCGGTCAGAATCGTTTTTTGTGGAATGCTCTCACGCTTCCCTGGTACCTTTTTCATCATCGGGTTGATGTTTACCACACCCAATATATTACGCCACTCCTTATTCCGAGTCGCACTCGACTCTTGACACACATCCACGATGTTTCTTTTGAAGTACATCCGGAGTGGATTGGATGGCTTGATCGATTCTTTTTGCGAATGTTTATTCCACGATCGCTCAGACGTTCAGCCGCTATTCTCGTCCCGTCAGCCTTTACGCGAGATGAGGTTGCGAGGGTTTTTGCATTGCCGAAGGAAAAAATCGTTATTATTCCCAATGCGGCCAGTGAAAGCTGGTCGGAGCCAATTTCAAATGCTGCACGAGTTTCTCTCCGAAAAAAATTCCAGCTTCGCGATGTACCCTATGCCATCGCCGTGGGAACCATGCAACCACGCAAAAACATTGTACGGTTGGTGGAGGCATTCGAGCGTTTGCTCCAATATCATCACGACGCGCAGTTGGTCTTAGTTGGGAATCCATCGGCTCACCATGTTGATCCAAAAGTACGGGATTGGGAAAAAAATCGACCCCAAGGTGTAATTTTTACAGGGTATGTGGGCAGTGAGGATCTTCGGGCTTTGGTGGCTGAAAGTCAGGGTCTTATTATTCCTTCACTGTATGAGGGGTTTGGTATACCGCTCCTCGAAGGTTTTCTGGCCGGAGCCCCAGTATTTGCTTCTGATATTCCGCCATTTCATGAAGTTGCCAACGATGCTGCCTTTTTCTTTGATCCAAAGAGTCTTGAATCAATAGAAAAAGCCTTGTATACTCTTTTTATTGACCAAAGAGCTCGAGGGGAGCTTCTTGAAAAGGGTCAGGGCCAAAAGAACGTATATTTCTGGCCAAAGAGCGCACAGAAGTTACTTTCGTGTTACGAACATTGTTAATGCCTTATTTATGACATTTGGTGAAAAATTATTCGCACGATTTAAAAAAACTCCATCTCTCGATGGAGCTATTCCCGTGAAAAAGCATCGGATGTGGCGTATCGCTGCGTTTGTTTTGGTGCTGGCGCTTATTGTGGGTGGGGTGTTTTTTTTCAAAGCCGGGAGTGCCTTCAATAAGATTTCCATTGGAGAAGATGGACTCTTCAAGGGTTTAGTGAAGACCCTTCCAGGGGCAAAAGATGAACTTATCGGAGAAGAAACGGGAAAAATCAATATTCTCCTTTTGGGCATGCGCGGAGAAAAAGTGGTAGGTGGTGGACTTTTGGCCGATACGATCATGGTGTTATCACTGCATCCGAGTCAGATCGAGGGTGAGAGTGCGAGAGCCTCGCTTGTTTCACTTCCACGAGATCTATACGTTACCGTTCCTAGTGGTGCTGAACAGCGAAAAATCAATGCAGTATATGCACTTGGTGAAGAGCGAGAACATGGGAAGGGTGGCATAGAAGATATGCAAAAAATTGTGAGTGAGGTCACCGGAATGACTATCCCATATAGCATCGTAATTAATTTCGAAGGATTCAAGCAGCTCGTGGATGCGCTTGGGGGGATCACGGTTACTCTTGCAGAGCCATTTCAAGAAGGGATACAGTTTCGTGGGATAGAACAGCGCTGCGACGGAATGTATTACACGGTTCCTTCGGGGAATTATGAGGAGAAGCGCATCCAGCGAAAAAATGGTACCTATTATCTCAATCCGAAGCGATATCCGCTCTGTTTTGCAAAACTTGATCCTTCGAAACTGGAGTGTGAAGGAAATTTTAAATTACCAGCTGGACAGAATATGTTGGATGGTGAAACTGCGCTCTGTTATGCTCGATCCCGGTATACTTCGAATGATTTTGAGCGGGCGCGTCGTCAACAACAGGTCATTGGGGCTATGAAAGACAAGGCGCTTTCTCTTGGAACACTTACCGATTTTGGGAGGATAAATGGGATTCTCGAGAGTCTTGGAGAAAATGTACGAACAAATTTTGAAATATGGGAAATGAAACGTCTTTTTGAGTTGTACCAAAAAAATCAAAACGCAACTCTGACTCAGAAGGTTCTAGAAAATACGGAGGAAGGACTCCTCTATGCTCCCGAAGAGACCAAAGAGGCAGGTTACATTCTCCTGCCAAGAGGAGGGAATTATGATCAAATTCGATCTTTGTTTCAGAGTCTTCCATAATTTGAACTTGTGCAGCCCGAACTCTCTTTTGCCTTATTGAGTTATCGGAGTCCAGAGCTATTGAAGCTCTCTCTTAATGCACTCAAAAAATCTCTCACAGAATCAAAACAGTCGTATGAGATCTTGGTTGTCGACAGTGCCACCGAAGAGAATACCGAAATGCTCCTTCGCGAGGAATTTCCGGAAATTCAATTCGTACCGCATAAAAAGAATGTTGGATTTCGTGCACTTGTGAATAAAGCGCTTTCACTTGTGAAAGGTCAAACTCTTTTTCTCATGAATGCTGATGTTTTATTCACACCGGGAGTTATTGAAAGAGCGACGAGCTATTTGGAAGAGCATCCAGAGATTGGACTCATTGGACCCAAGCAGCTTCACTTTGATGGTTCGCTCCAACAAACGTGTTTTCATTTTTATCAGCCGCAAACCATCCTTTATAGAAGAACCTGGTTAAAACACCTTTCATTTGCAAAAAAACATCTCGCCTGGTTTACGATGGAGGATTTTGATCGGAAACATCCTCGTGAGGTAGATTGGATTATGGGCTCAGTGTTGATTACTCGGCGGGAACATGTCGAAAAAGTTGGATTTATGGATGATCGATTCTTTATGTATATGGAGGATGTTGACTGGTGTCGAAGGTTTTGGGAAGCTGGACTCAAAGTAGTGTATTATCCTGAAATTACAGTCTATCATTATCTCGGTAAGGGGAGTGCGCGCGGTGGACTCATTCGTTCCCTTCTCTTTAATCGTCTTACTTGGTACCATATTGTGAGCGGGGTGAAATATTTTATGAAATACTTCGGAAAACCCACACCACATCTCGAGTAATCTATGGATGAAAATCTTTCACAAACTGAAGGAGCGCCTTCTCATGCCCTGGTAAAGCGCGGAGCTTTTTTGGGTGTGTTGCTGGCTTTAATTGGTTTTGCCTATTTTGCAGGCTATCAAAAAGGTTCCGTAGGACAATTTTTTGCGACTGAGGTGCCGGTTTCTCCTCAGGATGTCGTGTTTCAAAATGTAAAAAATCCTGATGCGACAATAGATTTCTCCCTTTTTTGGCGCGTGTGGGATTTATTGAAAGAAAAATACGTTGATCGGAATTCACTCGATGCCAAAGAAATGTTTTACGGAGCGATTGATGGAATGCTTGCAGCATCCGGAGATCCGTACACGACCTTTTTTAGTCCGAAAGAAAATCGGGAATTTCAAGAAGACATTACGGGTAGTTTCGAAGGGATAGGAGCTGAAATGACATTAGAAGATGGAATTTTGACTATAGTAACCCCCCTTGATGACTCTCCATCGCAAAAAGCCGGTTTGCTTCCAAATGACCGTGTGCTCAAAATTGACGATGAAGCTACGGTAAATTTAGCAATCGATGAAGCGGTAGCGAAAATCCGTGGACCTCGAGGTACCGAGGTTCGTCTCACTATTTTTCGCGAGGGTGATGAGGAGGCGCGTGAGGTGGTGGTAGAGCGTGATATTATCGTTGTAAAGAGCGTGAAATACGAGATGAGAGGAAAGATAGCACTCGTTCGAGTAAGTCGTTTTGGAGACGATACCGCTGATGATTTTCAATCAATCATGGCGACTATCGCTGTAGAACGACCGCAGGGAATGATACTCGATCTTCGGAATAATCCTGGAGGGTATCTTGAAGCTGCGGTGGCAATCGCGCATCACTTCTTACCAAGCGGTACCGTTGTGGTCATGGAGGAAAATGCTGACGGGAAAAAACATTCTCTCGTATCTTCGGGAGCCCCTCGTTTTGATCGCCTTCCTTTGGTAGTACTGATTAATGAAGGGAGTGCGAGTGCCTCTGAAATTTTAGCGGCTTCATTGAAGGAACGTCATCCTGCTACGACCCTCGTTGGAAAAAAATCTTTTGGAAAAGGATCTGTACAGGAGCTCATTAGCGTCGGAAAGGATACTTCGGTCAAGATTACGGTTGCACGATGGTTAACTCCAAACGGAAACCAGATTCATAAAGTTGGAATTTCTCCTGACGTTGAGGTTTCAGCGAGTCGCGATCAGGAAGACGCAGAGATGGATCCCCAACTTGAAAAAGCCATTGAGCTCTTGACTACCGCGGAGATTCCTTAGGTGGCTAGCACTCGCTTGACTTGAGTGCTAATCCTGAATTATACTCGAAGAGGTAATGTTTAATATGTTTGAGTATGTCAAAAATAGCCATTCGTCCTCTTGGAGAAAACGTGCTGGTAATTCCCGAAAAACCAACCACGAAAACAGCATCAGGAATCTATCTTCCGGAAACAAAAAGTGAAGGAGGCAAGCAGCAAGGAAAAGTAGTTGCGGTTGGGGATAGCAAAGCTATTGTTGTCAAGAAGGGTCAAAGAGTTATCTTTAAGCGGTATGGTTCGAGTGAAGAAGTTTTGCTCGGTGAAACGGAATATATTCTCGTGAATACCAAAGATATTCTTGCGGTTATTGAGGATTAATCGCTATTTCGTTTCGGTCGGAAGATTTGCATTTCTCCAGGCGGTCAGCCCTCCCTCGAGTGTGCGTGATCCAAGAAAGTTCATATCAAAGAGTCTTACACCTGCCTTGAAACCTTCGAGATCATTGGTACCATAGACAAGGAGTGATTGTGTAAAGGGGAGTTCAGATCGGCGATTTTCGAGTTCGGCAAGTGGGATATTGATAGCTCCAGGAATATGTGCCTGCTGATAGAGGAGGGGTGTTTGCACATCGAGGATAAAAACGTGATTCGTGAGCAATTCCTGAGCTTTGAGAGGTGGGATGAACGTGACTTTCGATTGATCTTCAAACGAGTAAGGATCGCCAGCGCTGATGGTTATCCCGCCCGCTGCTTGCCAGCCGATGACTCCATCAGTAAGGATCGCAAAACTTTTCCCTTGTTGGTCAAATGTTTTCTTCAGTGAGTTGAGTATTTCGGTTGTGATTGTTTCATCGATAAGAAAAATTGGTGTACCGGTGAGATTTGGAAAGGTACTGAGTAACTCTTGTGGCTTGATTGAGAGTGAGTTTAAGATGTGTTTTTCTTGATATCGCTCTGTGGCTCGTACATCAAGGAAGTGGAGATTTTCGCCAGTCTGTTCCCGAGCTCTCAAAGTCCGTGCATCGAGAAAACGGATATCGCTCATGTCGAGGGTGGGAGGAAGATCTTTCTGCGATGTCTCGGTATCGGTTCCTTTTTGAAAAAAGCGAATGATAAAGATTGATGAAACCGCGAAAAGGATGAACAAGAAAACCAGGAGTGCCCGACTCGTTTGATGAAGAGAACGCTCTCGAGACATAGATTATTTATACCAACAGAGATCCGACGAAGTCAGGATTTCCATTTTGGAAGTCACGAATATTTACGGGAGACTTTCCTTCGAGCTGGACTTCTTCGAGAAAGAGAATACCGGTTCCGGCATGGACACCAATTTTCTCGCCGATCTCAAATACTGTTCCGAGAGGTGATTCAAGCATGGGGCTGGTTCGTTGGAGGCTAACACGGAGCAGCTTTACACGAAGGAGATCATCTCCTCTTTTCCAAAAAGTGAAGATACCGGGCCAGGGAGAAAGTCCTCGGTAGCGGTTGTAGATTTCTTCTGCTGAATTACTCCAGTAAATACGGCCATCTTCACGTTCAATGAGCTGACACAAAGTAACTTCCTTTTCGTTTTGAACCTGTGGAGTAATCGTTCTTTTGATCCAAGCTGGGAGTGTTTCTTGTAAGAGTTCAACGCCAAGGGTTGCGAGTTGTGGTAAGAGAGAGCCAGTGGTAGCTTCGGGTGGGATAGCGAGACTTTTTTGGGACACGATATTTCCAGTATCGAGGCCTGCGTCCATATGCATCAGGGTAATTCCGGTCACGGGATCACCTGCTATTAAGGCATTTTGTACGGGTGACGCACCACGCCAGCGAGGAAGAAGTGAGGCGTGCACATTCAGACAGCCCAATCCAGGCAGCGAGAGGATTTTTTCTGGAAGGATTTTTCCGTAAGCGGCAACAACGATAAGGTCTGGTTTCCAGGCTTGGATCGCTCGCAAAGATGATTCATCAAGTTTGGTGGGTTGCAGGAGGGGGAGTTTGTGTTCAACTGCATACTCTTTGACTGGTGATGGCGTGAGTACACGATCTCTTCCAACTGGGCGATCAGGTTGCGTTACAATTCCTACGACGTTATACCCGAGCTCTACTAACCCAGCGAGAAGTGTTTTTCCAAATTCTGGTGTCCCCATGAAAACAAGTGGGACTTGTGGGACAGCAGGGGAAGATTTTTTGGCAGGTAATGACATAGAATACAGAGATTATTTTCTTTTTTTTATTTGTTCTTTGTAGCGGTCAACTATCAGCACTCCGTCGAGATGATCGAGCTCATGCTGGAGACAAATCGCCTGAAGGCCACGTGGTTTTTCTTTCCGTTCGATACCTCTCTCATCAGTATAGCGGATAGTGATTGATTCGGAACGCTCAATCAGGAGAAATTTTTTTGGAATACTGAGGCACCCTTCTTCAAAGAGAATTTTTTCGCGGGAATAGCTCGTAATGGTGGGGTTGATAAAATAGCGAACCATTCCATCTATTTCGGTTACGCATACACGTAGGGATACTCCGATCTGGGGTGCTGCTAAACCAATGCCATCGGCTTGACGCATGGTTTCTACCATATCTTGTAGGAGCGTCTGTATCTCTGGGGTAGAGACATCTTTCACACGAGCATTTTTCGCATGAAGGACAGGCGTTTCAGGTCCGGTGATGATGGTTCTTTGCATACGAGCTACGTGAGATGGAGGGGATCAATTTCAACAATAAAATCCTTCGAATGTACTAGAAAAAATTGGTGTAATATTTTGGGGAGTGGCTCTCTCTTGGGGAATCGGAGGAGGAGAGATGAACGTCTTGAGAAAATTTTCTTTGTTGACTGAATTGGTTTTACCACAAACGGGAGACCTAGATGAGCAAGTTCTTTGGTAATCTCAAGGCTTTTCTGGAGGGCTTCCGTGGTTGATTTTCCGATACAGTCGAGGCGAATAAATCGTCCCACGGGAGGGTATGAGAGGAGGGTTCGCTCCTCGAAAAGTCGCTTCTTGGTCGTTGCAGTATTCTGGGCGACAAATTCCTCGAATACAGCTTGCTCGGGGCTAAAAGTCTGGAGGAGGACTTTCCCGCCAGGATTATCTTGGACGAATAGAGAGGCGCGTACGAGGTGTCCCGCGAGCCTTTCTTCACTCCGAAAATCAGGAAATGAGAGGGCTGTATCGGCTTCTATCATAGCAACGAGACCTGTTTCCGGCAAGCTTGGGAGGAGGGTATGATGAGAGGTTCCGATGAGGATATCATAATTACCAATTTGGATTTTTTGGATCAGTCGAGTGAGATCAACGGCGCGTTTTGTCGCTTTGGTATCAAGCCGAATCACTCGGTAACTGGGAAAATAGCGCTGAACGAGGGACTCTATTTTTTCCGTGCCTGAGCCGATATTTTTAAATTGCAATCCTCCGCAATGGGGGCAACTCGGAAAAGCAGATGTTCGGTAATGACCATTGAAGCAGAAAAAAATTCCTCCCGATATTGGGGTAAGCGTTCGGGTGCATTGGGGACACCGTAAGACCTGTTTACATTGTAGGCAAAGAGAAAAACTCGCAAGTCCCTGCTGTCGTGCGATTAGAAACACTTTTTCATTTTTGGAGAGCGTTTGCTTCATGGCAGCAAGGAGATCTGGTGTAAGGGCAAGATCTTTCCCAGGTTTGAAGAGTATTCTCAGGTTGACCAGGAGGTGCTCAGATTTTTTCGATTTTTGAGGCGGTATCGTATACTGCTGGTATACCCAATGATCAAGCGTCAAGCTTGGTGTGGGTGTAACGAGGAGAAATGTCGCTTGATGGAGAATGCTCATTTGTTGCGCAACCAAATGCGTTTGATACCGGGGACTCATTTCCCATTGGGAATAGCTAACTTCATCCTCGGCGTCTAATTGGAGAATCAGTCCAAGATTTTGAAATGGAGCAAAGAGTGCCTGGCGTGTTCCGATGATGATTTGAGCCCGTCCTGCCCGAATACGCCACCAATGTTGCTTGAGTGTAGCTGGCGTGAGACGAGAGTGGATCTCGGTGAGGAGAACTTTTTCAAAATACGAACTGAGTGTCTCATACCACCACTTTGCGAGTGCAACCTCTGGCACTAACATTAATACCTGACCATCCTTTTTTACGATGGTGTGAAGAAGCTTCACCAATACGTTGAGGTGCCTGTACGGTTGATTTTTCCAAAGAATCGGTTTTCCAGGCTGAGCTTTGAGGAAACTTCGGAGCAAAGCATGCTCCCGCTTTGTGAGGGTAGCCCGAGTAGGTGATGGAGATTCAAGCACTTCATCTTGAGCATCACTGGAGATTTTATTAGGCGGTCGTACGACAAAATGTTTCAGTACTATCCCAAGAGGAGTATAGGTGTCATGACTGATATTTTCGGCAAGTGCCAGCTGTTGCGGCGTGAGGAGCGCTGGATGAATGACGTGCTTGGGAGATTTCATCCAATGAGGAGTACGCATTCGGAGTGGCTTCGATGCGAAAACGACGCCGTCGAGGAATTGTTTCCCAAAAGGGATTTTAACCAGTGAGCCGAGAGCAATTTCTTCGCTGCTTTGATAGCTAAAGAGTGGCGAGCGCGAGAGCGGAAGGCTCATGAGGGGAGCTATTTCGAACTGATAGGAAGGAGATTGAGGCATAACGGTATTGTAGCAATCAATTTGAGAGTTCTCCCTTGACGGGCATGACTCTCTGTTGCTTCTTTTCCAAATTTTCGCTAGGCTATTGGGGTCTATGCCTCATACGAAACGTCTTTTTATTGGTCTTCCACTCTCGACCGCTCTGGTGCGGCGAATAAAACGTGAACGCAAAGATTGGGAAAACTACCCGCTGATTGTAACGCGTGAGGAAAATCTTCACGTTACCTTGGTTTTTCTTGGTTTCAGGGATGAACAGGAACTACCGGAGATCAGTGAAGCACTTGAAGAAGCCCTTTTTGATATCCCTGCTTTCGAAATATCGTTTCGGGCGATTGATCTTGTACCGGAAACTTCTCATCCAAGTATGCTGTGGCTGATGGGTAATCCGAGTATCGAACTCAGTAAGCTCCGTCACCGAATCGAACAATCTCTTGGCTTTCAAACTCCGCCTGGAAAAAGCTTTCGTCCGCACGTAACTCTGGCTCAGCTTCGGAAAAGTCATTGGCAGGCGTTGACTGAAAAACCGGTCTTAACTCAGCAGCTCCTGCTGACTGAGCCAGTCGAGGAAGTAGTTCTTTTTGAAAGTACGCTCCGGGAAGGTAAGCGGGTTTATGATCGGCTCCTGAGTATTCCTTTATCATAGACCCATGCACATTTTTGGTCTTCCCATCGCGAATCATACTCGAGAGGAAATCCTCTCGTTTGTCCGTGAGATATTAGCGCAATCTACGTATCGACGCGTTGTAACTCTCAATCCTGAATTCTTACTTCTCGCAGAAAAGGAACAGCAATTTCGTGAATGTCTGGGTCGAGCTGATTATCAGGTCATTGACGGGGTTGGGTTGGGCTTAGCGTTTGCACTGAGCGGGGGATTTCTTCGGGGGCGTTTTCCTGGAGTTGATCTTCTTGAGTTTATTTTAGAGTACGCTCAGCAACAAAATTTGAAAGTTTTTTTTGCGGTACGGAGCGATGGACTCTCGCATGCAGACGAGGTTCTTTCAGCAGTGAGGCACCGCTATCCAACGCTTCAAACGGAAGCTCGGGATCTTCACCCTGATGGCTTTTTCCTCCCATCAAAGGCGCAAAGTGCTGATATAATTGTTTCAAATTTCGGCGCTCCGTTTCAGGAGTATTTTCTCGAGGGAGTTCGACGATTACCAGGATCACTTAAACTCGGGATCGGCGTCGGGGGATCGTTTGATTATCTTACGAACAAATTGAGACGAGCCCCGGTCTGGATGAGGATGGTGGGAGGAGAATGGATATATCGACTGTGGCAGCAGCCGTGGCGACTTCCACGTATCCTTCGAGCTACTGTTCTTTTTCCAATCCGTCTTTTTTTCGCTAGAATATGAGTATGTCTGAAAACCAGTCTGTTCGAGTACGTTTTGCACCATCCCCAACCGGCTATATGCACGTTGGAAATTTTCGTTCTGCTCTGTACAATTATCTCTTTGCAAAAAAAAATGCTGGGACATTTCTCCTTCGCATTGAAGATACGGATCAAAGTCGCTTCGTACCTGGAGCAACCGAAAGCCTCGTGAGAACACTCTCAAACATGAACGTACTGCCGACTGAGGGGGTTGGATTTGATGCGACTGGTCAGTTAACTGAACGAGGAGAATATGGTCCTTATACACAGTCCAAGCGACTTGACCTGTATCGAAAGTACGCGCTTGATCTCGTCGAGTCCAAGCAGGCCTATTATTGTTTCTGTAGTGCTGATCGACTCGAATCGATGCGTCGGGATCAAATAGCGGCCAAGGCAGCGCCACGCTATGATCGACACTGCCTTTCACTCTCACCGGAAAAAGTGCAACAATATATTGCTGAAGGCCGACCTTCAGTTATTCGCTTTCGAATTCCCGACGATCGAGAAGTAGTTTGTGATGATCTTATCCGAGGGCGAGTCGCGTTTCAAACTCGTGATACGGATGATCAGATTCTCTTAAAATCAGATGGCTTTCCAACCTATCATTTAGCGGTTGTCGTAGATGATCATGCGATGCACATTACGCATGTAATTCGTGCAGAAGAATGGCTTCCATCGACGCCAAAACATCTCCTTCTCTATGAAGCCTTCGGTTGGCAAGCTCCCAAGTTTGCTCATTTACCGCTCCTTTTGAATCCTGATAAATCCAAGCTTTCCAAGCGCCAAGGTGATGTCGCGGTCGAAGATTACCTCAAAAAAGGGTATCTCAAGGAAACACTTATTAATTTTGTGGCACTCTTGGGATGGAATCCGGGGAAGGGGAGTCAACAAGAAATATTTACTCTCGAAGAACTGGTAAACCAATTCGATATTACGAATGTTCATAAAGCTGGAGCAGTCTTTGACCTCGAGAAACTAAATTGGATGAATACGGAATATATCAAAAAACTTTCAGTTTCAGATTTATATCAGCGAATAATTGAAGGAAATTTTCTTGAAAAAGATTTGATACAGCTTGCTCCTGAGGCATTTCGATCAAAGGCATATCTTTACCGTTTACTTGAAGTGGAACGAGAACGACTCACTCGGCTCGGAGATATTGGCGAAGCGCACCCATACTGCTTTACGGAGGCAAAGCAACTGGCATATCCGAGTGAACGCCTTCAGTGGAAAGAACAGACAGTCTCTGAAACACAAGCGATGCTTGAGAAAGCGCTCGTTCTTGTTGGTGGAATCAAGGATGATCTGTGGACGCGTGAGAAGCTCCAAGAGTTACTCCTTTCGGCTGCAGGTGACAAAAGGGGTGATTTCCTTTGGCCGCTTCGCGTAGCTCTCTCTGGAGAAGAGCGATCACCTGGTCCACAAGATCTGCTCTACATTCTTGGTCAAAATGAGGCAAATGAGCGTATTACCAAGGCACTTTCTCTTCTTCGTCGTCTCTCCTAAGTTCTCTTCACGTGGTATAATTGAGTAACCATGCGAGGATTGTGTCGACAACTGTTTTCACGGACGTTTTTTGTGCTCGGAGTAACCCTCATGAGTTTTTTTGGTGTGGCCACCATGGCAGTAGCTGAGGATTCAATAACCAGTATTATTGAGGATAAAGAAGATCGTATTGATGAAATTAAAGCAAAAATTAAGGCCTATAAACAGATTATTGATTTGAAACAGAAGCAAGGAGCGGCGCTCTCCGATCAAATTGAATCGCTTGAGGCGCAGGCGAATAAACTCCAACTTGAAATAGATACGAATCAAAAAACATTGGCTGAGCTGGATGCTGACATCTCCGTTCTTACGAAGAGAATTTCTGAAAAAGAGGGAACGATTCGCGGACAAAAAGAAATTCTCTCGGAACTCGTGCGTACCTATTTTTTTGATCAGGCACGTTCTCCGAGAGTTTTCTTGATGTTTGCTGAACATGAGATGAATCCATTTCAGGCAGATGTCTGGACAGGCGAAACGGGTGAGAAAGTACAAGAAGTGTTATCAGGGCTTCAGGCGCTGCGAGTGAGTCTCTTGGCAGAACAAGAAACGCTCACGACGAAACGGAATCAGGCAGACTCACTGCGTCTCCAACTCGAACAGCGAAACGTGTATCTTGAGACAACGAAAGATAGTAAAGCGAATTTACTCGCAAAGGCTCAAAACGACGCGAAGAGATATGATGCGCTCGTGGATGATCTCGAAAAGGAGCGAGAGGCAATTGAAGATGAAATTTCGAGTATTGAATCAGGAAAAATCGATAGTCTCGACATGAAGGATGTGCCGAAGTTTCAGAAAGGACTCCTCAGTTATCCCGTCAAAAAAGTGAAAATCACCCAAAAATATGGTAAGACAACCTTCACCCGATGGTATACGTTCCATAATGGCGTTGATTTCGGCGTTGCGATTGGCACTGATATCCTGGCAGCGGCCGACGGTAAAGTAGTCGCTATTGGGAATAATGGCCGATACGCGTATGGGCGCTATATCGCCATCGATCATGGAAATGGGCTTGTCACCATGTACGGACATCTCAGCGCTACAAAGAAAAGCATTGGAACCAAGGTAAAGCGCGGAGAGGTGATTGCAAAATCTGGTAACACGGGTTATTCGACTGGCCCTCATCTTCACTTTACCGTTTTTTCTACCAAATCGTTTGATGTTGTTCCTTCGAGTAAAGTTAAAAGCGTGAAAGATATCCCGGTTGGTGCAACTCTCAATCCCACAAATTACCTCCCATAGTGTATGCAACCAACGAATACCTACAGTCTTCTGCGCATCAAACTTACCAATACGTTGGTCGCTGAAGTGGGCATCCCAAAGCGTTCTACGGGAAAGGGAGTTATTATTGCTCAAGGCCTTCCCTCGTCTCCAGACAAGCGTCGTCTCCTCTCATTTCTTGCTGAAAGGGGATATATTTCGATACATCCTCGGTATGAAGGATCTTGGGAAAGTGCCGGCTTTTTTGCAGATCATTCACCGGCTCAAGATATTCAAAATGTCATCAGGGTGGTTTCCAAAAAGAAGTCTGTAACTGATCTTTGGACAGGAGAAACTTTTTCTTTTCACCTGACATCGCTCATACTGATCGGAATTTCTTTTGGTGGGCCAGGAGTACTTTTGAATAGTAAAAATAAATTCGTAAAAAAAGTTATTGCGGTTTCCCCTGTTCTTGATTGGAGTGTGGAAGGGGAGGATGAACCTTTTGAAAAATGGATACAATTTTTAGAGCATGGATATCCTGGAGCGTATCGAGTGAGATCGAAAAAAAATTGGTTACATTTTCAAGAAAAAGATTTTTATAACCCCGTAACCATGACGAAGGACATTGATGGTTCAAAAATATTTATTCTTCATGCGCAAGATGACCATGTAGTGTCAGTCGAACCTGTGGTTCCGTTTTCCGAAAAAACAGGGGCTCAATTTTATCTTAAGCCACATGGAGGGCACCGACTTGATATAAGACACCAGTTCTTGTGGAAGAAAATAGAAAAATTCTTGAGACAGAAATAAAGAGGATGAGTTCCTTCAAAAAATTTCTGAGACTCCCCTGGCTGTTTCCAAAAAATGGGGGAGTCATTTTTTTTACGAGATATTGAGAAGGTATATTTCTAACGGATGCAAGACCGTGAGGATAAGCATTCGGAAGATGTGGGGTTGTGAGGTCTGACAACGAGAGGAGCGAGGAAAGGGATAGGTGCATGTATCCAAAAGTCTCTCAAATTACGAAATCAGCATGAAATTGCTGAGATGATTATTGCGGATTCCTCTCTGGAGCAATTTTATATAATGTCTTCTAAGTTACATTAGTAGACACATAGTATAAAAAAGAAAGACAGGTACCACGCTGGGTTTTCCTGCCTTTTTGAGTGTGCCCCCTGCCCTGATGTTTTAGGCTCCGGAGATGGACGGTCCGGGTGCACAAATTACCCGGTTTTTTCCGCAATTCTTCGC
>CAZABS010000006.1:0-7373 GCA_964483635.1 uncultured Bdellovibrionales bacterium
TTGCGGGAACTAGCACCTCAAGCTAGCGCGTATACCAATTCCGCCACCTGGGCATGACTTTACTGTAAAGGAAACTTTCAAAAAAGAAAACTCCTCTTTTATTCTGCTTGTTTCACCTCTTCCTCTTGAGGAGTAACTTCAGCCTTTGCGGCCTCGGTTACCTCACGCACCACATCTTTCACCTCTTGGCCAGCCTTTCCAATAGCAAACGGGACTTCTTTGAGTTTCTTTCCAAGCACCTTAGCTGACTTCGTACGGACATAGTAGAGTTTTGAGCGACCCGCCTTCGTTTTCTTCAGCACTTCAATTTTCTCAATCTGAGTAGAATGAAGAGGTAGCACCAGTTCAACCCCTACGCCTGAAGAAACTTTGCGCACCGTGACGGTTGGAGAGGAGCTCTGCCGCGCTTTTACCGCAATAACCATCCCCTGAAAAATCTGGGTACGCTCTTTACTCCCTTCTTTAATCTTACGAGAAATTTTCACCACATCACCAGCTTCAAGCAACGGAAAATGAGACTTTTCGCTGCGCAACTTCTTATTAAATTGAATAAGTTTCTGATCCATAATCGTCTATCTGTAGAGATTTCCCATCACAACAATGAGAAAAATCTTCGAGTGCATAAATAGTAGAAAAAAAGAAGCCTTGTAGAGAGTACAAAGGGCTTTCTCAAGCCCTCCCATCATAGCCGGGGAGTCCGTTTCCGTCAAGTCCCCAGAAAGAGTTCATGAAGCGATCAAACCATCAGGCAGAAGGTAGACCATTTGGAATTTTACAGAGTTTGAGAAACTGGCGAAAACGATTCGGGAGAGGAGAGTGAAAATCATAAGTTTGGCCAAAAAGCGTAAACTGAATCTTCTCCGCATGGAGAAGTTGATGTTCGGGAAATAAGCCTTTTTTATGCTTTTTAAACGCATACAAACGATCTCCAACCACGGGGTGACCTATCGCCGACAAATGCACTCTAATTTGATGAGTTCTCCCTGTTTTTGGCTTAATAGAGAGCAAACTGAACTGTGGATAAGCTGTGTGTAAAGTGTATTCAGTGATGGCCTCTCGTAGTTGACCAGAAAAAGCCCTCTTTTTCACAGGCGTTCCTCGCCGAACACCTCCAGCTACTCGCCCAAGCGGAAGAGTGATCGTTCCCGAAGCTTCTTTCGGCTCACCATAAACAAGAGCCATATACCCCTTCTCTACCTGTCTTTGAGCGAAAAGGTTCTTTAGAGCCAGAAAAGCTGCCTCATTTTTTGCCACCAGCACCAATCCGGAAGTTTCTTTATCAAGTCGATGGACTATTCCAGGTCTCAGAGGATCATCCCCGACATGAGCAATCTTCGGATACTTCGCTAGGATCCAATGAGCAAGCGTCCCATTTTGTCCCTCCCTTGCTGGATGCATAGAAAGACCAGCTGGTTTTTCGAGAGCGAGAAAGGATTCATTTTCAAACAAAACCGAAATTCCGGTCGGGAGAGATGCTCTTTCGAGGTTTTCCTTTTTTATCTCGAGAATTGTAACCAAATCTCCAGGTTTCACCATACGACTTGGTCGAACCTGCTGTTCATTTAAAAGGATTTTTCCAGATTCAATGCGTGTCTGAATCTCCTTTCGGGTAAGAGAAGCGACCGGATGAGCCGAATCTATCACAAATTGATCCAACCGAATAGCGTTGGAACGACTCTTTACAATAATGGTGTTTTGTTGCGTCATAGATTGAGATTGCGCTTGATAGTAACATGGATATCCCAAACAATCAATGGTCTAAGTAAAATCGTTTCCTCACGTCACGGTTCGGAAGAAATTCCTCCACCAATCTCAGAAATGATTTGTATACATAATATAATATTTCTACTATATGTAGTGTATATTATCATTTTTTAACAATTTTTTTCTCGATCTCCCGCTATTCACGCTTCCAGTTGACAGCTCTCTTGACACTCTCTATCATGATGAAACGTCGTGCAAAAAAACCTGTCCGACGCACATAATTTTATCACTTTTAAACACGCAATCTTATGTCTCAAGACACATGCTGTGGAGGAGGGTGCTGCGATGATCTCACGTACGAAGATGATACCCTTCTCGTAGATTTTCCCATCATCGGAAAGCAAGTCCCCGATCTCGCTTTTGACTTTTACCAGGCAGAAAAATTTCATTCGAGCCACTTCAGTGATTTGAAAGGAAAATGGGTAGTCGTCTTTTTCTACCCAGCAGACTTCACATTCATCTGTCCAACCGAACTTGAAGAAATGCAAGAACACTACGCCAAATTTCAAGAGCTCGGTGCAGAAGTTCTCTCGGTTTCAACTGATACGAAATTTACGCATAAGGCCTGGCATGATCATTCTCCAGCCATCAAAAAGCTCGCCTACCCCATGGTAGCTGACCCAGCCGGCGATATTGCCCGTACCTTTGATGTTTATATTGAAGAAGGAGAGGATACTGGGCTTGCACTCCGTGGAAGCTTCATCATTGATCCAGATGGGATCCTGCAGGCCTATGAGGTTCACGCAAATAATATCGGTCGTTCAGCCGCCGAACTTCTCCGGAAACTCGAAGCGGCGATCTTCGTCCGTGAGCACCATGGAGAAGTTTGTCCCGCGAACTGGAAAAAGGGTGGAAAAACCTTGAAGCCAGGAATTGATCTGGTGGGGAAAATATAAATCTATGACGTACAGCGCAAAAAAATTCGATCAACTACTTGGACTAACGGGATTTTCGGATACGCTGCTTACAAATCACTTTGGACTCTACGAAGGATACGTAAAGAATACTAACGCCCTTCTCGAGCTCCTCAAGACCAAGCAAGTTGGCACTCCTGAGTACTCGGAACTCCAGCGACGTTTTGGTTGGGAGTGGAACGGAATGCGTCTCCATGAACTCTACTTCGAGAACCTCACCAAAGAATTTGTTCCGCTCGCTGATGGAAAAATGAAAGAAAAGCTTGAGAGGACGTACGGGAGCATTGAAAACTGGCAGAAAAACTTTACCGGAGTTGGTGCCATGCGAGGCATCGGTTGGGCCATCCTTACTCAAGATGAAGTTTCGGGTGAACTCTTCAATGTCTGGATCAATGAGCATGACACTGGTCACCTTGCCGGTACCAAACCAATTCTTGTTATGGATGCTTTCGAACATGCTTTTATGTTGGATTATGGCATGAAGCGAGCAGACTATATTGAAGCATTCTTTCGTTCCCTGGACTGGAATACAGTCAATCAGCGGTTCATGTAAAAAATAAAATGATGCGGAAGGAAACGACGGGGAGTGTTTTTCGTCGACCGTTCTCAATCATCACCAACAAACCTGTATGTCAATCTCCCAAATAAAACTGCGTGACGGAAAAGTAGTTCCTTTCGATCGTTCTCGAATTGAAAAGGCTATCATACTTGCTTGTGAAGCTGTTGGAGAGACCGAAAAAGAATTCATTCCAGAACTCACGACCAATCTCATCGAAGATCTCATCAAAAGTTATGATGGTGAAGCAGATATCCGCATTCCTTCTGTTGAAGATATCCAAGACCTCGTTGAAAAACATCTTGTCAAAGCCAATAAGTTCGAAGTAGCAAAAGCCTATATTCTCTATCGCAAAGAGCGCAATGAGGAGCGTGAGGAGCGCCGCGAAAAGCTCGTGGAGCAATTTGAAAAACGATCCCTCAAGGTTACGAAAATGGATGGTTCAGCCGAACTATTTGATATCAATAAAATTCGCGTGGTCTTCAATCGAGCGGTGGTTGGATATGAAGAGAGCTGTACATTTGAGGATCTCATCGCGGCTTTTAAGAAAAATCTCGTTGATGAAATCAAGACATCCGATATTAATAAACTCCTTGTAAAAACGTGCATCGATCTTGTTACGGTCGAAAATATTGCCTGGCAAAATGTTGCCGCGCGCATTTTCCTGGGGAATCTCTATAAGCACGCTTGCCGCCATCGGAACATTACTCAAGAAGATCTCTATACCCCGGAGGCGTATAAAGCTCACCTGGATGACTACATCAAGAGTGGGCTTTACTATAAGGACTTCTACAAGTACTACACCGAGGCCGATATTCTGGAGGCCGGGAAACACCTCTCACGAGAGACGGATTTCAATTACGAATACACCACGGTTGTTTCGTTTGCAAAGCGTTATCTCCTCAATCCTAACAAAATCACCAAGGAGCTCCCGCAGGAAATGTACCTGACCGTAGCGCTCTTTTTGGCGATTCCAGAAGCGAAGGAAAAGCGCCTCGAGTTTGCCCTGAAAATTTATGAGCACTGTTCGAAACAGCGTATTTCTCTCCCGACCCCAACACTTCTCAATGCTCGTACAAATTACCACCAACTCTCTAGCTGTTTCAAGATCAATGTCGATGATGATCTCAGGGCTATTTATCACGCCATTGAAAACATGGCTCAGATTTCAAAGTTTGGTGGAGGTGTAGGGGTATATCTTGGAAATATTCGCGCTCGGGGAAGTGCGATACGGGGAGTCTTCGGAATGTCAGGAGGAGTCAATCCATGGATTAAAGTCATCAATGACACCGCGGTCGCGGTCAATCAACTCGGGTCACGCCTCGGCGCCATCTCAGTCACACTCGACATTTGGCATCATGATATTTATGATTTTCTCGATCTTCAGACGGAAACGGGCGATATCCGATCGAAAGCCTTCGATATTTTTCCGGCTATTTCAGTTCCTGACCTCTTTATGCGACGGCTCCAGGCAGATGAAGAAATTTCTCTCTTCGATCCTCATGAAGTTGAAAAATATTATGGCAAAAAGCTTCAGGATCATTTTGGAGAGGAATTCGACGCTCTCTATATCGCCCTGGAAAAAGACGAGCGCATGAAAATGAAAAAGGTGGTGAAGGCGAAGGAACTTTTCAAAACCTTTCTGAAAACGGTGGTCGAAACTGGTATGCCCTACGTGTTCTTCCGCGACACTGTCAACCGGTTCAATCCTAACAAACACGCCGGCAATATTTACTCTACTCAGCTCTGCACTGAGATTTGCCAAAATACTTCTTCATCAAAATATGTTGAGGAAACCATCGAAGACGGAAAAATTACCATTAAATATGAACCGGGAGACCTCGTCGTCTGTAACCTTGCCTCGCTCAATGTCGCAACCGTCTATGAAGAAGAGGTGATGCAGCAAGTTTTCCCCGTCGTCATGCGTCTCCTCGATAATGTCATCACGCTCAACTACTACCCAATCCAGGAAGCAAAACGGACAGCGACTCGTTACCGAAGCGTTGGTCTTGGATATCTCGGACTTGCTGAATATCTCGCTGTAAATAAGCTGGCTTACGACACAGAAGAAGCTCGTACGAAGGTAAATGAGCTTTTCTCACGCTATGCCTATCACACCTATCGCGCTTCAGTTGACCTCGCCAAGGAGCGCGGTACTTATCCACTCTACAAAGGAAGTGAGTACGATAAAGGTCTCCTCCTCGGAAAACCAGCTCCTTGGTTTGTCGAACATGCCGCACACGGAACAGCCTGGAAAACTCTCTTCGAAGATATGAAGAAATTTGGAGTGCGCTTTGCGTATCATACTGCTCCCGCTCCCAATACCTCGACTGCAGGAGTTGTTGGAACCACTGCAGCACTCCTCCCGATCTACAAAAAGTTCTTCATTGAGACCAATCTTTCTGCCCCAACCATTCGGGTCGCCCCAAAACTCTCAAAGGAAAACTTCTGGTACTACAAAGAGTACATAAATATGGATATGACTGATGTCATTGATATGATTGCGGTGATTTATCGCTGGATTGACCAATCCATTAGCTTTGAATGGATGATTGACCCGTCAAGAGTGAGTCCTGCAGAACTGTACGCGTATTATATGCGCTCTTGGGAGAAAGAAATTAAAACGGTCTACTATGTCCGAAGCCTCTCGGGTGAGGTCAAGGATGGCTGTGTCAGCTGTAGCGGGTAAAAACACCACAAAATACTCTAAATAAACCTCCTATGACTGAAATACACCCCAATCTTCTCTTCAATCCAGCTGGCGATGACACGGTCGGAAAGCGAAGTATCATTAAAGGCTCAACTACGGGACTTTTTAACCTCAACGCGACCAAATATCCCTGGGCCAAGGCGCTCTACCAGGTCATGATTGGAAACTTTTGGGTTCCAGAGAAGGTATCTGGCCTCAAAGATGACGCCCGGATGTTTCACAGTGATTTGACTCCAGAGGAGCAGCAGGCCTACAAGGGGATTCTCTCATTTCTCATCTTCCTCGACTCCATTCAAACCGTAAACCTCCCTCACTTCTCCGACTATATTACCTCGCCCGAGGTCAATCTCATTCTCTCGATTCAGGCATACCAAGAAGCCATCCACTCTCAATCATATGCCACTATCCTCGAATCAGTCGTCGAAAGCAAAGAGCGCGATGAAATCTACTACTTTTGGCGAAGTGACAAGATTCTCTTGGAGCGAAATAAGCACATAGGGCAGTTATATCAAGATTTCCTCGATCACCCTTCAGATAAAGCATTTTTTAGAGGTATCGTGGCCAATTTCCTCCTTGAATCCATCTATTTCTATAATGGGTTTGCTTTCTTTGACACGCTGGTTGATCACATGAAAATGCTCGCAACAGGTCGAATGATTGCCTATATCCGCCGAGATGAACTCACTCATGTTACAATTTTTGCGAACTTGATCCGAGAAATACGGCGTGAGTTTCCTGAAATCTACGATGAGGCAGTTATTCGAGAGCTTATGACAACAGCTGTAAATCAAGAAATAGAGTGGAGCAAGCATATTCTTGGTGATCGTATTCCTGGTATCAATGGTGCGACGACAGAGGGCTATACCCGCTGGTTAGCCAACAATCGCCTCGCCATGCTCAATCTCGCTCCACTCTATCCCGAAGCAGTCGAAAATCCTTACAAACACCTCGAGCGTCTTCAAGACACCAACAGTGACAAGGGAAATTTCTTTGAAACAACCGTTGTCAACTACACCCAGTCTTCAAGTCTCAATGGGAGTTGGGATTTCTAAATTCACTTTTTTTCGCAAAAAACTGAAGAGACCTCCTCTCTCTTCAGTTTTTTTGTTATACTGGAGAAACAAATATCCTATGAAAAGAAAAATTTTGGTTTTGTTGTTAGTCCTTTTTACAGTCACAGCTTTTATTTCAACAAAGATAGTTTCTGCGGCATCCTGCACAAGCGCAGACGATCCAACAAAAACAGGCAATTGCGGTACCTCAGCAACCTGTACTGGTTCTCCTGCTCCCACAAACAACTGCTCTTCAGGAGAGATTTGTTGTATCGTTTCAGCCGGAACAGGCACAACAGGAACAACGGCCACTACTGGTGGCATGCAGTATACCCTCCTCGAACAAATCCCCGGATCGGGAAGTTGGTCTGGCGATC
>CAZABS010000006.1:7473-30642 GCA_964483635.1 uncultured Bdellovibrionales bacterium
ATGCAGTATACCCTCCTCGAACAAATCCCCGGATCGGGAAGTTGGTCTGGCGATCTTCCGACCTACCTCCAAGCGCTCTATAAATTTACCTTCTGGGCTATCGGAATTGCCGCTCTCTTTATGCTCTCGGTTGGTGGTTTTATGTATGTCACAAGCGCTGGTAACACCTCTCGAATGGGAACGGCAAAGGAGATCATCTTTGATTCCATTATTGGAATTGCGATCGCTCTGTTTGCTTGGCTTTTCCTCTACATCATCAACCCTGATTTCCTCAGTATGAAGCTCCCTACTGTTTCGGGAACCACAGGCACTTCGACCACCCCGACACCAGGAACTACCCCGACTCCAGGATCAGGATCTGGATGTGGTGGTTATTCGAGTCAAGTGGGTCAATGTGCCGATGCCGCTCAACCTCTTTCAGATATTCTTGCATGTATGTTCAAATTGTATCCAGGAACTCAAATTACCAGCATTTCTGATAGCCAAGGCTTTGCAACATGTAAAAATAGTTGGTCCCGACCACCTTGTGCTCATGCAGAAACCTCTTGTCATTACGGCGGTGGTAAATCAAAAACAGATCCGATTTGTCAAAAATCCTTAGCGGCCGACCTCTCAATCAAGGATAGCAATGGAGCTGTCAGCCTTACTAAGGCATTTGCTATTAAGGAAGCCGCAGCGAAATGTGGGGCGAACGTCTACGATGAATCTGCAGGACCAAGGCCACATATCCATATCAGCGCTCCTACGGCTTGTTGTTCTCTTTAATGAATAACTTGTTCTAGTTTCTTGAAACGAGCAAAGTTACCGTCCCACCACAACGTTTGGTTTACATTCTTCTTCTCTATCATTGATATTTTCTATTGAAATTTCCTTCCGCGTCCATGAAAAAGATCTTCATTATTTCAAGTGCATTTTTTGTTCTTATTCTCCTTTTTTATGGGATTTATCGCTTTGGATTTCATAAGAGCACTGACAACCCGATAGCGAACGAAACAGAACGACAACTCTCGAAACAACAAGTGGAACTTCCCGAAATGCCCGTGAGCAATCGCCTTGCCGCAATTGTGAGCGAGCCAATCGTTGGGGCCACCCTCCATAATGGAAATATCGCCTACTATTCGAAGCGCGATCACATCCTCAAAGAAGTTGACCTCAATGGAAAAAATAATAGAGCTCTTTTTGAAAACTTGCCCAGTTCTCTTGATCGGATCCTCTGGTCACCTCGCGGGGACGCCCTATTGTTTAGTGTCAACATTGATGGAATCGCTGTGTGGCATTCCCTCAATCTTAAAGATGCTGCACCACTCAAGCTCCGAAGCGAAATGTCTCGACTCGCCTGGACAAGCCTTGGTGATGGCATCCTGTACCAATATACTGATCCGAGTACCAAAAAAGGCTCCCTGAATTTTTCGCGTCCTGATGGACAAGGCTGGAAGAAAATTATTGATTTTGAAGCGGGAAGTTATTTTATCGCCCCCGTCCCCCAATCAGGCGTTCTTTCATTTTGGGCTCGCCCAAATGGATTCGAACAAAACAAGCTTGAAACCGTAAATTTCTCTGGAGAAGGACGGAAGACGCTTGCTGAAAATCGATTTGGGAGTGATTTCCTTTGGTCACAAAATGGAGACCACCTCCTAATTGGAAGTGTCGCCGAAAAGGGCAGGAATGAGCCCTTGGTAGGTATTGCCAATAATCAGGGAGGTGAGTACCGCGATCTTCTCTTGCCGACACTCCTCTCTAAAATTGTCTGGGCAAAAGATAACACCACTCTTTTTTATGCGCTTCCCAACGCTTTTCCAAAAGAAGCCACCCTTCCCAATGATTACTTCAGCCGACACTACCAAAGCAAAGACACGTTCTGGAAAATGAATGTCTCAACCGGGAAACGAGAACGCCTTATTCCTCTTGAAGAAATGAATCTTTCGCTCGACGCAACCAATCTTTTCCTGAGTCCAGATGAAACCGCCCTCTTCTTCCAGGATCGTACGAGCGAGAAGCTCTATCGACTTGAATTGTAGTCAACGTCTTTTGATGGAAACAATTTTGTCCACTGCGACAGGAATCCGATAACACCCCAGAGAGCAAACGAGAGATCGTTTTTAAAATAGGGTGTATCGATAAGTCCATAAATAAGGTAGTAAACGAGAAGCGATAACCCTAAGACACCAAGAAATTTTTCTTTTTGAGAAAGATTTTTTTGTTTCCATGACAAATGCCAACGCCACAGGAGATTACAAATAATGATCAAAAATCCGCCAAGTCCAACTATCCCCGCCTGAAGCCAAAAGGCAATATAAAGATTGTGTGGCTGGGGGACCGCCCATTCAAGATAGGACGGAAAATATTTTTGGTAGGCGAGATATTCGTTCTGAAAATTTCCAACTCCAATTCCTATAATCGGGTTATCCAACCCTATCTTCCAGGCTGCGTGCCAAATCATTTGTCGTGAAATAAGTGAGGAGCGTTCGGTATTATGGAAGAGTGTTTGAAATTTTTCCGATGACCAAAGAAAAACTCCGCTTACAAACAAACAAACACAAAAAAAGGGCGCTATTTTCTTCAAGGAAAATACGATGACATTTTTTATAAAGTATAAAAAAAGCGAGATAGAAAAACCTAAACTTACCACCGCGCCATACGACTGCGTCAATACCAATGTCAAAAGAAGGATTATGGAAAAGAATCCGAGTCCCCACCGTATACTGGTATTCCTGATGGTGAGAAAGAAATAGAGCGAAAGAAGCAACCCTGGCGCCACGAGCATCGCAAGATAATTAGGTGACTCGTAAAATCCCATGAGCCGCCCATCATACGTCAGCCATCCTTTTGAAGCAATAATAAGGCTTGTCCAAGCCACTGTAGCGAGTCCAGCGAGCCACATCCACAGGATTTGTTCGAGAGCATTTCGTTGCACACGAGCTATTATCAAAACGCTCGCTAAGAGTACGGGCAGAAAGAAAAAACTCTTGAGCATTCCGAGCCCAGTCATCGTCTGTTCATTCATGAAGAATGAGCTCGTAGCTCCGATGAGAAATAAAATCAGTCCTATGAGGAATGTTTTATTTCTCTGCCATTCAGATTGCCAATCAATACGTGTCCAATATTTTTTCCAAAAAAAGAATCCAATGAATGTCAGCAGGGGAATTTCCGAATAGTAAACGGGCAGCCCAACAACAGTTATCTTATAATGCGCGATTGGAAACAAAAGAAATACGAGCCCGAGAAGTACATCTTGTTGATTAATCTTTCTCATCATAAATCCTATTCTCTCTTCAAAATAGACACTTCAATAACTTCTTTATCATACCGCAAATACGAATCAACTCTTCAATGAAGGTAAATTTTTGCTTTCTTTTATCACTCCAGCATGATGTTCCAAGCGGACTGCGGCACTGATCATCAAGAGATATATTGGAAGGATATGTACCGAAAAAAGTGCGGTTTCAAAGAGGGAGTGCGTGAGATACAGCGTGAGCGCCGAAATTACTCCCAATCGAATATAGCTATTTCGTGACATCATGCGTACACTTTTTAGACCATAGGAATATCCAATCCCTATCGGTATAAGAAAAAAGAGAAGTCCCAAGAGGCCAAGTTCAACCGTAATGTCGAGATAGAGATTGTGCGCGTAAAACGGCGCTCGCGGATCAAGAATTGGGCGAGCTTCTACTATATAGTTTCCAAGTCCGGTGCCCAACAGAGGTCGCTCAAGAATATGCCTCCCGGCCTCTTGCCACAAAGCAATCCGGTCAGTACTCGAGGCATCAGCCAGCGTAAAACTTGAGTAAAACCGAGAAAACACTGATTGTCCAAGAATGCTCCCGAGAAGAAATATCACGAATAAGCTCCAGCCAATTCCTCTTTTCAAATTGTTCGTAAAGTTCTCCCAACCAAGGATGAGAAAAGTAGCTCCTCCAACAAGGAGTCCTAAATATCCGCCGCGAGAAAAAGTAAGGAGGTCGGCAATGAAGAGAACCCCTGAAATAAAAAGCCAGAAATATTTTTTTGTTTGTAGAAAGAGGGCAACCGCAATAAACCAAACTATACCAAAGTAGAAAGACGCTACATGCGGATCAGGGAAAAACCCAGTTGCCCGAAGCCAGGTTTCACCACCGATATTTACGAGGAGGCTTGGGTATTCAAGAACGTTTTTCCCCAGGTTTTGTCCCAAAATAAAGGGGAGAATTGATCGCAGCCAAGAAAGCACTGGTTCGAGCCCAAATATAAACTGAGCACTAAAAAGAATGAGGCTGCCCGCAGCTATCACCCCTCCACCGAGAACGAGCGCCTTTTCCCAACGGAGAGAAATGGTTTCGGATCTCCGAAGATCATAAAAAACGAAAAAGAGCGGGAAGAAATTCAAAAGAAAAGCAATTTTTCGCAGAGCCAACGATTCATCCGCAGCCCATAGAAATGATGCGCTCGCCACCAAAAGGAAAGAGAAAACACTCCCCGTAACAAAAAGTGAGGGAAGATATAATGTCCGTGAAGCAAGAGCACCTCCGAGCCACCAGAGCACCAATCCCAACGCAAGTATCCGTCCAAACGGAAGGTCAATCCCTACACCTAAAGTGATTGCGAATTGGAAAGGGAGGAGAAAAAGGAAGAAAGGAACCAAGCGCGTCAACATAATCAAAGATGTGCGTTCTGGAAAAATCCATGGAGGAAAGAGAGAATTTTGTATTCAATCAATGAGCGATGTCTTGAAAAATATATCCGCTGCCCGATAAAATAAGCGCGCTTCATTGATTGTAGGGAGGCATGACTTTGTCCACGACTATGAGAAAATACCAGAAAGGGAAATCGAAAAGTATTTATCCCGAACTGCCGTGCTCGTGCTGCCAAGTCAACATCCTCATAGTAAAGGAAATATGACTCATCAAAACCCTCAAGTTTTTGATATGTTGTTCGGTAGAGTGCAAGGCCAGCGCCACTCACCCAGCCAACCCTCTGGAATGTTTTTTCTTTCCACGGAGTATTTTTTGTCCATAGAGTAATTTTGCGCCAAAAAAGTTGCCCCAAAGTAGGGAGCTCTCCACAAGACCAAGCTTCATCTGTCCCATCAGGCCCAAGTAACCTCAGCCCAAGAATAGCCTCACCCTGACTCCGAAGACATGCCGCGAGAGAAAAGGGGGTACCTCGAATCCAAAGCGTATCTGGATTCAAAAAAAGAAGAATTTCGCCCTTTGCCCGCTTTGCCCCAACATTATTTGCTTTTGCAAAACCAAAGTTTGCCGATAGGTGTGCCACAATCAGTCCAAATTTCTTCTGAAGCAAGTCGATTTTCTCTTGCTCTTGAACATCATTATTGATGACGATAATCTCGTGAGAAATTTTTTGGAGTGGTTGTTGAAGAGCGGCTAAAGATTGCTGCAATGATTCAGCACTTTGATAATTCACAAAAATAATCGAAAAAAGAGGGTTGGTCATTGTTTTTCGTGTGAAGCATCAGTATACGCTTGCCCAACAAGAGACGCAATCTCGCTCGGCCGAAACCGCCTTTCAAGAAGATTTTTCGTCCGACGCAGAGCGAGATACCCAATAACCCATGGCCGCCAATACCACGGGCTTTCACGCTGAAAAAATCGGATTCCTGAGCGAACCAACCAGTAGACTTTTTCTTTCCTGAGAGTACTCCGTTCCGCATGTCTCACCCGAGAAGCAGTCACCACGATTGGAAGGAATCTGTTTTTCCTCGCCCGAAGAGAATATTCCGCATCCTCATAATAGAGAAAATATCCTTCGTCCAAGAGGCCAATTTTCGAAACCAAGGCTCGCGAGAGCAAGAGGGCACAACCGGTGAGATACTCACTTTCAATGACTGCTTTTCTTTGGATTCTTTTTTTATGCAAAGTTCGCATTCTGGCATACGAGATTCTTCCTCCACAAAACCACAATTTTCCATTCTCATGCATGATACACGGCGAGAGTAACCCATATCGTTTATTTTGAAGCGCGACTTCAATAAGCTGTGTAAGAGTGCTCGTCTCAACTTGGGCATCTTGATTTATTAACCAAAAAAAATCATACCCACGATCAAGCGCCCAATGGATCCCCACGTTCATCCCTCCCGCAAAGCCCCTGTTTTCAAGAAGGCGCTGGACAGAAACGTTTGGGAAATGCTGTGCCAGAAAATCACTCGGATCATCTTGTGAATGATTATCAATCACGAGAATATCAACCGGAAAAGAACTCTCCTGGAGAGACCGAAGAGTAAGCGCCAAATCTTCTCTGGCGTCATACGAAAGCACTATCGCGCATACCGATACTCGGTCTTGATAACTCATGGAAAACGCACTAAACAATAGCTGGGTCGATAGGCTCTTCTTTTGCACTCACGAGAGAGAGTATTTCGTTTGATGTAACCGCCTTGGTCATCCAAAGAGCGCCAAAGTACACCGATACCCCAATTCCTCCAGCGAGAACAAACGACGTCTCTCTCAAAAGGTAGATCGGAATCGCCATCAGTATTCCCGAAAACAAAATCTGTGGAAGTTTTTCGAAATGCGGTCGGTAGCCCAGCGTGCGTTTTGTAAGCCATCCTAAGAGAAGAATCACGAGGAATTCAGTTAAGGCTGAAACGAGAGCCGCACCCACATAGCCAATATTTGGTATCAAAATAAGGTTGGAAGTGATATTAAAGAAGGCCACAAAAAGGAGAACGCGAATCATCTTTCGTTGGGAATTCCCAACAATGAGGAGCATCGTAAAATAATGACCAAAGAAGATGAACGCAAGGGAAAAAATGAGTAGCCGAAGTGCGGCTGCTGCTCCTTCAAAACCCACGCCACTCACCAGAGCAACAATTTGCGGAGCGAGGAAACTCGTACCAACGACCAGCGGGAGTGCGAGAAGAAAAAATACCTTCGCTGTTTTATTCGCAATTTCTTCAAACTGATCCCTGTTTTGGAAAATGGTGCGCGCCAAAAGCGGCATGATTAGTCCCACTAACATTGCGGGAAAGAAAATGAGATTTTCCATTATCTTGTATGCGACATTATAAATTCCGACTTCCTCGCTTGGTCGCAGGAAAGAGAGGAGAATAGTATCCATTTTAAAATAAGCGAAGGTGATGAGCGTAGTGACTCCAATCGGCCAAGCTTCTTTAAGAATATGTTTCCAAAAAGCAACGTCAAACTCAAGGGAAAAATGAACGAGGCGACGGCTCAAGAAAAAAACCACTGAAGCATTGAAAGTAAGCGTAATGAAATGCGCCAGGATAATCGGAATAAACCCCAAATCGAAACGAACGGCCACATAGATGGTTCCGAGTTGGATAAGCTTTCCGAGGAACTCAACCATGGCTACCTGATCCATGGCCAAGCGTTTCTGGAAGATCCCATTTAAAAAAGTGCTCATTTGACCAAAAAGGAGGGCTCCAGCGACCAGAAACACCCCCCATTTCACATGCCCTGAATAATGAAAGAGGGGAAGGATAAAGGGGACGATGAGAAGGAGGAGGAGACTCACTCCAAGACGGAGAGAGGCAACATTCCCAAGAATTTTTGATTCAGAAGCACCAGATCGAGAAATTTCCCGAGTACTCACGGTTGCTAAGCCCAAATCAGAAAGGGCTCCAAAAAGAGCAAAGAAGGCGAGGGTAGTAGCATATTCGCCAAAACCCGCCTGGCCTAAGTACCCTGTGGTGAGACGAATAGAAAACAGCGCGATAAAAACCGTTGAGACGACTTTCAGCGCCGAATTAAAGATGGCATTATACGCAATTCGTCGTGCCAGAGCCATGTGTATATTGTAGCAAAACTCAAGAGAGGAGAGCGTCTTCTTCAGGGGTATCAATAGCCCGACGTCGGAGAAGAACCTTGCGATCTTCACCCCGGCCAACACTTTCGGTTGTAATGGTAGGATGCTCGGAAAAAAGTGTGTGGATCATTTTTCGTTCAAAAGGGAGCATTGGGCGTAACATAACAGGAAGGCTCGTTATCTCAACTTCCTTTGCTGATTCAAGCGCCTCACGTTCAAGATACGTCTTCTTTTCTTCGAAATAACGGTTAATATCAAGTGCCAGCATCGAATCTTTTGGTTGGGACTTTCTCACAACAAGACGAACGATATGCAAGAGAGCCGCAATGTGTGCCCCGTGCTGGCCAATCAATAGGCTCTGGCCCTCTGGGAGCGTTACCTCTATCATATACGTCGTCCGCCCGTCTTTTTCGGCGGCCTCTTTTACTTGAACCTCAGCCTGAAACCCCATCCTTTCAAGAACTTCTTTTGTGGTATGGATAAGCTCCTCCTGAAATGTGAGTTCGGGAATCATAGTTCAAAAAATTAACGGTAACGACTAAAAATCCACTTCTGCTGTGCCCAAGAAATAAGCGTTGAAACAAACCAGTACAGCGTGAGCGCGGCTGGGAAGGTAACTCCAATGATAAATGTCATCGCTGGACCAAGATAGAGCATCTGTTTATTCATCATCCCCATCATATCCACATCTCCATCCTTTTTTGGAGCAACAGGGGTTGCAGGCATCAGCATTTTGGTCTGAAAATACTGTACAATAGCCGCTAGGCCAGCCAGCCAATAGTTTTTCTCAAGAAGGTCAAGGAATGAGAAGGCAATATGGTTAATCCGGCCAGGATCCGCGACAAAAGTGTACAAATCACTTGGGTTCACGACAAATCCACCATTTGCTATCGTAATAATGACTCGGTAGATAGCGATAAAGAAAATCACCTGAATAATCAGCGGCAGGCAGCCCGCAAAAGGGTTTACCTTATTCTCTTTGTAGCACGCCATCAGCTCTCGAGTTTGTTTTTCCTTATCATTTTTATATTTTTCTTGAATTTCGCGTAGTTTTGGCTGAATTTCCTGCATGCGCTTCTGAGAAACAATTTGTTTTTGGGTAAGCGGGATGAATAACACCTTAATAATCACGGTGGTTAAAATGATTGCAAGGCCAAAATCAGCACCCGGAATAGCCTGATACAGGAAAATGAGCGTGTTATAAATCGGCTGGTAAATAAACGAATGGAAGAGTGCGCTCATAGGACATTTTTGTTAGTAGGATTGAGTATTTTCAAAAGAGACTCGGCAATATGGACAAAATACGCATACGAAGCCTGCTTTTCAGGTTTTTGGAAGAGGATCACCACATCTTTACTCTGAGGGAGAGTTGCTATAAGCGGAGAGAGAGCCGAAAGCACTCTGCGCTTATAGGAGTTCCGGTTCGTTGCACGTGGGAACATTTTTTGTTTAAAGGCAACACCTATTCTCAGCGGAGAATTTGGGACCGTACGCGTAAAAATTGCCACACCGTCGAAAAAATTTGGCTTCCCAAAACGGAAAACCTGTGCAAAGTCCTCCCGTTTTCGTAATCGATGCTTTTGAGAAAGCATACGAACACCTAAACTGTCAGGCGTTTTCTCCCGATTCGGCGTCGTGCGCGCACCACACGGGTGCCGGTTTTCGTCCGCATTCGGGAAAGAAACCCGTGTCGGCGAGCCCGTCTTCGAGCTTTTGGTTGATACGTGCGCTTCATAAAAAATGCGTAAAAAAGATATGGCCATAATAGCCTAGGTGCCGAAAAAAGTCAATTCTCAGCGCTTCCTTACAATTATACACCTTTTGTCCACAGATTATTCACTTTTCAATCTCGATAGAGGGGGGAAAAAGTGCTAGACTTATTTTCTACCCCTATATCCACGTATGACGAATGAAGAACTTTGGAAAGCTACTCTTGGCCAAATAGAACTTTCCCTCTCAAAAGCGAACTTTCTGACTTGGTTTAAAAACACAGCTATTTTGAACTTTGAAGATGGCCTCGTTACCATAGGAGTGCCAAACGGTTTTGCGAAGGAATGGCTTGAGAATAAGTACCACCTCAATATCTTGAAAGCCCTTAAAAGCCTCCGAGCAGACGTTCGGGAGATACGTTGTGTTATTCAAATTAATAATACAAACCTAAATACAACAAATGTCAAGACTATTGATGCCATCCAGCCGCTCCGAGATGGTCAATCGCTCTCATTTACCCGCAAGAAAATTGCTCCCCAGGTAAGTTTTCCGCGCAATGGAGCCATAAATAGCGTTTTTGAGAGCCATCTCAACCCTCGTTACACATTTTCTAATTTTATCGTTGCTGAGAACAATGAGCTCGCAAGAGCCGCATGTTTCGCCGTTTCACAGAATCTTGGCCATCTGTATAACCCGCTGTTTATTTACGGTGGGGTCGGACTCGGGAAAACCCATCTCCTCCAGGCTCTTGGAAATGCCATTATGGAGCAGGACGCTGAGAAAAGAGTAAAATACATCACCTCTGAGCGATTTACCACTGAACTTGTCGACTCGATAAAAAATCAGACTATTGACCAGTTTAAGCGTGCTTATGAAGAGATCGATCTTCTGATTATTGATGATGTCCAATTTCTTTCCGGGAGAGAGAAGACACAAAATGAGTTTTTCCACATTTTTAACGCCTTATACCAGCTCAATAAGCAAATTATCATCTCAAGTGATCGGCCGCCGAAAGCCATTCCAACCCTTGAAGAGCGCCTCCGCTCTCGTTTTGAAGGGGGCATGATTGCTGATATTAGCAAACCAAGCCTCGAAACTCGGGTTGCTATCCTAGAAACAAAGGCAAAGGAAAAGAATATTCCCCTCGACCAAGCATCTCTTTTATTTATTGCCGAACACATAACGCAAAATGTCCGTGAACTTGAGGGAGCACTTTCTCGGATCCAAGCCTTTAGCCAATTCCATTCTCTTCCACTCTCTCTCCACCTGGTTCAAAAAGTTCTCGGAGAACTCATTGTCCAAAGCAAGAAAACACTCAAAACAGAAGACATTCTCCGTATTATTATTGATTTTTATGGAGTTTCCCAAGAAGATCTCATTAAAAAAGGCCGGAAAAAGGAAGTGGCTCACCCGCGCCAAATAGCTATGTACCTCCTCAGAACCGAACTTAATACCCCCCTATCAAGTATTGGAGGTTTTTTTGGTGGGAGAGATCATACAACCGTCCTCCATGCAGTTGAGAAAATTACCAAAGGTCTTGAAACAAACCTTCGAATTAAAGAAGAAATCACCAACCTCCGTGAGAAACTTCAAGTATAAGTTGTGGATAACCCGTGTATACCCAGTGTATGAATGTTGATATTTCTTCTTTCAGTAAACAATTCCCTACTTTCACCCCACGACTATTAGAAAATATCCCCAGTATTCTTTTTTGGAATTCCCACTTTATTCCCTATTTAAAACAAAATATCCCACTCTCCACATATCCACACTCTTAATCATAATAATATTTATATATAAAGAAGATACACTACTATGAAAGCTACCTGCACCCTAGAAAATTTCAAGCGAGCCCTCTTTACTTTAGAAAGAGTTGTTGGAAAACAGAATTCCTTACCAATCTTGAGTACTATTCTCATTGAAACTGAAAAAGGCCAATTAAAACTTTCTGCAACAAATCTTGAAATTGGAGTTATAACAAAAATTGGAGCTAAAATTGAAGAAGAAGGTGGTCTTACGGTGCCAGCAAAGCCGCTTCATACATTTATTTATAATCTGACGCTTGATCAGATTCTTGAAATTCATCAAGAAAATGGAGCTCTTTCTCTTCAGAGCGGGAAAAACCATATTCGAATAAAGGGAATGGAGAGTAAAGATTTTCCGATCATTCCTCATTTTGAAGGTGAATATCTCCTTTCTCTTCCAGCACAAGCCTTCCGAGAAGCTCTTCAGAAAGTATTGTTTGCTGTTTCTTTAAATGAATCGCGAATTGAACTTACAGGGGTTCAACTCCTCTTGGAAGAACATAAGCTTGCGGTTGCGGCAACAGATAGTTTTCGGTTGGCTGAATATACCCTTTCTCTTCCAAAGGAGGTTATTCAAAAAATACAAAACGCGAAAGATCAATATAAACAACTCCTTATCCCAACGCAAACCCTCCAAGAAATTTTGAGGCTTATTCAAGACACAACAGAGATGGTTTCTTTAGTTGTTTCAGAAAATCAACTTTTTTTCCTTATTGATGGAGTCCAAGTTGTCTCTCGACTTTTACAAGGGCAATTTCCAGATTATCGACAAATTATCCCAAAACAATTTCTATCTTCCATCACTCTTCAAAAAGAAGAATTATTGCAGGTGTTAAAAATGGCGAGTTCTTTCTCTGTATTGAGTGCTAATGAAGTGAAACTTTCTTTTTCTCAAGTTCATCAGGAAATAACTTTAACGACCATTGCTCAGGATATTGGAGAAAATACGAGTCGCGTGAGTTTTCAAGGGACGCTTCATGAGGATATGGAAATATTATTCAATCCGAGATATCTCCTTGAAGGAGTGGCTGCCTTACCGAATCAGGAGATTGTATTCCAGTGTAATTCCTCTCAAACACCAGCACTCCTAAAAAGTGCTGAAGCAAGTTTTCCATACTACTATCTCATTATGCCGATTAAGAAGTAGGTGGTATGCGATCGTTTAAGGAATATCTTGCTCGCGAGCCCGAAAAAAGAAAGCGGGTTGTGGATGAAAAAACCCTCTTCTTCCTTTTTCAAAAAGAGATAAAAAATCGATATGGTGAACGCGGGCTCCAAATGATTCTTCCGCTTTCATTTCATGGACAGACACTGGGGGTTAAAACAAAGAGTCCCCTTTGGGCGAATGAGCTCTGGCTTGAAAGAGAGGCTATCCTTCATTCGCTGAATACTTCTCTTGGCGATGAGGTGGTGAAATCCTTGAAACTCTATACTTCGTAAGCGGACTTAGTAGCTAACGGAGACGTCTTTTTCTGCGCTCGTCTCGTTCCCATTTTGATCTTTCAGTTCAACCCGTATAGTGAGGGTAGAATTGTTTTCATCACTCGGAATAGAATAATCGAAAGAGAATGGCTTGCTATTTCGTGAACCAATTTCATCTCCCTCGACGAAAAATTTCACTTGGTCAACATCATACGGAGCATCTACAAGTGCGGTAATGGTGAGGGAAGATGAATTCGTTGAACTCGGGACGGAGAGGCTGACTTTTGGCTTATACTTACTGAAATCATCTTCTTCGCAGTCATCCTCCGGGAGATCATCAGCGATGATTCCCTTCTGCTTTTTGTACCACTCTTTCACACCTTTCTCCCAATTCTTAAACTGGGAGTCTGATTCTGGTTTCGTTGGAATTTCACCTCGAGGGTCATCGCGTTTGACATAGAACAAAATATCATGGGGAAGGACGAAGTCTTTTTTTGAAACCTCATCGTCTGGGCAGTACTTGTTTGCTTTACAATAGGCGTCATCTTTCCCTGGAATTTTGCATACCTTGAGATCTTTCTTGTCTTCTAGCTCTCCAGCGAGCATAGGTTTCTTTGTTTTTCCTTCCCCATCCCCAATCTCATCGTCAGGGTTGTATTTTGGGAAATTTTCTGTAGCATAATTCCCCAACACTTTGTCGAGAAATGAACGCCAAATCGGCGCAGCAACATTCACGCCATCAGCGCCGGTGGTCATGGGGGAATTATCATTGTTTCCTGCCCACACACCAACAACAAGTGAGGGAGTGTATCCAATAGTCCATCCATCGCGGAACTCGTTTGTTGTTCCTGTTTTTGCAGCGACCGGGCGTTCATCAAATCGCAATGGATTTTTATCCCCAAAAACCCACGCGCGATTTTCGTTGTTCGAAAGGACAGAATCGAGCATAGCCACATATTTTTCATCCAGGACGCGTTCTCCGGGGTTTTCTTGATATTGCTCCAGTATGCTGCCCTTGGCGTCCTCTATCGAAAGAATTGCTGTTTGAGGATGTTTTATCCCTCCGGTGGCAATAGTGCTGTAAGCTCCAACGTGGTCAATAAGCTTGACTTCCCCACCACCGAGGACGAGTGAGAGCCCAAGACGGTTTGGATCATTCAGACTCGATATGCCAAGATTTTTTGCTATGGCGATAGCGTCATTTACGCCGACGAGGTAGAGAGTTTTGACGGCGGGGATATTGAGTGATCCACCGAGGGCTTTTTTCATTGGGAGAGGCCCATGAAATTTCCCATCGTAGTTTTGGGGTTGATAGTCTTTCCCCTCAGCCGTCTCAAAGTCAGTCTCGACATCATAGAGGAGAGTTTCAGGAAGATACCCCTTAGAAAATGCGGTGAGGTACACATACGGCTTAAAGGATGAACCTGGTTGGCGGAGCGCTACAGCGACATTGTAATTTGGCTCAAATATACAGTTTTTTCCAGAAATACACCCATCGGGTTCTGATGGGGCAAAATAGTCTTTTGAGCCAACGAGCGCGAGAATTTGCCCGGTTTTTGGGTCAGCGGCCACGAGCGCTGCATTGGCGGCTTTCCAGCGCTTGTTTTGGAGAGCTCCATCCTTTACAGCTTGTTCAGCTGCTTGTTGCTTGTCCCAATCGAGGGTGGTTGTAACCTTGAGCCCCTCTTGTTCGACCGCATGATCCCCATATTTTTCTTGGAGGTATTCTTTGATGTACATCACAAAATGTGGGGCAGCAATAATATTGCGTTGGGGAACTATCTTATCGAGGGTGTTCGCTCCAATAGCTTCATCTGCTTGTTCTGAAGTGATATAGCCAAGCTTCGCCATTTGGCGGAGGGCATACGTTTGCCGCCCCGAGAGTGCATCGAGATGGGTTCCGTATGGAGAATAATAAGTTGTCGCTTGTGGGAGGGAGGCGAGAAGTGCCGCTTCATCGAGCGTGAGATCACGAGCAGGCTTCGCAAAAAAAGTTTGTGCTGCCGACTCTATCCCATATGCATTTGAGCCGTAGGGGATTTCGTTGAGATACATGGCGAGGATCTCATCTTTTGAATATTTCGTTTCAAGTTCGATAGACAGGATTGCCTCTTTAATTTTTCGGGTGAGGGTCTTCTCTTTTGAGAGAAGGGTATTTTTGACGAGTTGTTGGGTGATGGTCGACCCTCCCTGTGAGGCATCAAAGGTTACAATATCGCGAAAAACTGCTCGCAGAATAGATTTAATTTGAATTCCAAAATGTGTATAAAAATCCTGATCCTCGAGAGAAATCGTCGCATATTTAACAACATCTGGCATATCTCCAAAGGGGATCACCGTGCGCTTTTCTTCCCCATGGACCTCGTAGAGGAGGTGGATACCGGTGCGATCATATATTTTTGTCGATTCAGCGACAAAACGTTCCTGGAAATTCTCCGGGCTCGGGAGATCTTTGGCAAAATAGAGAAAGACTCCCGCAACAGAAACACAGCCAAGTATTCCAATACCGAGGGCAATTTTCCCTATTTTTTTCCAAGGCCAAGGTTTTTTTGATTTGGGCATAGAAGGAGGATTAGGGATAACTTCACGTATATCGGGGGCTGCGAGGGGAGATTTCGTAGAGGATACCGTAAAATTTTCAATTTGTACTCGAGGACGAAAGAGACGATTCCAGAGTCGTTTTATGGCGCTTGGCGAAAGTCGCTCGAGGAGTGGCTTTTGTGGGCTGAAAAAGCGCATAAATAAAGCAAAAACAGGAGTAATTGATACTCTTGTTATAGCACAAATTGTGCGTTTATTAAAGCGGGAAAATAATGTTAGGTGGGCAGATAATAAAAAATATTCAAAAGCAGGGAGAAGAGGACTTTAATGAGGAGCATGTCTCGATTAGAAGAAGGCTCTCAAATACAGGGAGGGGTTACGCTAAATCAAAATAAAGACGAAGAATCCCTTCAGCTGGATCAAAATTCGGTCGCTGGGCTGAACCCGTATGGAGAGAAAGATCTGGACCCCCCATTGATTTCAATGATAACTCCGCCGTGTTTCATATCAAGCTGAGCGTTCGAAATGCGCTATTTGAAGATCGAATAATTTGAAGATTCGAGCATAGAGCGCTTCCATGTATGGTTTTTCCGCTGCATCAAAATAAAGACCAGGCATAGAGTTGAGCTCGACGATCCAGGGTCGGCCCTCCCGATCGAACATAAGATCGATGGTAAAAATCCTCGGAGAGAAAGCCTCAAATACTCGATGAGCGTGCTCAATGATAGGGTTGACGGAATAAGGAATTTTTTCTCTTGGGATCATCGTGGTTGTCCCCCCTCGAGCTACATTGGCAATGAGACTCCCTAGTTGAGGTTCCCTTGTGTATGCGTACACAAGGTCTTTATCAACAAAAATAAGGCGGAGATCATGTGTTGAACCTCCAATACCGGGGATTCCTGCAGATGAGTCAATAAATTCCTGAACGATATGCTCTCCCTTAATGGCGAGATTTAAACATTCTGCACGGCTGGTAATGTGAACCCCTTTCCCTCCGCTATCCTGTACCGGTTTTACCACAATCCGTTCTGTTTTGATATGACGAAGAATTAACTCAAGCTGCTCTTGTCCCTTAACAAGCCAACTCTTTTTACTCCAACGAGAGAAAAGAAGGCTTGTTACAAATTTATTATCTACAAGCCACGTGAATGTTAGATCGTTGATGAATGGGTAATGGAGAGAGATAAGTTCTTTCTTGTAGTAAGCCTCAGCGCTCGCCTTGGTTTTATCAAAAATAATATCAGGTTTAATGTGCTTAACCTTATTCCAATCCTTTTCTGTGGGCTGAAAAGCCCAGGCTTCTTGGAACTCGTATTTCTCATAGTCGTACCAATCATACGAGGCGCGATACATTTCGTATCCGTATTCGGCACCGCGCTCGAAGAAATGTTCGATAGAAGATCGCGCGTCTTTATTAGCGAAAGGACGGATATTCTTCCCCTTACTTTTTCCGTAGAGGACGAGAATTTTTTTCATAAAAAGAGGTATTAAAGAGATTATTTTTTCTGGTGGAAAGAATATTTCTTTTATGATGGAGTAAGAAGTGCTTATTATACCAGGAATCTTCTTCTCTGTCACCCCCCCTGTTTTATTAAAGATACTTTTACTGGTCAATCTTTAATGAGGGAAAAAGTTCTTTGAGGAGAATCCCTGATACATCTACTCCAACTCCTTCAACGAGGGGTTTCTCATGCATGTTGTAATAAGGAAGGGGATTGACCTCAAGAATCACATAAGGAGCTAATGGGCTAGTCAGAGATGGAGTGATAATATCTATACCACCATAATTCATACCAAGGACATCCAGTGCTAATATACAGATTTTTCTGAGACGCTCACTGAGGAGGTGGGTGCATTCAATCGATCGCCCTCCATCAGACATGTTAAGGTTATTTCTTAGTTTTTGAGCATACCCGTTTGGGAGTATTGATTGAAGTGTCAAGCCAGCGCTTCGGAGAGATTCTTTTACTACAGCGTCGATTTTTAATTCGAAACCCCGAGACCTTTTTTTGTTAAATGAATCGACGAGCTCTCTAATGGAAGAGTGTCCATCTCCGGTAACTATTGCGGGGAGTTTCTTTACACAAGAAAGGATGGTTCGCTTAAAAATGAGTACTCGGTATTCTTCTCCGGCGGCCATTTCCTCTACGAGAAATGACTGTTGTTGCCCAGCTGGTTTCAGAGAAGTCTCTCGAATATAAGCAACTGCTTTTCGAAGCTCAGCTTCGGATTGAATGTTCCAAGTCACCCCTTGAGCAAACCCTTGGTCGAGGGGCTTGGCGATGAGGGGATATTTTAGCCGTACCCCTACCATTTTTCTTTTGAGTTCAGTATAGGTAGTTGCTAATATCCCTCTTGGCGTCGAAATTCCAATACTGGCGAGAGCGGCTTTTGTTACCGCCTTGTTTCTTGTCGCTGTATCTGATGACCGCTTGAAAACCGGAATGCAATCCCCGACACAAACAATAGACTTATGTTTATAACTCAGTACAAGAACTCTAGGCTGTTCAAAGATAATTCGTACTTTCACACCACAACGAATAGCCCTCCTAATAAAGGAACGGAACCCGCCATGTTTGATTTCTTCAATATATTTTTTACTCACCATACGAAAAATAAATTAGAATAAAAACTTTTTAGACAACGTGAGTTACACAAAAAAACCAAGGAAGATTTCCTATGTTCCTTTTAGCATCTGAATAAGCCTACCATAAAAGAAATCTCGCGTTTCTTCTTGCCCCGGTTCGAAATAGATGCCGGGTTTTGTGTTTAGTTCAACAATCCAAGGCTTTTGATCGAGATCGAAAATAAAATCAATTGTATATATTTTTTTCTTGTACTTCGAGAACGCACGTTGAACCGCAGCGGCTACAGGAATAATTGATGAGGGGAGTTTCCCCAGCGGTATAATTTCCATTTTTCCGCCCTGGGCAACGTTAGCAAGAAGTTTGCCTTGAGCAGGAGTTCTTATATAGCTATAGAGGGGCTCTTCATTAAGATAGACAACACGAAGATCATGCAGTCCGCTTTTTTGACCCGGTACCCCACCGCTCCCATCAATAAACTCCTGGACCAATATAGGGTAGAAGAGCTCTTTTGTGAGGGCTTTTTGAGGAGAACCAATAAAAATCCCGCGCCCTCCGCTCCCGAGTTCTGGTTTTAAGACAATCCGATTGGCAGGTATTCGTCGGAGGGCGTCTTCAAGTTCTGAATGATCCTTAACTCGAATGTAGGGCTTGAAGAACTCTGGTACTAAGCGACTGGCAAGATATTTATTACCAGCGCTTCGGGTAAACTCTGGATCATTAAGCAGGGGGTATTTCCTAGCCAAAAAAAGCCCCTCCTCCCGGGATTTTTCCTGGGTTGATGTTTTATCATAAATAACATCTGGTTGTATATCTGTGTACTGTTGCCACTTACCGTTCTTATAACTCCAAGCCTTTGAGAATCGATTATTTTTTGAGTCGTACCATTCAAAGGGAGCTCGATAAAAGATGAGACCAACTTTCTCCCCCATTGAGTAAAGCCGCTCATAACTGAGACGATACTTGTCTTCTTTAAAAGGGAGAGAGGCTCCTTTTGGTTGGGAATACAAGATAAGGGTCGATCGAGTCATATATCTAGCGTTTTGTAACATCTACCAGAAAGTTTCCGAGATTACGTCTTCCAATGATGGCTCTATAGAGGAGTCCAGAGCGGTCGACGACTGTTGGGTGAGCTGGGATCTCTTGATTATCCATGATAAATGAGAGGTTGACTTTCGGGCGCATCGAGACGCCATTGGACGCATAGACAAAGACGATATCTTTTAAATCAGGTTGATCTGGTGTCAGGTATTTTTTCTTCAGGTCTTCTCGGAGAAGATTCCCTTCTTCCTGGGTGGCGGGTGTTGGTTGAGGGATGGTATCAAAGTATTCAAGCGTTTCCTTGAAACCAAGCTCGATAGCTAATTCACGATCAATGGCACTCGAATCTGCTCCCGTATCAATTTTTGCTTCGACTTCAATTTCTTTCCCATTCTTCCCAATAAACTTTACTTTCTCAATTGAACCGATAACGTGTTTTCCTGAGAGCCCCTCGATTTCTTCTTCGATTTCTCCACCGAAAAGATTCATTCCAACACGTACCCCATGATCGGTACTCTTAATCTTGAGTCCTTGGACTCGATCAAGGCGCTCTTTGAGACCAGAGAGGTTGGCTGATTGGATCGAAAGTCCTGGTCGAGCATTTATCTCAAGTATTACCGGACCGAGATCACGGTCAATCGCGACATCAGCTCCGAGATAGCCAAGCCCAGTAATTTTTTGAGCCTCAACAGCCATTTTGAGGATGGTTTTCCAATAAGGGATCTTGATACCAGAAAGAAGAAGACGCGTGTCAGGCACTGTTTCGAGGATCCGCCCTTTCCCAATGATAGCGGTAGTCGTTGTCCCATTGGCCATATCGATGCCGACACCAATCCCGCCGAGGTGGAGATTGGCCTTCCCTCCAGATTCTTTGGTAGGGAGGCGGAGCATCGCCATCACCGGCACTTGGTTGAAGACGATGACTCGAATGTCAGGAATCCCTTTCCAACTGTAGGGCTTGAAGAGCTTGAGAAGTTTGAGGCGCTCTTCAAAAAAAGCCACATCCGGAGTATTTGAAAGTGAGTAGGTCCCATCGAGAATGTTTTCGATGTGACTCTGGAGATCTTGAATTGTGACGATACTTCCATCGGCTTTGACCCAGGCGTCACTCCGGCCTTTCTTGCGGGCGAAGACCACGACAATACCCTCACCGCCAAATCCGCGATTTGGCTTGAGCGCAAACGTATCAGGAAGACTCGCCCAGTCGAATATCTCCAGCTCTTGTTGCGAGCGAATCTTCGCGATGAGCTTTGAGACCGGGAGGTGCTGAGCAGAGAGGATTTTTTTTGAAAGGAGTTTTTGATCAGCAATTCGTTTGCCGCGCGCAGGGTTAAATGGGCGGATATAATTGAGGTTCCGCGCGTTCATTCCAAGGAGGGTACGACTCTTCTTCCAAGTCTCAAACATAAGATCCTAATTTTTGTTGGAGAGAATATGGCGGAAACGGATAAGTTCGAGGAGTCGAACCCCAGTCCACTTTCCGAGCGCCACATTGATCGCGAAAGTGAGGAGAATAACCCAAGGATACGTCAAGATAAAATTCACGAGTACGGGAAGGCTCACGATGAAATACCCAACAATAGAAATGATGAGTGTCTCGCCCGCGAGAATGAGGGCTGTTTTTGAACCCTGCTCGATTTGAGTGGCAACGAATTTTTCGGCGAGAGTAATGATGATGAGGAGTGGAAAAATATCGACAGAAGCGAGTCCTGTACGATGGAGTGACCCACCAAAGGCAAGAATAAAGAGGACAACAATCGAAACAATTGAGAGGGAGATTGCCACTCGAGGAAGGTAGAGAATCCGGAATGCGCGGAGAAAATATCGCGAGAGCATTCCGACGGCGATGACGGCGAGAAAAATAGCGATACCGTATTTCAGCCCCTTTTCACCGAAAGCCAAAAAGGCGAAGGTAATGATAGAGGGAGTGTAAATTCCAAAAGCCTTAATCCCAATAATTTGACGAAAGAAAGCGACGAGCGTGGCGATCACTGGGAGCATGAGGAGTAAGTAGACCGTTTCGATGGGTACTCCTGCTGAAACAAAAAAATCGATGAGTGGATGGTATGTCATAGAGCAATCACAAGTTAAGAATCAAAATAAAAGAGCTTATGAATTTTGAGCTGCCTCCATTTTTCTGCGGCTGGCGTGGCAGAGGGCGATTGCAAGGGCATCGGCGACATCATCTGGTTTGGGGGTGGTCGGAAGATTGAGGAGTGACTTTACCATCAGTTGAACCTGAGTCTTTTCGGCTCGTCCGTAATTTGTCAAAGCTTGTTTTACTTGGAGCGGAGTGTAACCGGCGATTCTAAGCTTTTTATCGGCGAGTGTCAAGAGGATAACCCCGCGTGCTTCAGCGACAGAAAGGGCTGTTTTTTGATTATTTAAAAAGAAAAGTTTCTCAACCGCGGCTTCGTCTGGACGGAATTGTTTGATAACCATCAGGAGATCATCGCGGAGTTCTTGGAGTCTTTCTTCAGGAGTATGATTTTTTGGCGTAGAGATATGCCCATATCCAAGAGCTTTTGGCTTCCCTCTAACCAGTTCTATAATACCCCATCCAATGGTGGCTGTACCAGGATCAATCCCGAGAATTTTCATAGGTCGAGACTTGTATTGAAACTACGCTCGATTATCCCACACCCGCTGAATATCAGGGTGATCATCGAGAGTTTCCATGAGCTTCTCAAAGGCTCCTTGATTTTTTTCATCGAGCGCGCTTGTTTGGGAGGGGAGATAGCCGAGAGAAGCACTTTCACAAACAAGACTCTTCCCGCGGAAGTATTCTTCAACTACTTGGAGCTTTTCAATAGCTGTAATGACAATAAAGCTCTCCTCGGCCACAAAAAAATCATCTGCCCCAGAATCGAGTACTTCCGTTTCAAGAGTTTCGGCTGAATTTTTCTCAAGCGAAAAAGTAATCAGTCCCACTCGTCGAAACATGAAACTCACTGCTCCAGTCGGAACGAATTTTCCCCCACCCTTTGTGAGGATGGACTTCACTTCACTTACGGTGCGGTTTTTGTTATCAGTCGCGGCTTCGATGAGGAGAGCCACTTGACCGGGGCCATACGCCTCGTAGGTAAACTCTTCGATTCTCGCCGCGTCCTTGAGTTCTCCGGTACCGCGTTTGATAGCGCGCTCGATGTTTTCTTTGGGCATGTTGACGCTTCTTGCGGCATCAATCGCAATCTTGAGGGCGTAGTTTGCTTCAGGATTCCCGCCACCATATTCGGCTGCAATGATAATATTCCTCCCGTATTTGGTGAAGATAGCAGCCCGTTTTGCGTCATTCACGCCCTTGGCGCGATGAGTGGTAGCCCAGTGTGAGTGTCCAGACATATATTGAATAGCTTGTATGATGTCTCATCTGAGCCAATAAATCAACCCCCAAGGAAATGAAGCTTTATTTCTTCGAGGTTTGGTCTGAAGAAAATCTTTGAGAAATTTTTGCCATGCGAGTGAGCTCCTCATCATGTTCGTCGCGAACGCGCTTCATGAGGAGATCCTTCACACGGTAAGGATCAGGGACTTGTCGAAAAAGAAACTGTTCTTCCTCGGCGGCAGTCTGAATCGTCACATCGCCAAAATTGAGAATCGTAGGAATGAGCCCATTGACACTGGTGGTAACATCCTGGATTCGAGAAAATTGGAGTTCGCTCACGATGCGCACGAAGAGCCCCTTTTGTTCAATATTAATGATGCGTTCATTGGTCACAATCCAAACATCAAAATAGTAATCAATCCAAATGAGATAGCCATAAAGCCAGAGAAAAAGCAGGAGGGTATTTTGGATGAAGAGAAAAAGAATGCGCGTGGCGGGAGTTTCAAGTCCAGGAAAGGAAAGAGGAAGGAGAAAAATACTTCCAAAGACGAGAAGGGTAAATCCGGCGAGTACGAAAAAATGCATGAGAATATTAAACCAGTGACGATGAACCACAGAGAGAATTACTTCGGACGGTCGTTGCCCTTGAAAATGATAGCGACTGAAGTCGTGCATGTGCATACGAATGAACTAAATCGGGAAAAGAGTGGGTTGATTTTGAGGAACGAGTTCTTGAAGTGGAAGTTGTAAAAAGAGTGCGGCATTGGTGAAGAGGAGAATAGCCGTGACCGCGATAAAGAGGAGTGCCGCAAGTGAGGCAACCCGACGATTGAGCGTATAGCGTGAGAGGTGGAAAAGAATGAAAAAACTGGCGAGTGCGAGACCAAGAAATAGAAAGGCGTAGAGAATTCCAAAAAGACCTTGCATAGTATTTGTTTTCTCCAGTATACCGTTTTTTGTTCTCTGATTCTAGAGGAGA
>CAZABS010000007.1:0-30109 GCA_964483635.1 uncultured Bdellovibrionales bacterium
ATGACTCATTGCTGTGCTCCTCCTTGGTTTTGACAGCGATGACCGCAAGCTCTGGTGCAGTAAGAGCTTCCCGGTTTGTACGCCTTGCGCGCTACTTGTATCGACACACGCAGCACCGGTTTGTGCTCTTTGGATGCGAGCTTGGGACAGCGAATCAGTTGTGTCATGCTTCTGTACCTTTCTGGAAAAGACATTTTCCATGACAAAGTTGGCAAGCCATTGCAGACGGATCGTAATTCACCCGAGCTGCTTCTGGGGTAACCGGTGGGTGCACGATGTGATGTTTTCCATCATGATCTACCGAATACAGCAACAAATGCTGACAGTGTGGTATAAGAGTAGGCGTCCCTCCATTTGAAGGAATGGAGCCGCCCTCTGTTTCTGACATTTCCATCTCCTCGATTGTAAAGTTACTCGTCGGGGACAGGGTCAACCCCGCCCTCGTTCCATGGATGACAGCGAAGGATCCGCATGAGACCCATCCAGCCTCCTCGGAGAACGCCAAACCGCTTGACGGCTTGGTAGGTGTACTCTGAGCAAGTAGGATAAAAACGACAGAACCTTTCGGATACAAAGTATCCCAGAAGACCATGATTCAGTGAAAGTGTCTTTTGATACAAGCGTATGAGACCGAGCACCGATCGTTTGAACATAGTGCGAGCTTACTCCCGAAAGGAGACTTTTGTCAATGCGATTTTCCACTGCTATAATAAGAAAAAAGAAACACCAATGCATATTTTGAAACACGGGCGACTTACCTGGATTGATTTCGATCGACCAGGAGCGGAGGATGTCGCTTATCTTCATGAGAATTTCAACATCCATCCCCTCGTCATTGAAGAGTTCATCACGCCCACCTATCAACCCAAGGTACTCCAATACGAGAATTGCCTCTTTTTTTCAATCCACATTCCCCTCTTTGACGTGAAAGAGCGTACAACGTACGCTGGGGAACTCGATATTATCCTCACGGGAGACCATCTTATCACCTCCCACCGCTTTCCTATTTATCAGATTCATAAATTCTTTGAAGAGCTTTCTCACAGCGAAGGAAAACGGCGGGTCTACATGGAAGAAACTCCGGCTCATCTTCTCCATCATCTCCTCGAAATTCTCCTGAGCTCCTGCTTTCCTCGCCTCAATCACATCGCCGAAAAACTCGATGTCATCGAATCTCAAGTATTCGCAGGAAAAGAAAAGGAGATGGTGGCTGAGATCTCAGTAGTAAAACGAGATATTCTCAATTTTCGGCGTACCCTCAAACCACAGCGACATATCATTGAATCCCTCGTGACGAACGATCACCCCTATATTCCTCATTCGCTCAAGCTGTATTACCAAGATCTTATTGGGACGAATATTCGGCTCTGGAATCTCCTCGAGAGTCACAAGGAAACCATTGAAGCTCTCGAGGATACCAATAATTCTCTCCTTTCGAACAAGCTGAACCAAACGATGAAAGTACTCACCATTTTCAATGCCGTACTTTTACCCCTTACCGTCTATTCAAATGTGATGTCAATGAATACCCACATCCCTTTTGCCACCAATGGCAACGGGTTTTTCTTACACCTCACGTTCATGATGCTAACCGCTCTTGCAACTATTTCCCTTTTCCGCTGGCGAAAATGGCTCTAGCAAAAGTGTAGAGAATGAGGAATAATGAATCAGGAGGAATCCTGATTTTTTAGTCTTTATTGTGTACCGCTATGCTGTCACTCTACAACACCCTCACCAAACAGAAAGAGGTATTTACCCCACTCTCCCCCGGCACAGTGCTGATGTACACCTGTGGTCCAACGGTGTACGACTATATTCATATCGGAAATCTCCGGTCATATATCACGGCTGATACGTTGCGACGCGTACTCACCCAAACTGGGCTTCTGGTTCATCTGGTGAAAAATATCACCGACGTTGGGCACCTCACCGCCGATGATCTCGCCCAAGGCGACAGTGGCGAGGACAAAATTGAAAAGAAGGCTCGAGCAGAAAAAAAGACTCCCGAAGAAATCATCGCATTTTTCACGGACTACTTTTTCAAGACAGAAGCCGCCATGAATATTCTCCCGGCTGAGAAAAATCCGCGGGCTACCGAGTCAATCTCGGGCATGATCTCTCTCATCGAAAAACTCATCGCCTCTGGACACGCCTACGCGATACATGGCAATGTTTTTTTTGATGTCACAAGTTTTGCAGCCTACGGCAAACTCTCAGGAAATACGCTCGATAAACTCAAAGTCGGTGCCCGTCTCGAAGAACATCCTGACAAAAAAAATCCATGGGACTTTGCGCTCTGGCTCAAGGCTCCCGAAGGACACCTCATGCACTGGCCATCCCCGTGGAGCGAAGGCTACCCGGGTTGGCATATTGAGTGTTCGGCGATGAGTCTCGCGGCTCTCGGAACAACGCTCGATATTCACACCGGTGGAGAAGACAATATTTTCCCGCATCACGAAGCAGAAATTGCCCAGAGCGAATGTGCCAATGAAGCACTCTTTGTTCGGTACTGGCTGCATACCCGCCACCTCCTCGTTAACGGAGAAAAAATGTCCAAATCCAAAGGAAATTTTTACAAACTCGAAGATATCATCGAGAAAGGTTTTTCGCCCATGGATCTCCGGATGCTCTTCCTTGGGGCTCACTATCGAAGTCAAATGAATTTCACTTGGGAAGCCCTGGAGCAAGCCAAGAAAAATAGAGAAACGCTTTTTACTGTCCTCGATCGTCTGCACGATTTTTCTGAGGGCACACAAAACCCAACTAGCTTTGATGGAAACGCTTCTTTGGCTCGAATTCTTGATGCGCTCCAAGACGACCTGAATGTCCCCGAAGCACTTGCAGAGACCCTTGAATTAGCAAAGAAAGTAAATACGGCTCTCGATAGTCATGAACCCATTCGGACAAGCGCTCTCCGGCATACATTTGAAACTATCCTATTTGATGCGTTCGGACTTATCCAGGAGAAAACTGAGATTCCGATCGATGTTCGTGAGCTTGCAGAGAAACGAGAAACCGCCAGAACCAAGAGAGATTTTGCTACCTCAGATGAACTCCGCATGAAAATTGAAGCATTGGGATTCTTCGTAGAAGATGTTCCCGGAGGTTTTCGATTGAAGAAGAAATAAGAAAGAAACGAAAACGAGCTATCGATAGTTGTTCTTATCGATAGCTCGTTAGCTCACTTCCACCACCAGGGCGCTGCGACCTTTCTTCCAGCCGTGCTCGCCATGGTCGGTGAGCAGCGTTGCCCGAGGATGAAGCGCGATGCGCTCCACCTTCCTGGGTTTGAGTTTCCGCTTCACGTACGAGCAGAAACTCTCACTGGGCTCAGTTGGCAAAGGGAGGAGGTAGAGCACTCCTTCTCCGCCAATAACTTGCTCTGACCAGGCGCGAAGCTTGGTCTGACGGGGGAAGGCAACATCCGTCACCGGTGCCGTATAGCCAGCATTCGGCTTTTTGCCATGACGGATCTTCCATTGGCGAATCAGCGCAAAATCCGTCACCAGCTTGGGAGAAAATTCGAATACAAAAACTCCCAAGTCAAGTGAATCTGGCATCCTGAGCCACGACGGCTGAGGTGACGGTTTCCTGATTGGCCAATATTCCTCGACCAACACCCGTTCGTCAGCCGATGCTCTGGACAATAAGACATCCAAATCATCAGCTAACGCTGGGGTAAAATCCTCGAGGCGAGCGCCACCGAGGAAAGGCTCGGTATGCGCGTTCACAATCCACCTCTTTTGTTAAGGGAATGATAAGTATAGTATAAAACACTGTTTCTGTCAATACAAGCTCGCCATATCAAGAGCCGGGAGGTATAATGTCATTTATGGCTACAAATAAAGCAACTGAACACTTGCGGGTTCCCCCGCACAATATTGAAGCTGAGCAGTCCGTGCTCGGCTCTCTTATGCTTGATAAAGATGCCATCATCCGAGTAGCAGATCTCGTTAAGGTGGGTGATTTCTATAAGGATGACCACAACCGCATCTATGAAGCCATGCTGGCACTCTATGATGAGCGTGAACCTATCGATGTCCTCTCACTCGCCAACCGCCTCGAAGAACGCGGACTCCTCGATCGCGTGGGTGGATCGGGTTACCTTGCTTCACTCGTGAATTCGGTTCCTACCGCTTCAAACATCGTTCACTATGCCAAGCTCGTCCAAAAGAAAGCTCTCCTTCGGCGTTTGATAGCTTCAGCTACGGAAATCGTCGAGATGGGATATACCGATGGTGAGGACGTCCAAGCAGTGCTCGATGACGCTGAACAGAAAATTTTTCAAGTTTCACAGAAGTACATCCAGCAAGATTTTGTACCCATCAAATCAATTTTGGAAGTAGCCTTCGAACGTATCGATGAACTCCACAAGAGTGATCAAACCATGCGAGGCGTCCCGACACATTTCGCTGATCTCGACAATCTCCTCGCTGGCCTTCAAAAATCCGATCTCGTCATTCTCGCCGCCCGTCCATCAATTGGAAAGACTTCCCTTGCTCTTGATATCGCTCGCCAAGTGGGCGTCTATGCCAAGATTCCCGTTGGAGTGTTCTCTCTTGAAATGTCCGCCGATCAACTCATCGATCGTATGCTTTCCGCTCAGGCGGGCGTTGACTTGTGGCGACTGCGCACAGGAAAACTCCGAAGTGAGGGTACCGGTAATGATTTTGAAAAAATATCTGATGCGATGGGTATACTCTCCGAAGCACCTATCTATATTGATGACACCGGCAGCCTCAATATCATGGAAATGCGTACCATGGCGAGGCGACTCCAGGCCGAACACAATCTCGGACTTATCATCATCGACTACCTCCAGCTCATGGAAGGTCGATCTCGTTCGGGCGATAATCGCGTCCAAGAAATATCAGAGATTTCTCGTGGCCTCAAACAACTCGCGCGCGAACTCAATATTCCCGTGATAGCTCTCTCACAACTCTCTCGTGCGGTTGAGTCGCGTCCTGACCAAAAACCGAAACTCTCTGACCTACGCGAATCTGGCTCCATCGAGCAAGATGCCGACGTGGTGATGTTCCTTTACCGCGAAGATCGAGTGAAGCAGGATTCGCCCAATAAAAATATCGTCGAAATTATTGTTGCAAAACACAGAAATGGTCCCGTGGGATCGGTTCAGCTCTACTTTGAAGAAAATTCTACAACCTTTAAATCACTCGAAAAAGCTCATACTGAGTAACCATTGCAGAGCAATTTTTTCTTTTGATATTATCTTTTTTGAGATGGTTATGCATTACCCACGCGCGTTCCAAAATCTCATCGCACATTTCTCCTCTCTCCCCTCCATAGGACCAAAAATGGCTGAGCGCCTCGTACTCTACCTCTTCAAACAAGACGAAGCGAAACTCGTAGCTTTTGCTGAGGCACTCGAGAGTATGAAACATCTCTCAACCTGTAAGCAATGCTTTCATATCGCCGAGGGTGATCTCTGTGAGTTTTGTCAGGATACACATCGAGATCAAACCCTCCTCTGCGTCGTTGAGGAACCCATGGATGTAATTGCCATCGAGCGTACCGGGAGTTTCCGTGGCCTCTACCATGTTCTTGGGGGGACGCTTGATCCAGGGAAATCTGAACACGGTACCGAACTTCACCTCTCCGAGCTCGTCACTCGAGTACAACAGGGGGGTCTCCGCGAAGTGATTCTCGCCACTAATCCAACCACCGAAGGCGACCTGACCGCACTCTATCTCAAAACAAAACTCAAAGACACTGACGTGCGAGTAACCCGCATCGCCAGGGGTCTCTCGACGGGTGGCGATATTGAATACGTCGACGAAGTGACTCTCACCTCATCCTTGACAAATCGTCAAGAATTGGTATAATCACATATAAGAAAGTTACCAAGATGAGCTCCTCGTGGAGTTTCTTGTTTAATAAATGATCAAACAGGAGCGAACCGTGAATGATTTTTTCACACCAATGTGGGTGGCTCTTCAGGAAGGAATGCCTCATCGATCTTCGAGTCCCACCACACTCGCATCACCTGAGGACGCATTCTTTGAGCGCCACGTGGAGCGAACGCTGCACGGCTGCCAACCACCCCCCAACAGGAGGAAACATGCAAGACCAATCGCAATCCCCAACAGTTGGACCGACCTGCTCTTCGACTGAAAACGACAGTCTCATCACGGGCGAAGTGCTGTACGGTGACAGATACAACGACCTCTACCCAGTCGTGGTGCCACCGCCACAATCGAAACGTTCCAGGCGCCGCGGACGGCAAATCCTCCGCTTCACGGCTGCTGATCTCGCGGCACTCTAGGCGCGAGCAACCCAAGCAAGCAAAAGCCCGCACAGGAACATCTGGCGGGCTTTGAAATTTCTGAAGACTTTTAGGCTGAAATTTTTGTAATTTCTACCTCAGTATAAGTTTGGCGATGACCGTAACGAGTGAGTTCGCGCTTCTTGGCTTTGTGCCGAATACCAGTGACTTTTTTCGAGCGGACTTCACCGAGCACTTTTCCTTCAACTACTCCTTTGAGAATCGGAGCGCCTACCTGTACAGCCGTTTCGTCACCAATGAAAAGAGTCTCAAACTTTACGGTCTTTCCAGATTCTACCTCAAGTTTCTCGATTTTAACCGTGTCACCTTGTGAGACTTTGTACTGTTTCCCACCAGTTTGGATTATAGCAATCATAAAAATAGTGTGTAAATACCTCCGTACTGTAGCCTAATTTTTTAGCTCCGTCAAGCCCTCGCTGTTCAATCTTTGATCTATTGACAAGGTATTGATTTCAGCGTAGAATTATATGTTATTTAACAACCTTTATGTAGGTGGTGGTTTGCTCCCGTGGAGCCCCGAAAATCGCATTCCCCTTACCCGGGGAAGGCATGCGGCTCACGTGGGAGTAGAACCATGAAACACGCACACCAGATGGTGGTAAATGGACATGCTCGCTTGCATGTGCTCTCCCCTTCAGCAAACCAGGCGGGATTGCGGACAAGCTTTGAGAAGGCTCGCTACCAACGCTTCGTCATCGAGACGGGTTGGGAGTGCGCTAACTCGGAGCACCGTGAGCACGATGAGTTCGATCCAAACGCACCCTACATCGTCCTCGAGAAGGATGGACGAGTCGTGGCAGGATGCCGCCTTCTCCTCCGGCGCCTCATCGGGAAGCTTCCGGTCGAAGAATATCTTTCAAATCACGTGGTGCCAGACAATGGCATCGAAATCTCGCGGATGCTCACCCTCCCCGAAGGAAGAGCTCACATGAACGCTTTGTACGGGTTCATGCTCAGTTGGCTCGTAGAGATGCAGATCGAATTTGTCTACATGACGATCCGGGAACGCTATCTCCGAGCTCTCGAACGGCGCGGATTCCGATGTTTCGAAGCCCTGCCGGTTCGGAGTCCGCTTCGAAAAGTTGGAAACAATGGGCAAGAAGATCTCTTCTTTCCCATCAGGATGCCACTCGGGCGAGTCCAAGAAGTGTTCGCGCTCCTTGAACTGGCAGCCTAAGGAGAGGCTACATGAGACAACACGAGCCCCGACGCAATCAATCGCGTACGGGGCTCAACTTTTTTTCGGAGGAAACAGCGGCTCCACTTCAAGAAGTCGTTGCAACTCTTTGCGGGTTGGTTCAATCAGGGGCTCTAGACTCACAACACCCCACTGGAGATCAATCCAGCAAGGTGATTCTCGTTTAGATTGAGTTTTGTTTCTGTTTTTCCGAATACCTCGACTCTGTTTCAGTGACATCTTCTCCTCCTCGCGAGCTGAGATACACTCAGTATAAATCAGATTTCTCTAAATGCGAATTTTCTACTCCAAAATTGCTTTTACACGTCGCACTCCAGCTGATGAGGCTTCTTCTTTAATAATTTTGAATTTTCCAAAAGCGGCAATATCAGCCGTGGTTTTCACGTGTGGACCACCACAAAGCTCTCGTGAATACACTTTTCCCTGTGCATCTTCCACCTGATAAACTGTAACTTTTTCAGGATATTTCTCCCAAAAACTTCCCTCAACTCCTGCTTGTTTGGCAGCTTCTTTTTCCATGACGGTCGTTGTAATTTTTGCTCCGCTCGCAATAGCGGTATTTACATAAGTTTCGACTCGATCAAGAATTTCTCGGGAAACTTTTTCTCCATGAGTGAAATCAAACCGAGTACGCTCTCCCGTGATATTGGATCCAGCCTGATGAATATGTTCTCCAAGCTCTCGGCGAAGCCCGGCAAGCATGAGGTGAGTCGCGGTATGATAAGCAGTCACTTTGGCACTCTGATCAGCAAGGCCTCCCTTAAATTTTCCAGCACTTGCAGTGCGGGAGAGGTCACGATGCTTTTTAAATTCCGATTCAAAAGCCGCCCTATCAACGGAATAGCCTTTTTCTCGCGCCAATTCCTCGGTCATTTCCCATGGAAATCCATAGGTGGCAAAAAGCTCAAAAGCGTCACTACCGGAAAGAGAACCCCTCCTCATACGCTCCTCAATCTCCCGAATTCCCTTTTCGAGGGTTTTATTAAACTTTGTTTCTTCCTCGAGTAGAGCATTTACAATGGATTGTTCTTGATCGCGAAGTCTTGGATAAGCATCACAATATGTTTCAATAAAACACATTGCCAGCTGTTGAGTAAATACTGGGGGTATCCCAAGATCCTTTCCATACCGCACTGCACGACGGATCAGACGTCGTACAAAGTACCCTTGATCCTTATTTGATGGATACACTCCATCGCTCACGAGGAACGTGGCCGCTCGGATATGATCGAGAACAACTCGCATCGCATAGGTCGTGCGCGTCGTTTCTGCATAGCGTTTTCCTGAAAGTTCCTCTAGTTTCGATTTGGCGAGTGCGAACAGATCACTCATGAAAACATCAGGATTATTGAGTGTTGCTGCAGCAAGACGCTCGAGCCCACCACCAAAATCAACATTCTGTTGCTTGAGTTTTACAAAGCTGGTCTCTGTTTTTTGGTACTCCATGAACACATTGTTGCCAATTTCCATGAAACGACCACAGTCACAGTTCACGTGACAAGGCACATCTTTCCAGGAGGAACACTCATGCAGACCACGTCCGTTTTCAGGATCAAAGTCCCAAAACATTTCGGTATCTGGCCCCCCAGGCTCTCCAACCGGCATATTGGCCGGGATGCCAGCACGACTCCACCAATTTTTCTTTTCTCCGTAATAGAATATGTGCTCGTTTGCCCTAAGACCATCACGTTCTGGCTGTTCCCCTATTCCAACTTCCAAACCTGCTTGTTGAAAGTGAGATTGCCAGAGCTTTGCGGATTCTGTGTCACGTGGAATTTTGAGATCTGGTTGCCCAGCAAAGCAGGTAAAATAGAGGTGTTTCGGATCAAGTCCGAGTTCCTCAGTAAGAAAACGCCACATGAGAGAAATCTGTTCTTCTTTAAAAAAATCTCCAAGTGACCAGTTTCCCAACATTTCAAAGAACGTGGTGTGTCGATTATCTCCAACTTCTTCGATATCTCCAGTCCGGAAACTTTTCTGAGAATCAGCGATGCGTTTCCCGAGTGGATGCGATTCACCCAAAAGATATGGAAGCATTGGCTGCATACCCGACCCCGTAAAGAGTGTTGTAGGATCATTCTCAGGAACGAGCGGTGCCGACGGAACCGGTACATGCCCCATTTTCTGCATGTATTCCAAAAATCGTGTCCGAATATTTTGCGCATTCAGGGTCATAGATTTTACTTCAAAGCTTTCAAAATAAGATGCTCCACCTGCCGATTCATCACCAAAGGGAATTCCTTTTCAATTGCCAAAGCCACTTCCTCAGCCGAAAGAAGTGACCGCTCAAATTTTCTTCCAAGATCACGCAGCAAACTCTCCGTGTCACTATTCCAGTGCATGTCCGGAAGATCTGAGAGGATATTCTTCATGATCTTCACAAAAGTTTCTTTCGTCATTTACGTGAGGAGATTAAACCGTTTTCTCAGTCGGAAAAGTTCATTCTCTGTATTTTGAATATCGTTGATCATTTTTTGTTCCTCATCAGTTTTACGAAGCAAAGCAAGACTCATTTCCTCAAGTTCCTTTTTGAGGACTCGTTTTTCCATCTCAATCGCTGTTCGTTGCCGAAGAAGCTTGGAGCGATCAGCCTGATACATGAGCATTTCAGCCTCCAGTCGGCGACGTTCCGAACCGCTCGCATTTACTCCTGATGGTTGTGTCATAGGGGTAGTCTCTCAGAAAATCGTTCCCAGTATAGCAAACGAGCGTTTCTCCGCCAAGCAAACCTAGGGCTCATCTGCAACCAGAATACTAACACGATCAGCCTTTTTCGGGATCGTTGCGATAAAGATTTTTGGCTTAAAATCAACCTGGAGGCGCTTTATTTCGGGATGACGGCTCAGAATATCCCGAATCCCCTCCTCATTTTGCCCAAGCAGTTCTGATCGAAGCGTCGCAACATCGATCATTGATCGCATTTTTGCTGTTGCCTCGATATTCATTTCAACGGTACCCTCATCAAATTTCGGAAGTAGTGCGGTATAGTGGATATCCCAGGAAACCGGCTTCAGGCGAGTCATATCTGCTCGAAGCCGCTCACTCAATGCGGTTTCAAAATGTTGTTTCAAATCATTTTCCGAAACGACAAACGCTCGAACATGATATCGCGCAGTGTAATCAAAATGTTCAATGGTGCTTCCGAGGGCTGGTGCCATTCCTTCGCCATTCGAAACAATATCAATACTTTTTTCGAGTAGATATTCACCAGAAGCTAAGGTAGACATAACTTCACTTTGGAACGACTGGAGCGCTTGATCCCGAGCTTTTTGATCAGCGCGTTCGAGATCGGTTTTACTCACACTTTTTGATCCAGTTACACTCCCTCCACCACCACCCGTCATCACACGAACCGATTTTCCGGTAATAGCATCATATTTTGACCCTCCCTGAAACCCCGGAATACGGAAATCAGTAGGTTCGATGTTAAAACTTTCGCCCGTCTCATCTGCCACAACACTCACTTCAATAACCCCCGGAACCTTTGTACCATTTTTTTCTCCCATGCCGGGGATTGTCGCACCCTCCACCATACGAAACAACTTTCCGTTGGACGCTAAGAGTCTCGTTGTTGCCACCAGGGGCTGAGCAGCAGTACTAAAATTATTTGTCAGAATGACTGTTCCGCGAGCTTTTCCTACTCCGGTCACCGTCTGACCCGTTGCATCATCATTGATCGTTACACTCAGATCTCTTTCAATCTTTCGTACGGCGACTTTTTCTGTGGTGTCAGATACCACCGTTGCACCCATTACCTGAAGAGAAATTTTTTCCTCTCCGTTTTGAGGAATAATCGTCACCTCAGCCTTCGGTAAAATTAAGAAAATAACTGCGCCAAGAAGTGCCAGGAGCGAAAACGTTCCCAATGCCCCAAAAATCCACGGCGCAACTCGTGACGGAACCGCTTCTTCCTGCAAAGACTCAAGGGGCTGATTTTTTTCGACACGAGATTCCGAGGTGCTCTTGGACAATCCTGGTTCGCGCGTTCCATTCAAAAAACGCTGGAGTTTTGCTTGACGCTCTTCGTCAGTCTCTTCGGGACGATTCGAACCAAAATCACGCTGTGGCGACGGCTCGCTTTGATAACTCGGCCGCATATGCACCGCTCTTGGTTGTCGCACTGCTTCTAGTGCGCGTAGTGAATTTAAACTCGTCTGCTGGGGTGGACTGGCATTGCGAATACGCAGTGAACGTGATTCGCTTGTAACCGTTCTTGGCGAAGAAATTGGCGAGACTGGGACAGCTGGTACTGAAGTCTCATCATTGGCATGTCCATAAAAATCAGAGGAACCAAGTGACTGAGATCGAGGGGGATGAAACTTGGATTCGGAAACTGGAAGCGGAATATCTTCGCCGTGCTTTACGGTAAAGCGAGCCGTTGTAGACTGCTCTCCCCGCATCATATCTTCTTGATATTGTTTTGTCAGGAATCCTGCTTTTTCTGCTAAGAGTTTTCCCTCAGCATCCTGAGTTACCACAATGATTTGCTTTCCAAGTTTGCGTGCCTCTCGCTCAAGCAGTTTGAGGTTGACAATACTTTGAAGGATAAGTGCTCGTTTTGGGAACACAAAAATATTTTCTGCTTCATGAGCCTTCCGAAGCCGACCAACGGCAGAAATTATTTCTTCGTCACTTTCAATGTAGTGAGTAATAGCCATACTAACTTTTATTTTTTCTCTAATGATTCCATGCTTCTCTGGAGAATGCCAGTCAGCATTTTTTCTTCTTCCAGAGCATCCAAGAGTGCGAGATGCGCCAATCCCAGCGGGGTGATATCTTGTGGATTCAAGAGCTCTCCCGTTTCATCTTGCATACGAACAATATCTCGTGGCTGGAGAAAACCAACTTGAGGTGGTTTCGCAAACGGAAGAGCCTTCGCCCATTCCGGTGTTGATAGAGCTTGCTTTATACCTGGAAGCGCTGATCCTCCGCCACATAAGAAAATGCGCGATGGAAGAAAATCTGTTTCAGCAAATTCCATAAGGGAAAGCTCGACTCCACCAAGCCAAACGCGACAATCATCGGTATAAAGAGCAGTAATCCTTGCTGCATCTTCTTTTCTGAGTCGTCCTTGGGAGTAATCAATTTTCATTCGCTCAGCCACTTCAAGCGTCACCTGAAATTCTTGCGCCAAACGCTTTGTGAAGGCTCGTCCTCCAAGAGCAAACATCTTTGTACCTTCGAGTCCACCATTTCGTACCACCGCAATATCAGTCGTACCACCGCCAATATCAATAAAAATAGCGCTAAAATCCAACATGTCTTCAACCTCTACTGAGCGAGCAACTGCGTACGGCTCAGCCACAATTGAGAGAAGATCGAGATCAAGTTCATCTGCAATCGTTTGGAGCGCTCCGAGGTGTATCATCGGTGCATATGCATTGAAAACGCTCATGGAGACGTCTCCTCCTTGAAAATTAAAAGGGTTCACCACATGGTACCCGTCAATCCGCACGTCAACAATAGCAGCATTAATAAGTTTGACTTCTATCTCATCTTGACCTGTTTCCCAGGCGAGTTGCTTCTTGATTCGCTCATAGGCTTTTTCTTGCACCTTATCAATAATGAGTTTCAATTCTGCCATGCCAATCTTCACTTCAGAATTGACACGCTCATAGTGAACCGTCGTCGTAGTCCCCTTGACGAGCTCCCCCGCAATACCAATAATACTTTTTTCAATATGTTTAATTCCGGCTTTGGTTTTCGCTTGTTCAATAGCTTCACGAGCCGAAACAATAACCCCCTTAATATCAGAAACCGCTCCACTTTGCATATTCCCCACCTTTTGAGCGGTTCTTCCCACACCAATCACCACACCCTTTCGATTGACTTTATCAACTCGAAAAATCAGCGCTTTGACAACTTCGGTGCCAATGTCGAGCGCTAAGAGGAGATCGGATTGTTCACCCCATGGTAGGCGTGAAAATAGCCCCATACAAACAAAAAAGAAGTAGTATTTTAATTATAGTATAGCATTACTCTACTCGGACTTCTATTATCCTTCCTTATTGGGAGATAACCGGAATGTTCTTCAGGGATACTTCTATTTCATGTGGGGTAAGCAATCCTTTGGAAGCACCGTAATATCCCACCACTGATCCGGCATTGGAGATAGCGTGCTGTAAGATACGATCGAGCGAAAAACGGTGGAGATAGGCGGAGAAGAAACCCGACCCGAACGCATCCCCAGCGCCAGTTGTATCCACCAATCCATGTGGTTCGTAGATTTCGGCATGATAAACCTGTTTTCCGTCCGAAACCCACCCCCCACGTTTCCCATCCGTTAAACCAATCATGGGCACTCCTTCCTGATGAAGTGTTTTCAAGAGAGACTTTTCATCATTCAGTTCCTTTGGAGAGAGCTCTGGATGCACCGCCATCAAGAGTTCGATCGCCTCATCTTTATTCAGAAGAAGCACTTCAACATCACGGAGTATCTGTGCCATGAGCCGAGGATTTCCTTTTAAATTATGTTGCCCAGGATTGAGTGCTATTTTCACCCGTTCTTTACGGGCAATCTGGAGGATTTTTTTGAGATTTTCTTCCCATGGGCCATTGAGAGCACTGATATAGAACCACTCCGCACCCCGAAGCTTTTCCTCCTCAATTTCAAGTTTTTCGTTTGCATCGCGATTATGAAAAATAATCCGATCTCCAGTCTGTTCGATCACGATAATTGCTGAAAGATCACTCTTAACTTGGGGATCAATAGCCAAGAGCCGAGTATCAACTTCGTTGTGTGTTAATTCTTTTTGAATCCACGAACCGATTTCGTCATGCCCGATCTTGCTATAGCACTCTGCGGGAATACCCAATCGAACCAGCCCTTGAGCCACATTGGCAGCTACCCCTCCCACCGCTTCATGCCTATCTTTGGTTCGAAATTTTCCACCAAGTTCAAACGCTACTTTTGTTTGTGAACGAAGATCTTCTGGTGTTTCAAGAATTACTCCCTCATCCGTTGGAAAAAAAATATCCTTTGACGTCGATCCGATACAGATAACGCGTGACATAGATGTAGTTGAATTATTTTTTGTTTTCGAGATACAGTTTCAAGAGACGATTGTATTTTGCCAAACGCTCACCGCGCGAGAGAGAACCACTTTTGATAAATTCGGAACTTGCACCGAAAGCAAGATCTGCGATAAAGTCGTCAGTCGTTTCACCAGAGCGATGCGAAATCATGGTCGCCATCTGATGCGTATGAGCCAATCGCATGCAGGCGAGCGTCTCTGTCAGTGTTCCAATTTGATTCACTTTGATGAGCGCTGCATTACAGGCTTTTACAGCTATCGCTTGTTCAAGGCGCTTGACATTGGTCACAAGAAGATCGTCCCCGACTAACAAAACCGGCTTTCCCCAGGCGGTCGACTCTTTTTCAAGTTTCTCTCGCATGAGAGCCCACCCCTCAAAGTCATCTTCTTGGAGTCCATCTTCAATGGAAACGAGAGAAAATTTCTGAATCCATTCACGATACAAATTTACCAAGCTCTCACGTGATAACGTCACATTTTCTGGCTTGAGAAGATACGTCGCGTCACTGGCATTATAAAACGAGTCCGCAGCCACATCGAGCCCGAGGAAAATTTGTTTCCCCAATTCATATCCAGCCAATCCAATAGCTTCTGCTAGATACTCGAGAGCCTGAGTGTGACTCTCGAGATGAGGGGCAAAACCACCTTCGTCACCAACCCCGGTCGCCTGCCCACGTTCTTCAAGGAGTTTCTTGAGCGCATGAAATATTTCGCTTCCCGCCCGCAGTTGTTCATCAAACCCGGTGATCCCTGCTGGAATAATTTTAAATTCCTGTATCGCGAGACCGGAATCACTGTGTTTTCCACCATTGAGCACATTGAACATCGGTACTGGAAAGGATTTCACTTTGCGCTTTTCTCCCGAAAGTTCTTCGATCCAGTCTGCCAGAGGAATATCTTGTGATATGGCCGATGCCCTTGCTACTGCAAGTGATACCCCAAGCAAGGCATTCGCTCCCAGACGTTCCTTGTTTGATGTCCCATCAAGTTTCTGGAGTGTCTCATCCACGAGCTGCTGGTCATTTGCCTCCAGCCCAAGCACGGCATCGCGAATCTCTCCATTGACGTTTTCAACCGCTTTCAAAACTCCTAAACCACCAAAGCGCTTCGGATCCCCATCACGAAGCTCATGTGCCTCATGAGTACCCGTGGATGCTCCGGACGGCACACCAAATGTAGCTTCGGTTCCATCGGAGAGCCGAACCCATGCTTCGACCGTTGGATTGCCCCGCGAATCTAGAATTTCTCGCCCTGCTATTTCTACAAGAGTTGCCATATCATCAAGGTATTACGAATTATACTGCCTCGAGTGCTGTCATTCCCGGAAGCGCTTTACCGCTCAAGAACTCGAGCATTGCTCCACCACCACTTGAAACAAAACCAATTTTACTAAATACGCCGGCTTTTTCGAGCACGGCGAGAGACTCACCGCCACCAATGACAACAAAGGCATCACTTTCCAAAATGGCTGCCAAAATCATCTGTGTTCCAAAATCATAGGGTTTCTCTTCAAACTTTCCCATCGGACCATTCCACACAATCGTTTTTGCTTTTTTGATAATCTCTGCATAAAAAGCGGCCGTATGAGGTCCGATATCAAGCCGTTGATCTGAGTCAAAATCCTTTGGCAGGAGAACTTTCTCGCCAAATTCAATTTTTTGATCGATTGCTTCGTTGGCTATTTTCCCTCCTACCAGAACACAATCATACGTCTCTTCCATCGCTCGGATAAGCGGTAATTTCGTTTCAATTTTTGCACCCCCGATAATAGCCACAGCTGGTCGTGCGGGTGACTCGCGTAATTCCGAAAGCTGCGTCACCTCTTCAATGAATCGAAACCCCGCACATGACTCCAAGTACTGTGGAATTCCCACGATGGAAGCATGAGCACGGTGTGAAGCGCTAAATGCCTCATTCACAAAAAGGTCAAATGGTGCAGCTACATTTCGAGAAAACTGAGCATCATTTGCTTCCTCTTCCGCATGGAAACGAACATTCTCTAACAAAAGAAGCGACCTTTGCGGAAGTGACTGGAGAGCAGTTGATACTTTTTCGCCAAAACAGACATCTACAAAAACAACTGGCTGACCTAGGACTCGCTCAACCTCATCTCGAAGCCGCGAGAGAGAATATTTTGCATTCGGTGTACCTTCGGGACGTCCATAATGAGAAAGGAGGGCGATCGATCCGGCTCCACTATCAAGCAGATATTTCAGAGTATTTTTCACCACTTCAAGACGGTATCCCTCTTGGATATGTGCCCGATCATCGAGTTCAACATTAAAATCAACTCGAACTAATACTTTTTTCCCCGCTACTGCCATTTCTGCAAGACTCCGCATCGCCATACGTTTGTGTATTTCAAATGAATTACAGTCCCATTCCGAGAATACCCACCATTACTCCAATGAGTGCTGTGAGTGCCGTAAATATCCATGCTCGCATCACCACTTTTGGCTCTGGCCACCCCCGAGCTTCGAAATGATGATGGAGAGGAGCTGCCAAAAATATCTTCCGGTGGAAAAATTTCTTCGATATCAGTTGAAGAGCCACACTACCAGACTCAAGTGAGTAGATAAACGCAATGAGAAAAAGTGCCATAACAGAATCCGTAAGCATCGCGACAACACCAAGAGTCGTCCCAAGAGCGATCGCTCCTGTATCACCCATAAAAAATCGCGCCGGATAAATATTGAACCAGAGAAACGCAAGCAAGGCCCCCGAGACAGCAGCACAGAAACTTGCGAGATCAACTCGGTTCTGCATAAAAGCAATCAAGGAAAATGAGCTGAATGCTATGAGGAGTACTCCGCCATTGAGACCATCGAGCCCATCAGTTTCGTTGGATGAGATAGCGGTAAATAAAATCACAAATAAGAACAAGGGGATATACCACCATCCAATAGTAAAGTCTCCAATAGCAGGAAGGTGAATCGTATCCCAACCAAGTTTTGAGTAAAACCACCACGCTCCAAGCCCTGCAATCACAAAGAGGTACCAAAAACGAAAAAGAAAACGCATGCCCCCACCTTTATTACCACCTTTGCCGCGGACGCTCATGTAATCATCAGCCAGTCCCAAAATGCCCGCCATCACGAGGGTGAAAAGCGGGAGCCATGTCTGCGATCGCTTGAGAAAATCAAGTCGGGCAATGAAATTGGTATTTGTCCAATCAGCTATCAAAGGAAAGAGATATTCTGAAGCAAAAATAAGAATGAGGATAGACGCCCACACGATCACCCCACCCATCGTCGGAGTGCCCGCTTTCCACGCGTGCATTTGTGAAACGTAGGTCAACTGACCACCATCAACATCTTTCTCCTTGATGCGAATTCCAAATTTATACTTGTAGAGAAGGTGTGTCCAGAGCGGCGTAATGAGAAACGCGAGAAAAAAAGCGAGCAGTCCCGTGGTCAAAACCTTCATCACGTTCATAATGAGCGGCACGTTTTGGATCTGAGCAAATTGCAGTGTTTCCATAGACAAGTTTTTATATCCAATCAAAAGCGTGAAAGCTCCAATTAAACATTGATTGGATGCTCTGCCAACGATACGGATCATTGAGGACCACCGCAACAACTTGGTGATTCCCGGTCGGATCAGTTGCAACCGCTAAAAGCGAATATCCCGCGAGCGGTGTGAATCCCGTTTTCGTTCCCACGAGGTTCGGCATTTGGCCAAGAAGTTGATCCGTATTGAAGATTTCATGTGTGTAGTCACCATTCACCGAAACTATATACATTTTTTCATGTTGCATCATCTCCCACAAAACTTCATGTTCGAGCGCCTCCGTCGCTATCCGAGCAATATCACGAGCACTCGAATAACATTCAGACTCTTTGCCATCAATTTCCAAACCGGATGGAGTGCAAAAATGCGAATTCGTGAGTCCGAGCTCCTGTGCACGCTCATTCATCATGGCTGCGAATCCCGCCTGTGTTCCCCCAAGATGCTTCCCAAGCGCAATGGCCGCATCATTAGCACTATTCATGAGAGCTGCGTGCAGTAAATCCTTGACCGTCAACTGCTCACCCGGATGAAGACGCTCACCATTACAGAAGCCCGTTCGAGGACAACCAATACGAGTCCCCTCAGCAAACACGGCCTCCTCATCAATGGTCACGACAGTATCAAGATTATTGATGCGCTCAACAACGATCAACGCGGTAAAAAGCTTTGTCAGTGAAGCAATCTGTCGACGTTCATCTGCATGTCGAGCATAGAGAGATTCCCCCGTTTCTCCATCAACAATAACCGAGGCATGAGCTGTCGGGACAGATAGCTCTGGAGCAAAACTTTTCAAAATTGGCCGAAAGGTCGTAGAAAGCGACCGATTTTCGGTAACAAAAGGTTCATCCTCATTTTCCAGAGCTGGAACCCCTTCGGATGATTCCTTGGGTAAAAATTGCATGAGGGACTCTAAATGTAGCCCAGTCATACTCAGAAGATACGGCTGTTCACGAACAACCCAGGTAAGGGCGCCAGCACAGAGTGCACACAAAAGAATGAAGATCCGTATCATAAAGACTTTTCTTTTTCGATTTCTGTTGATGGCACACTCTGTGGCATATCCGTTTCAAGCACAGCTGTCAGCCGCTCATCCTGTCTGAGCTCTTGGTACTGCGGGAGATCTTCGATACGCCCAAGCCCTAATTTCTCGATGAGTGCCACAGTTGGACGATAGAGATATTCACGACTATCTTCTGGATTATCAAATCGATCTACAAGCCCTCGAAGGAGGAGATTTCTGAGCGTGAAACTGCAATTCACTCCCCGGATCGCTTCGATTTCAGCTCGGGTGATGGGTGCGCGATACGCCACAATCGCCAAGACCTCAAGTGCCGCCTTTGAAAGATCCTCTTGGAGTGTCGACTGAGTAAAGGCTGCTACGACACGGGAACATTCACTTCGGGTAACGAGCTCCGCGCTTCCATCGTGTTCAAGAAGCATGAGCCCAGACAGAGGATCATGTTGATACTTATCATGAAGTTCCCTGAGCGCCGTTTCAATTTCAACGTTGGGGCGTTCAAGAATCTTTGCGAGATGCGTTATTTCGAGCGGTTCTCCGCTTACAAAGAGGAGGGCTTCGATTTGTTGGTGAAGTGTTGGCTCGGTCATAGAGTTGTTCCCACTGATGAAGAAATTCGAGAGATTTTAATATCTGAAAAATGAGCTCCTTGATCAACCACCACAAAACGTTGTTTCACAAGCTCTAAGAGTGCCAAAAAAGCGACAATCACTTCTACCCTGTTTTCCACATGTTCTGTAAGTGCTCGAAAGGAGGTTTCCATTCTTTCTGAGAGACTCTCTTGGAGATGGAGGATCTTTTGTTCGAGTGTAATGATTTCACCGATAGACTCTTTCTCAAGGGGTTCATACACGGGGATTTCTCCAAGCACACCTCCAAAGACCTCAGTAAGTTCTGTTACCGTAAGGTGTTTTGGTGGATGAAAAACAATCGTTGAAACGCATGAGCGCTCCCGAGGAAATACCGCTCGCCCCTGACGAAAAAGTTTCCCAAGTGTCATGGCTGCCTGGCGAAAACGTTGATATTCGCGGAGTTTGTGCTCCAGATCCTCAAGAGATTCCTCTTCTTCTTCAGTAAACGTAAGGAGCGGCAAGAGCGCTCTCGATTTGAGAAGAATCAAACGGGCAGCAATAGAAAGAAACTCCGCGAGATGTCCGAGGGTAATATTTTCTTCGCTTCGCAAGTAGTCAAGATACTGATCAGCTACTTTTGAGAGGCTCACCCTGGTAATATCGAGTTTTTCTTTTTCAATGAGGTGTAACAGAAGCTCGAGGGGACCCTCAAACTCCCGCAGACGTACTTGATAGGTCATAATGGCTTTCCCATAGCTATTTTAGCATAGGGAAACCCGGTGCTCAAACATCATCTCTTTCGGGCACTCCGATCGTGCTCACTCGTAGTATCAACCAAACGGAGAGCTGGATAGAGCGTGAGTAATGTTACCCCTCCCACTAACCAAAAAAGATTCGCCAGCGGAAAAAAAAGGAGTAGTGCAACCGAAAGGAATGCACCCAACATATTTCCAATCGAACGAGCCGTCCGAAAAAATACTATTACATCGGTATCAGAAGCAGTAATCTGCTTATAAAAATAGGAATCACGAAGCACTTCGAGAGCAGCTGATCCTACCCGCGTCAAAAATAAGAGCGTTCCCCACAGAAAGATACTTTTCGAATCAAACATGATCGATCCAAGCGTCGCAGTTCCCATGATGAAGAGGCCGAGGAGAATCATCTCCTTTTCCCCATACCGTTTATCCGCCAAGACACCTATTGGATATTGGAGAAAGACAAATGGAAGGAGCATGATAGTAAAGATAATCCCAAGCTGCTCCCAGGAAAAACCTAAATGAGTAGTGAGATAGATTGGCATATAGACCACCATAATCGCGTAGAAAAACTCGAGCGCCAGTGAAACCAGATAAATTCGAAAAAGGTTTGGCTCCTGTCGAAACCGCTGCCACGAATGCATGAGCCGGAGTGGTGCAACCTCAATCTTTCGTCCATCACGCAGTCCAACGAGAGCCAACACAAAAATGAGCCCGTAGCCGATAGTCAGTACCAGAAAAATTCCACCATATCCAAAACGTCCAAGCGTCAAGGTCGAGAGAAACGGCGCAAAGAGAAATCCAGTATTAAGTACCGCAAGATAGAGTCCACGAACCCTTCCAGAAACCTGATCAGTTGAAAAGCTCTCGAGTACCACGTCCATGACCGTCCACATCATGTTATTGATAACCAGAAAGAGGAGGAGCACTCCACTCCCAATCCATGACGGATCACGCACCGAAAGGAAGGCGCTGCAACCGATCAAGAGCATAAATAAGAGAAGGAGCAGCCGAATATGCCCTATCTTCCTCAAGAAGCGACCCAGGTAAAAAAAGACGACAAACGCTAAACTAAAGACAATAAAGTAAAAAACTCCCACCCTCTCACTCCCACCCACTTCTGAAAAATAGGACGACACGAGATAAATGAAATAGGCATCAAGAAAACCAAGCCCAAATGAAAGGCCTGTCACGAAACGAACCTTGGATCGGCTATAGATTTCATGATGCGAAAGAGGTGCTGATGACATATCTTCATTATGCCATGAAGATATGCTTTTTTCCTACTGAGAAAGACACCCCGGAAGATACCCTTTCATTTCTGCAGCGGCGAGATCAGCAAAACATACTTTATTTTCTGCTTTGATCTGTTTGGCACACCGTGAAGTCGGGAGGTGATATTTGTTCGATTTTCGACTTCCCACATAGGCACACTGACTTTGAACAGAAGTCTCAGGTTTCGGAGGAGTATTCTCAGAACTCGGCTCAGGAGCAACGACGTATTTCTCAACAGGCTTCGCCTCTGGAATCTCACTCGGTACCGAAATCACCAGCGGCTCAACCGGGCGAATCTCCTGAGAGACTTTTCCCGCCAAGAAGGCAAAACCGCCAATCAGGAGAAAAGAGAGACCAAGAAAGATCCTCCCACCGAAATTCCCCCACCATGTCTTTATCCGCTTACGTAGCATTTGTAGTGTTTCCATAGCCCGAATTGACACTCCCTGAATATGTGTTATACTAGGCAAGTCCCGTTTGGAACTCACTAGTCTAATCGAAAGTTACCCTTATGGCAACCAGAAAAGCAGGCGGATCAACCGCCCTCGGTCGTGACTCAATCTCAAAGCGACTCGGTGTTAAAATTTATGGGGATCAGCTGGCCAAAGCCGGCAATATCCTCGTTCGTCAGCGTGGCACCAAGTTTCATCCTGGGAAAAATGTGAAGCGCGGTGAAGATGATACACTCTTTGCTCTCGTCAGCGGAAAGGTGAAGTTTGTGACGAAAAAAGTGAAGGCTTTTACTGGAAAACTCGTTTCCCGCACCTACGTCTCCGTCGTCCCGAGCGAGAAATAATTCTTCATCAATTCTCAAACAAAAAGCTCTCCATGACGGAGAGCTCTTTGTTTTATATTTGGCTCCCCCTAGTGGACAAACTTAGAACTCTAGATTTGGGAAGTATTGGGAAAATGATGAGGGAAATAAATCGAGTTTTAGTATAAAAAAAGCGCCGTACCCGTAGGTCGTGCGCTCGCCGAAATGTCCGCACCCACCTCACCTGCCGTGTCCTCTGGATCAAGACACCAGCTCTTTCGTGATCGGAACGGTGTCCTTGCCACATTGAGGACACTTGACCCCACGCAGTCCGACTGCAATCAGGAAGGTAAATCCCTTGAAGTCAGGCTGTGGTCTGAGGGTCTCGATGACACGACGCCCTTCCCATTTGCAGGCAGGGCACTTGAGGATTTTTTCCAAGGTACTCATCGGTTCTCCTTCCTCGAACTATAGGTTGTCGACATACACCAGCAACCCCTTGGCGAAGTCTGAGGCGAATCCCATGATCCACGGCCGACTCTTGTCAGTCACCTGCCGGATCGACCGGAAAAGAATCTCGAGATCCCGCCCCTCCTGTGCAGCCACAGCCGCGTAATCCGGGTTAGGTTCAGTGTCATGAGCAACGGAAGCGAGCTGCTCCAGCTCTTCTCGACCGACGGCCGTGTAAATGGCGATCACTTGCTCTCGCGTAAGAACACGATCGAACAATTCAGGATTCGTGGGCAAGCTGATGTCCGAAGCAATCTGATGGTCGCCCATCAGGTGAAGGGGCAACGTTTTTCCACTCGATTGCATGTCCAACTCCTCAAAGAGCAACTCTGTATCGTCAGAGGCAACACGATTTCCGTAAGCTTACGGAAATGAAAAAATAGCACACATGTGCTATTTAGTCAATGCCTTGCTTCGCCGGTAGGATCAGAACTTATTTCTTCTGATCGCGGGCGGCTTTGAGGAAAGCGACGAAGAGTGGGTGCGGGGCGAGGAGAGATGACTGAAACTCTGGGTGATACTGGGTTCCGAGAAAGAAAGGATGTTTCTCTCGAGGAAGTTCGGCGATTTCCATCAGTCGTTTATCGGGTGAAGTCCCAGAAAAGACGAGGCCTGCTCGTTCGAGACGTGCGATATAGGCTGGATTGACTTCATAGCGATGGCGATGACGCTCCAATATGCGCTTCTCACCATATGCCACTTCAGCAATTGTTCCACCACGAAGGAGTGCTGGGTAATGACCGAGACGCATCGTTGCACCATATTCGCTCTTAGCCAATTTTTCCTTTTGCTCTGGCATGAGATCGATTACTGGATGAGCCGTGTTGGGAGCCACTTCAACCGTATGAGCGTCAGTGAGGCGGGCCACATGGCGGGCAAACTCAATCACCGCAAGCTGCATCCCATAGCATAGTCCAAAGTAAGGGATTTTGTGGGTGCGACAATATTCAATTGCCAATATTTTTCCTTCTACTCCACGGGATCCGAAACCACCAGGAATGAGAATTCCGTGAAAGTTCGCGAGCTCAGAGAGTTTCTCTCTGTGTTTTTCATACTCACTCGCATCAAGCCACACGAGCTCAGGCTTCACCCCCACGGCGTAGGCAGCGTGTTTGAGAGACTCGATCACACTAATGTAAGCATCCGAGAGTACATAATCCCCGGTTTTGAAATACTTCCCCACAATTCCAATTCGCACCTTGGATGAAAATCGGCTGATGGAGGCAACTTTGCGTTTCCACTGACTGAGATTATTCCCCTGCGGAACGAGATTGAGACGTTTGATGATGCGAGTACTCAGGTGATCCTTTTCAAAGTTTATGGGAACATCATAAATACTCTCAACATCAGGGGCGCTCACGACGTTCTCTTTGGCGACACTACAAAAAATAGAGATTTTTTCCTTACGCTTTTCATCGAGCGGACGACTAGCTCTCGCAACCACAAAATCCGGTTGAATGCCAGCACTATTGAGAGTACGCACCGCGTGCTGGGTTGGTTTGGTCTTCATCTCACCCACTTTCGAAGGCGTCGGGACATAACTCACGATAACGGTTATCACATTTTCCGGCTCGCGAATCTTGAGCATCCGTACTGCCTCGAGAAACAGGATGTTTTCATATTCACCAACCGTTCCACCAATCTCGACAATAGTGACATCAGCTTTGGCATGCTCTGCGGCACGCTTGATGCGTCCAATAACCTCTTCGGGAATATGTGGAACAACCTGAACACAGCGGCCACCATACTCGAGATTGCGTTCGCGTTCAATCACGGCTTTGTACACAGATCCTGTCGTCATGTAGTTCTCACGCGAGAGCGAGAGCCCCATAAAACGCTCATAATTCCCCATGTCCTGATCGGTCTCATATCCATCAGCCAAGACAAACACCTCTCCGTGCTCCGTCGGATTCATAGTACCCGCATCGACGTTGATATAGGGATCAATCTTGAGAGCGGTAACCGAGAGCCCGCGTGCCTGGAGAATCTTGCCTATCGAAGAAGCGGTAATCCCCTTTCCCACACCACTCATCACACCACCAACGACAAATATATATTTTGGAATTTGTTTGACTCTCCGCAACGACTTCACCGCTCGCACGCGCTTCGCCCGGATTGTTTTTTTGACTTTCATAAAATTTATGTATGAATATCAATATAGAAAACATAGAGAAGGAGCCGCACCTCCCTTCTTGAAGATACGGCTCCTTGTAAAGTAACCAAACCGACTCTTATTTCTCAACCGCGACCATCACAGTAAATTTCGCTTCAGCTTTTCCTGCTTTTGCTTCAACCACGTGAGATCCTACGGATTTCAAAGGATGATTGAGGACGAGAACTTCTTCATCAACATCAATTTTTTCTTTCTTGAGTGCCTCAATGATCAAGGTTTTCCCCACCGAACCAAAGAGCTTCCCGTCATGAGCCTTCATGGTAATCGTGATCGATTTCTTCTGGAGCTTCAGTACGGCCGCCTCGAGTTTTTCACCTTCAAGGGTACGCTTCTTTGCTTGGCGCTCCACTTCATGCCCAACACGCTTCACGTTACCTTCGGTAGCAAGTTCTGCAAGTCCTTTCGGCAAGAGAAAATTAAAACCATAGCCCATGCGAACCTCTTTGATATCGCCAGCCTTTCCAAGTTTTGGCACCGCTTCACGGAGAATCACTTTCATAAAATATCATTTGGGAAAATCTTACAATTCAGTGTAGCGTCTTTTTGGCTCATTGGCAAGCCCAAAACCCTCCCTTTTCTCTCAAGATCCTTTGAGGCGCATCAATCATCATCAATAATGGCTTATTTAAAGCATTATTCATGATATTTCAAGGAAAATGGCTCTCGTAAAGCAAAACTACAGAATGAGCATACTATCCCCAAAGGAATAAAAGGAGAAATGTTCCGCAATCGCTTGTTGGTAGAGCTTGGTTATCTGCTGCCTGGATCCTTTCGACTGGAGAAAAGCCTCCACTAAAAGCATGAGCGATGTTTTAGGAAGATGAAAATTTGTGAGGAGTATATCGACGACTTGAAAATGATAGGGTGGAAAAAGAAAAGTATTGAGCGCCCCCTGATAGGCATGATACTCTCCCGTAGAAAAGAGTCCTTCAAGGGTTCGTGTGACCGTTGTACCAACTGCAATCACGGGCTTTCGTTCTTGTTTTGCAACAAAAATCTGCTCTGCTGATTCCTCGCGAACGTGAACGAATTCAGTATGGAGAGTTTTCGTTATGAAGTTTTCCTCTCGGAGAGGGGCAAATGTTCCGAGGCCAACGTTGAGCGTCACGGTACTCGTCTCAATTTCTCGTGCACGAAGGGAATCAAAAACACTCTCCGTAAAATGAAGTGATGCCGTCGGTGCTGCGATGGAAGCTCCCTTTGTGGCAAAGACACTCTGATAGCGCTTTCGAAGCATCCCCTCCTCTAAAACTACGTCTCCTTCGAGATAGTGAGGAATCGGAGTAGTACCAAATTTATCGAGGAGGGAAAACATGGTTCGAGTGCTTTCCAGTCTCGCGAGAAATACATTTTCCGCTTGCCGTTTGATTTCGAGAAAGTCTCCGTTTGGAAAGTAAAGTTTCTGTCCTGGCATCGTCTTCCGATCAACGAGCAGAGGGATTTCCTCCGGGACTGTTATTTGATTGGCCAAGATGAGTACCTCTATTTTCCCACCAGTTTCCTTCCTCAGCCAAAGCCGCGCCGGGAGCACCTGAGTATCGTTGAGCACCATGAGACTGTGCGCCGGGAGATACTTCGCCAGATTGGCAAAGGTGTCATACGTCAGCACGTCTTTACTAGTATCATAAATAAAAAGCCGCGCGTGGTCGCGCTTTTCCAGTGGCACCTTCCTGATGAGATGCTCCGGAAGATCGTAGTCGTAGGTCTCGAGATCAGCGAGCTGCACAATATTTCATATTCCAATTACCCTCTCCGCTTCACGACAAAAAAACATACCACACCAAGCATACCAGCATCCCATCACCTAGACAAAGAGTACATTGCACATTCTCCCCTCCCCAACTATGATGGGAGCACGATCGCCCTGATATGCTTACCCTCCTTGCCTTCCTCATTTACGCCAGTATCGTCATCACCTCGTGGACGATCGTTCATACTCAAAACCATGATGATCCATGGGGATTTTTTCTTGCTCCGCTCATCACCATATGTATTTTGATTGGGGGCACCTGGCTCTGGCGTTTTTCCCGACCTAAACAGCCATTCAATATCTCGCCTGCCTGGCTAGTCGGCGCGAGTCTGTTCATTGCATGGCTCTTGTTTACTATCGTCAGTTTTTTCCGACCAATTGAAACAACTCATCTTCCACTTATTCCCCTCCATCTATGGTGGTCAGCCAATGGTGCTTTTTTTCTTCACCTCCTACCACTCGTGCTGCTACTTGGAATCGGGACTCTCACTTTTCGTAGTGCTGGACAATTTTTCTCTCAGAACCTCATCCCGAGACGTACTCAAAATCCCCAGGACAACTCTCTCACATTTCTCACTACTCTTGCGTACGGGATGTTTGCCTGGGTTCTCTACACACTTTTGCTCGGGAGCATCGGTTTCCTCAACACCCCCGCGGTACTCGCCGGTGTCGCGGTAAGTTTGTGGCTCGGAAGAAAGGAGTTTTCTCAATGGTGGAACTGGTTTACCACGCCGCTCGAGAGAAACCTATGGATCAAAAGTCCATGGTTAGAAGTGGGGGTTGTACTTCTGTTCCTCATATCGGCGAGTCTCGTAGACGGATTGCGACCAACACCAATCGGGTACGATGATATGACGTACTATATGAACCGTGTTCACCAAATGGCTGAACGAACGACACTCATCCCTGGGGGAAACGCATTTCCCTTCGAGCTCTTGGCTACTGTTTTCCAACAAGCCTTCCCACTCTATAGCCTCTTTTCTGGAATGAGTTTTGGTGTGTTCTCATTATTCCTCAGCGGATATGCGGTTTTTGCTCTCGGAAAGGAACTTGTGGATGCAAAAGCGGGACTGGTAGCTACCACAATCTTCCTAGCACTCCCGATGGCTGCGGCACTCACTTTCTTCGAAGTAAAACCCGACACGCTCCTCTTTTTTGTGAGTAGTCTCGCGATCGCTTCATGGATTCGCTGGCTGCGCATCAAACGCCCAGCATCACTCTTTGAGACAGCCTTCCTTTTTGGTTTTGCGGTGAGCATAAAATATACTGCGCTCTTTCTCATCGGAGCATTTCTCACCACCTTGCTTTTTGATCTGTGGCAACAGCGAACATCACCGTCCCGATCTTGGAAAATATACCTCAACGCTAGTTGGTTTTTCATCCTCCCACTCCTCCCTTGGTGTATCTACCATCTCGTAACATTTTCACCCTCCGAAGCATTTACCTTAGGAACACTCATAAGAAGTTCGCCGACCGCCCCACTGCTCACAGGAGACACCTGGGAGAACTTGGGGATCGAGCCTCAGATGTGCCGACATACTGGCGCCTTCGAAGATTTTTCTCGTTACCATTCCCCTCATGTAGGTATTTCGACAATCTTCATGACCCCATGGGATATCACGATGAATACCCGAGTGGGTAATTTCGCCTCTGAAATTGGATTTCTTTTCCTGGTTTTACTCCCTCTCTGGCTTTTGAGAAGCCCGCGAACAATTACTTTCTTTCCTTACGGTTTGCTCGCACTGGCCGCCTGCGGATATTTTGGATTATGGTTTTCTTTCGGTGAACTTGTCCCTTGGTATGGTTTTCCTGGCTATCTCTTTTTAGTGTTACTCATCGCACCACTCTTCACACCATCCTCACTCTCCCGCCCGTGGCGTACGCTTCTCTGGATTATTTTGTTCCTCGGACTTATCACCCAGCTCGCCATACGCCTCAAATTTACCCTCTCAACGCCGTGGCTCAGCTTTGCTGCTGGGTTTTCTCAAGAAAACATACTCGAATCTTCCTCATTTTCCGAATTTACTCCTCCCATACGTATCATAAATACAGATGATGAAGCCAAGATTATCGTCATGGGTTCTGGAATTCGCTACTTCATCAAAAACAATGATCAGCGTGTTCTGGATGATTTACATCTTGATTATTTCTCATGCATGTTTCATGAAAACAATTCTCGCCTGACCATTGAACGATTGCAATTGCTCGGTATTCGCTTTATATACATCAGTGCTGAGCGCCTCGAACAGCAAACCGTATCCAAAGAAACAACCCTTCGAAATAAAATCAAGAATTTTGTCCACTTTGCAGAACAGCAGCTCATCCTCAGATCTTCCACTTCTATCGGCAGACTCTATGAAGTTCCATCACTCCACCAATAATAAGCCCTTCAAGAACACTCAATAATTAAGTTTTGGCATCCTCCACGGTGCGACGCAAACAGCTCAATCATTGACCAACAGAAACCAATGATATTTCCGCTTTTTTCTCCACAACCCCTGTTCTAGATTCAGCTTGATTACAAACTTACCCAAAAATTCTCATGAGTTAGAGAGAATTTATTGTTCAAGAAAAGCTCGAACCAGTTGAGCAACTCTATCAGGAGAAAGCAGTGTCGTATCAACTATTTTACAGCCCACTTCCTGGCATTCTTTTCTGAGAATCGAGGAGTAGTAAACATTGTCCATGATGAATTTTTCAACTGTTTTTCCAGTTGTTCTATTCAGTTCTACAATAGAAGTTTCCGTTTAGTAGCGATTCTTGATTCTTTCTTCGATTTTGGCGCCACTCGCATCAAGCAAAATGATTTCTGCTCGATCACCCAATTCCTGAGGCTTGGCAAATCCACAAATAATAGTCGCTACTCCCTTTTCCTTATTTTTTTCTCCCAACTCGAGCCAATACTCAGTTTCACATATACGCCAAGCTCTCCCACCACCATCTGGAACTCCCCGCTCATCAAAATCGTGTATCTCAAATTTGCTCTCGGAGAGGAGAGTTTTCAAATGCGGTATAAGTGTCGTTTTTCCTACCCCGTTTACTCCGACAACAAAATACGTTTTGGGAAACATATAGATCAAATATGGCAGGAGAATTCCCACCTGAGTGTGGACCTGGGGAGAAGCATCCTCTGCTTTCAGCAGACGGGAACTCCCGACTCAGCAATGTTCACCCCGTTAAATACTGTCTGGTGGACTCACCGGGAATCGAACCCGGGACTCAGCAATGCGAATGCTGCGTAATACCACTTTACTAT